>NZ_CP159811.1:350775-701550 GCF_047720245.1 Candidatus Pelagibacter sp. Uisw_137
GTATTAAAAAACTGGAAAAATCACTTTTCAGAAAATTCTGACTTAATTTTTCATGGCAAAAGTTTTAAAGATATTGAAAAAGCTAAATCTGAAAATAAAACGGCAGTTTTTTTTGGTTTTCAAAATTGCTCACCTATAGAAGATGATATTGGATTGGTTGAAAAAGTTTACGATTTAGGATGTAGGTTTATGCAGCTTACTTATAATAACCAGTCATTACTAGCCACAGGATGCTATGAGGCAATAGATAGTGGCGTTACTAATTTTGGCAAAGAAGTAATTAAAGAAATGAATAGATGGGGTCTTGTAATAGATATGTCTCATTCAGCAGAAAAAAGTACAATTGATGCAATCGAGATAAGTGAAAAACCAATTGCAATAACCCATGCAAACCCATCATTTTGGCATCCAGCTAAGAGAAACAAATCAAATGAATTGTTAAAGATTTTGTCAGAAAATAAAGGAATGTTGGGTCTGTCTTTATATCCTCATCATTTAAAAGATGGAACAGATTGTTCTTTAGAAAGTTTTTGTGAAATGACAGCTAAGACAGCTGAGATTATGGGAGTTGAAAAAATAGGAATAGGCTCAGATCTTTGCTTAAACCAACCAGATACTATTGTTGAGTGGATGAGAAATGGTACTTGGACTAAAAGCAAAAATTATGGAGAAGGATCAAAAAATAAACCTGGTTTTCCAAAACAACCTGATTGGTTTTTAGATGCAAGAGGGTTTGAAAACTTAGAAGTAGGACTTAAAAAAGTTGGTTTCTCAGAAAATGAAGTTAATGGAATTCTTGGAAACAATTGGTACAATTTTTATAAAGAAATGAACTAATGAATATCCCTTTAAGAGACCCCAATATAGTAATGAAATTATCAAGACTAGGGTCATTTCATCAATCTAAACTTTCATTTTTAAGAAGTTTTTTAAAAGAATTTAAAGATTGGGATTATAAAAGAGATTTATTTGGTTTAAATGAGCATGGGTATGGCACAGCAGTTTATTCATTTAAGAAAAAAAATAGAGTTTATTCATTAATTTGTTTTGCAAATGAATTGGATGAAGAAGAAAGATCAGATAGAGTTATAGCCACTAAATGGGATGCAGCCTTTACACTTTTTGATGGTGTTCCTTTAAAACAAGATATTGAAAGATTACAAAATGAAGTTCCTAAACAAGAATTCGGTAGACTTTCATATAAAGAACTAACACTTTCAAGAGCCAATAAATCAGTTAGAGTTTTTAATCATGTGGTTGAATGTTTAAGTGAAGGTAAACAGCCTGATAATGACTTAATAGCTAGTGTTGGTTATTTATACAGAACAACTGCAGTTTATGGGTCTGGTAAATTTGGCTTAGCTGATAGATTTAGAATTAAGGATAGAGAAGAAATTTACGGTCCCTTTAGATTGGAGATGATGTTAGTTTATTTAGTTAGACAATTTACTTTTGATCAAGTTAACCATGTCGCCAAAAGTAAGAACCCAAAAAAAGCTGTAAATCTTGATGTAAATATTTGCAAAAGTTTAGGAATAGGAAACTCGACAGGCTTGGGAATGGCGCCATTTATTGTTAACCATCCAACTCTTTTAAATAATTGGATTTCTGCAAGGGAGATTTCTTTAAAAAAAATAAGAGAGATAAAAACAATATCAGAGAAAGATAAAAACTTATTTTTAGAATGTTTAAAAAAATCAATAAAGAATATCACTTCTTGGAATACTGAAAGTGAATATCAAATAAATAAAATTAAATCTTTATTAAAAGATCTTAATGAATTTATTGTCTATCTAGATAATGATTTTAATTTTGAGCAAGATTATGCTTTTAATGAATTGTATCTACATTTAGAAAAAGAATATTGTGAAGAATGCATTGAATATGTTGTCTCAATGATGATGGAGCCTTATGATGATATTACCTCACCTTTAATTAAAGAAATGAGTTCTGAAGAAGAAAAATATTTTAATATTCCAACTGAAAGAACGGTAGAAGACTTAAAGCTGATTTTAGAAAAAAAATATCCAGATATCTTAACGATAGATTTTTCTAAAGATGAAAATAATTTAAATTTTTGGTTTATTTCAAAAAATAAAGAAGAGCCAAGACTAGCAAATAGATTTGATGAAGTGGGTGCTGAATTAGAGCAACCTCTAGCAATTGCAAGAGATATTAAAAAACTTTATGAATTGTTATCGGTTACTAAAAATAGCTGGACCATTGCTAAACTTTTATCAACTAATAATGAATTAAGACACGTTGTTAGAAGAGCATTTATAGTAGAGAAATTTCCTTATTCTGAAATACAAGATAACACCATTGGCCAAAAAATAATGCCTATTGATATGCTGAGACTAAAGCTATCATTTTTTGGAGCATTAAAATTTGATCCACGTTCTGATAAATGGTTAAGAATATGCATGTTTCAAGGAGCACCTTTACCCGAACAATTAAAAAACTATGATGAACATTGGGTTTATAATTAATCAACATGAGATCATTAAGTGAAATAGATACAGTTTCTAAAAGATCGAGCAGGGCTGCTGGATATTCATGGGGTATAGCAGAGGAGATAGGAAAAAATATAAGACTGCTTGAGATTTTTAGCCTACCTGGAATTAAAAACTTAAATAGTTTTTTTAAGAAAAAAAAAAAATTAAGGTTAGAGAACATAAGCATCATAAAGCAAGACAATGAAGCTAATAAAAATGAATATTGTCCAATAATTGCAGGGGTAAATTTTTTAGATCAGATTAAAACTTTAGAAACCTTAAGTGAGATAACGTTTAAAAAAGTCTCTTATCCATTACTTTTCTTGCCATTTGTAAGCAGGGCAGCAGAAATAATTGGCAAAAGAATATTTTTAAAAATGGACGACAGAGAATTTTTATTAAACTTTAATAATAATATTTATTCAAACTATACTAAAAATGAAATTATCGAGTCTGCTGAAAATATTTACTTAAAAGTTTTAGAAAATAGAGACTCGTTTGAAGAAAAAGAATGGAATGAGCTCTATAAGCTTTCAGAAGAAACTTTTGTTGAGGAAAATGACAGTTTAAAAGAAAGTGGTGCTGGTGCTGGATTAACTGATAACGATTAATCTATTTAAATTTAGCCATTTCCTTAATATGAGAAGGTCTTGTTTCACAACATCCACCTAAAATAGTTGCACCTGTATCTTTAAATCTTTTAACAAAATTTGCCATCAATTCAGGTGTTAAATCTTTTCTTTGACCCAAAAATTCATTTGGGTTACCAGTTTTGCTCATATTGTAATTGTTAGTGTAACCATCTTTAGGCTTAGTTGTCACAAAAGCATTAAGTTTAAATCCAAAAGGAACACCTAAATTTTTTACTTCTTCTAAATTTTCAGAAAAGTTTTCAGGAGAAACGCACGATAAAATTAATCCTAGTAAATTGTTATGGTTAATATTGTTAATAATATCTGATATTTTTTCACCACTTGGAAGATTTATTCCTTGAGATATATGAGCACCAATTAAGTAAGGCTTGTTAAATTCTTTAATTGCTTCAATGGCTAATTCGAACTCTTTTATGCTAGACAAAACATCTAGGTAAAAAAAATCAACATAAGAATTTAATAGCTTTGCTTGATCATAAAAGTTTTGCTTAATTTCATTATCTGGTCTTGTATCTTCTTCGTATGTTAAATATTGAGGAGGAAGACCACCTGCAATTAAAACATTAGGATATTGTTCTTTAGCTTTTTGAGCTATCTCACCAGCTTTTTTATTTAAGTATTCAAACTTATCTTCAATTTTATTATCACGTAATCTTATTCGTCTAGTAGTAAAAGTGGCTGTAACAATAACTTCAGCACCTGCTTTAATAAAATCTAAATGAGTATCTAATAAGAGTTGATGGTATTCTTCTTTTAATACAGCATTTGCACTCCACAATGTGCCATTTGATTTCATGCCTCGAGCCAATAATTCTTGCCCCATACCACCATCTAAAATTCGTGTTGTTTTAAAAAAATTAATATCCATTTTTATTCCTTACTTTTTTAGTGCTTTGGCTTTATGCCAGGTGCGCAATACAGTTCAACTACCTTTACCAATTATATAATGATTTCCTTTTTAGCAGGTAGTACCTGCAATATGGATCAAATCGGTTAACTATTTATATATCTAATAGCCTGATTAGTAAATCACTTCTTGAATAATATTTTAGCATTAAATGAAAAGGATCTTCTTTCACCATCAACATTAAATGGATAAGCAGTATGCATCAAATAATTTGGAAAAATCAGTAGATCCCCTAATTTAGGATTTAAATTATAGATGCTTTTACTTAAAAAATTTTTTTGACCATTAATAAAATCAATAGTTCCATTAGTTTTAATCTTTTTATTCTTAAGAAGTTTATTTTGATTCATATCTTTTGGGATTCTAAGATAGCCAACTCCTGACAATTGTCCTTCATGATAATGAATTGGGTTATATTCATTTTTTATTTGTCTAACTACCCATAGATTAATTATCTTAATTTCTTTAATTTTTTTTATGTCAGACTTATCAAGATAAATTTTGATATTTTTTATTAGCTCTTTAAACAAACTTTTATTAATTATTGTTTTAGGTATCTTAATTTCATTCTTAATTTGACTTGCAAGTTTAGAACTATAATCATTTTTTTTAGATAATTGAGACTTATCAACGTGATTATTTAATATAGTGATAATTTTTTTGGATAACTTTGTTTTTCCTATAGTCGGTCCAAAAGCTCTAAATGTTTTCATATTTTATTTATAATAATTTAATACTTCTGTTATGCAAACAACTTCATTCCCATTCGAATAGCGACAAATATGACAAGTGACGATGTTACTAGAGCCAACATTCTTGCGGGAAAAATTTTAAGATTTAAATAGTTTCCTAGTTGACCGCCTATTAAAACAAATAGAAATAATGGCCAATAATCATAAACCCCATTTATTGTTGATGACTTTGTAAATTGACCAGCTAGACCTGATAGAGAATTAATTAATATGAATAATGATGCAGCTGTTGCAATATTTTTTGCTTTATCCACTCTAATCAATAGTAATATGGGGCTTAAAAAGATTCCGCCACCAATTCCAACTACACCAGAGACAAATCCAATAGATGCACCGATTAATATCGATAATATTTTTGGTATCTTTTTATAAACTTCAATTTTTTGATCAAAAGATTGAAATTTCATGAGAAGTAGAGTTCCCGCTAGTGCCAATACAACAAATAGTAAAATTTCAAAAACTTCTTTATCTATTGATAAAGATCCACCTATGAATGCAAGTGGAATCGATGATATTAAGTACGGCGTTAGTATCTTAATATTTATATTCCCTGCTTTGATATAGTTAATGCAATTTCCTGAAACAACAATAATGTTGCAAAAGAGGGCAATTACAGGAAAGATCAAGTAAGAAACATCCCAAATTAATAGAAGGGCCAGATAGGTAGAGCCACCTCCAAATCCAACACTTGAATATAAAGTTGCTGTTAGAAGAAATAAAAATGATAATATAATCACAGTAATTATTTTAATTTTATGATTGTAAATATAGCACTTTTAACAGTTACAGACACTAGAACTTTTGAGAATGATAAGTCAGGTGCGATCTTAGTAAAAAAATTAGAAGAGGCTAAACATAAATTAATCGATAGAAAAATTTGCAAAGATAACAAAGAAGACATTGTTAAAATCCTTAAAGATTGGATTAAGCAGTCTGAAATAGATGTTGTAATTACAACTGGTGGTACGGGACTCACGGGTCGCGATATAACACCAGAGGCAGTAAATGAGATTGCTGATAAGCATATTCCAGGTTTTGGAGAAGTGTTTAGAACAATTAGTTTAAAGACAGTTGGCACTTCTGCTATTCAATCAAGAGCTTGTGCTGTGTTAGCTAATGGTAAGTATGTGTTTGCTTTACCAGGATCTTCAGGAGGAGTTACTGATGCTTGGGACGGAATTTTAAAACATCAGTTAGATATAAATCATAAACCTTGTAATTTTGTAGAACTATTTCCAAGACTTAAAGAAAAATAATTATTTTTGATATTTTTCTTTCCACTCTGGATAAGGCATTCCATAAACATGTTCTCGTGCATCTAAATCTGAAATTTCAATACCTTTTTTCTCTGCTTCTTCTCGATACCACTTTGATAAGCAGTTTCTACAAAAACCAGCAAGGTTCATAATATCTATATTTTGAACATCTTTTCTTTCATTTAAATGCTTAAGAAGCCTTTCGAAAGTAGCAGATTGCAATTCTTTTTTTGTATTTTCATTCATAGTCAAATTATTAGACACATTTTAATTAAGCACAAGATGTAGGTCATATTCAATCTTAAGTAGAAAATTAATAATATAATTCCTAGATCTTAATACTTTTTTTTGTTTAGTTAAGTGATGGCTATTAAAAAAAAAAAACAGCCAAAAAGTCTAAACGTAAAGCCAAAAAAAAGATTAAGAAAAACTTGGTCAAACGATCACCTAAAAATATTAAAAAAGTTAAAAAGAATAAAGGTGTGACTAAAAAGAAGTTACTTAAGCCAATTAAAAAAAATAAGCTTAAGAATATTAATAAGAGAGAGAGGATAAAAATGAGTACAGAAACAGTAAAAGGTGGACGATCTCCGTTACTAGATACGTCTCACTTAAAAGTTAAATTTCCATTTAAAGAACAATATGGAAATTTTATAGGTGGTAAATTCGTTAAACCAAAATCAGGAAAATATTTTGATAACGTGAGCCCAATAAATAATGAAGTTATATGTTCCGTTCCAAGGTCAGATGCAAAAGATGTTGAGGCTGCATTAGATGCTGCACATGCTGCTTTTCCTACTTGGGGAATTACATCAATAACTGAAAGATCTAACATTCTACTTAAAATAGCTGATGTTATTGAAAAAAACCTTGAGCTTTTAGCTACCGCTGAATGTCTAGATAATGGAAAGCCAATCAGAGAATGTATGGCAGCTGATTTACCCTTAGTTGTTGATCATTGGAGATATTTTGCTGGAGCAATAAGAGCAGAAGAAGGTTCTGTTTCAGAGATAAGTAACAGTGAGTATTCTTATCATATTCCTGAGCCACTTGGTGTAGTTGCGCAAATTATACCTTGGAACTTCCCGTTATTAATGGCAACATGGAAACTTGCACCAGCACTTGCTGCAGGAAATTGTGTAGTTTTAAAACCAGCTGAACAAACACCAGCATCAATCTTACTTTTAATGGAATTAATTGGAGATCTATTACCTCCAGGAGTTCTTAATGTTGTAAGTGGTTTTGGATTGGAAGCAGGTAAGCCATTAGCTTCATCTAAAAGAATCAGAAAGATTGCTTTTACGGGTGAGACAACAACTGGGCGTTTAATTATGCAGTATGCTGCTCAAAACTTAATTCCAATAACTTTAGAATTAGGTGGAAAATCTCCAAATGTTTTCTTTGAAGATGTCATGGATCAAGATGATGAATTCTTCGATAAATGTCTTGAGGGTTTTACAATGTTTGCTCTTAATCAGGGAGAGGTTTGCACTTGTCCTAGTAGAGCTTTGATTTAAGAATCTATCTATGATAAATTTATGGAAAGAGCTATCGCTAGAACAAAAGCTGTAACACAAGATAACCCTTTAAAAATGGAAACCATGATAGGTGCTCAAGTATCATTAGAGCAAATGGAGAAAATAAAATCTTACTTAGATTTAGGTAAGAAAGAGGGTGCTAAAGTTCTATGTGGAGGTGAAGTTGCTAACTTAAACAGTGGTTTGGAAAAAGGTAATTATATCCAACCTACTATTTTTGAAGGTGATAACTCTATGAGAGTTTTCCAAGAAGAAATTTTTGGTCCAGTGGTTTCTGTTACTAAATTTAAAGATGAAGCGCATGCATTAGAAATTGCAAATGATACTCTTTATGGTTTAGGAGCAGGTGTTTGGACTAGAAATGGAAATATTGCTTATAGAATGGGAAGAGGGATCCAAGCAGGAAGAGTTTGGACTAACTGTTACCATGCTTATCCAGCTCATGCTGCTTTTGGAGGTTATAAACAATCTGGAATTGGTAGAGAAACACATAAAATGATGCTTGATCATTACAGACAGGTGAAAAACTTACACGTGTCATACAGTGAGAAAAAATTAGGCTTCTTTTAACAGATATATTATAATGGCCTGTATTAAACTACAGGCCATATAACTATGAAAGTTTCAGCAACACCATTAGCGTTAGAATTAATTGAAGATCTAAAGAAAGATCATGGTAAAGAATTGCTTTTTCATCAATCTGGTGGATGTTGTGATGGCAGTGCCCCGATGTGTTATCCGGTTAAAGAATTTCTTATAAGCGATGATGATGTTTTGATTGGTAAAATTGGGGGTGTTCCTTTTTATATAAGCGAAACCCAACATGAAGCATGGAAAAATACAGATTTGATTATTGATTGTATTAAAGGCATGGGTGGAATGTTTTCACTAGATAATGGAACTGGAAGAAGATTTTTAACAAGGTCTGAGATTTGTGTACCTGAAAAAAATTCAATTAATTAGTTGAATTTCATTTTAACTCTTAGCGTAAGTAAAATTACAATAATAATAAGATAAATTAAGGGTTCAACTGTAACTACTTTAACTAACCACAAGTAGTGAATAATTCCCAATAAAGAAATTATATAAATAAGCTTGTGTAGTTTTTTCCACTTATCTCTTAACAACCTTATCATTCGTTTAGACGAAGTAAGAGCAAGTGGCACCAATAAAAGCCAAGCTAAAAATCCAGCAAATATAAATTTTTTCTTAACAATATCATCACTAATACTAGATAGGTCAAACCGATAATCTAAACCTACATAAGTCATCATGTGTGCTGATGCATAAAAAAAGACAAACAGGCCAAACATTCTCCTATAACTAATCCAAAAATTTAATTTAGTAAATTTTTGTAGAGGAGTCATTGCAAGAGTTATTATAATAAAACGAAGTGTCCAATTACCAGTTACATGTGTAATTTCTTTCACAGGTTCAGGACCTAACTGATTAAAGGCAATTTGATAAAAAATAATTAATATTGGCAGTAAGCAAAAAAAGAAAATGGGTATTTTTATATATTTTTGCATAGTTTAAAAAACCAACTAAATATTTTTAAAAATTTTTCTTTAAATCCATACCAGAGTATAGATTTGCAACTTCATCACCGTACCCATTAAACATTTCAGTCTCAATTCTAGGAGCTAAAATACCTTCACCTATGACACGTTCTGTTGCTTGTGACCATCTTGGATGCGAAACATTTGGGTTAACATTTGAATAAAATCCATATTCTCTTGGGGATGATCTCATCCAAGATGATGTAGGCATATTTTTAACTAATTTTATTTTAACAATTGCTTTTGCACTTTTAAAACCATACTTCCAAGGAACAAAAATTCTTAATGGAGCTCCATTTTGATTAGGCAATGCTTTTCCATAAAGCCCAGTAACAACTGTTGTTATAGGATGCATCGCCTCATCAATTCTTAGACCTTCTCTATAAGGCCAATTTAAAACTGGATATCTTTGGCCATTCATTTGTTCAGGGTCATAAACACTTTCAAATTCAACAAATTTTGCAGTATTTTTTATTGATACTTTATTAAGTAATTTGCTTAGAGAAAATCCCATCCAAGGAATAACCATAGACCAACCCTCAACACACCTTAGTTTGTAGACTCTTTCTTCCGAAGGAAATAAAGAAATTATTTCTTCAGCTGAAATCGTAACTGGATTTTCTACTTCCCCTTCAATAGTTACACTCCAAGGTTTAGTAATAAATTCTTGTGAATTTCTATAAGGATCACTTTTACTGGTACCAAATTCATAATAATTGTTATATGTCGTAATATCTTCATATGATGTTAGCTTAGTTTTATTTTGTGAATAAGCATTGTTTAAGAATGGTATACTGTTCAAAGATATTGAACCAACACCAAGCCCAATTGATTTAATAAATTTTCTTCTTTTATTGTAAATTAATTCTGGTGTAATTTCTGAATGTTTATATTTTTTCATTTTTTAATAGGATTACCTTTTAACCATTCACTTTCATCATTTCTATAATGTTCTTTTTTCCAAATAGGTGATCTTTTTTTGATTTCTTCAATTATATACCTAGATAATACGTAAGCTTCATCTCTATGTTTGCAGGCAACTGCGATAATTATACTAGTTTCTCCAAGCCCCACATAGCCCTTTATATGCTCTATAAAGACTGCTTTATCTATAATTTTAAGTTTTTCTGTAGTCTCTTTATAAATTTCTTCAAAACTTTTTAGTACTAGTTCGTCATGACTATCATAAGTTATACCAATAACTTCTTTATTTTCATTAATATTTCTTACATTTCCTGTAAAAATAATTGATGCACCATATGAGGAGGATTTTATAAATGCTTCTGCTTCAGAAGTTTTTATGTTATTTTTTTCAATATCTATAATTTTTGCATGTAACATCAGCCACCTCCTATAGGAGGTATAATCCCAATTTTTTGATCTTTTGTAATTTTAAAATTATCATTAACAATATTATTATCTTCAGAGCAAAAAGCAGAGCTTTTAACTATTTTTATAAAATCTTCATTACCTTTAAAATTAATATCCAAGTAATTGATGATTTCTCTTCTTAAATCTTTGATTTCAATTTTTTCTTTAATATTAAATTCTAAGTAATCTTTATTGCTAAAATCTCTACTTGCTCCAAATAACTCAAGTTTAACTTTCATGTTTAAAAAATATCTTTTAAAAACTCTGGTAGTCCGTCAGGATTGATCCATAGACCACTTTTTCCACCTTCTTTAATTAATAATTTCACATTATCAATTCTAAGATGTGGGTTTACAATTTTACTAAGATCATAGATTGTAATTAATGCAGCATTAACTCCCATAATAGCTTCCATTTCAACACCAGTTTTTGCAACAGCTGACACAACACAAAAAACCTCTAAAGAGCTATCATCTTCATGCATGATAATTTTTGTTGCAGTATGATCTATTGGAAGTGGGTGACATAATGGAATTAATTCACTAGTTTTTTTAACACCTAAAATTGCTGAAACTTCAGCTAAAGTGATCGGATCACCTTTAGGCATTTCTTTATTTCTAATTAGATTAAAAACTTCTTTTCCTACATAAATTCTCCCAGAAGCTAACGCTCTTCTAAATGTTTCTTTTTTTGATGAAACATCAATCATGTTAAAAGAATTTTTTTTAAAAATTTCTTTAGCCCAGTCTTTTAATTTTTTCTCGTTTATCACTTTTAAGTTTGCCATTTATCCTCCAGTACTAGATAAATTTGGAGTAATTCCAGTATCTCCAAGCTCTAAATAATGTGACTCTTTTTTA
The DNA here is from genome assembly GCF_047720245.1 of Candidatus Pelagibacter sp. Uisw_137. Taxonomy (GTDB): domain Bacteria; phylum Pseudomonadota; class Alphaproteobacteria; order Pelagibacterales; family Pelagibacteraceae; genus Pelagibacter. The sequence goes on from NZ_CP159811.1 coordinate 362,167, forward strand.
AGATGCAATTGTTTTATGATAAGATCAACAAGCTCATCTTTTTGAGTATCATCTTGTAATAGATGTCTGATGCTAATTCCAGTATTCCCAAATAAACATAATCTTAGATCTCCTCTAGAGGTAACTCTTAATCTATTACAAGTTTGGCAAAAATCTTTAGTATAAGGAGCAATTAATCCAAATTTACCCTTAAAATTTGGATGTATAAAATTTAATGAAGGGCCCGCATCTTTCCCATAAGTTTGCGGTATCCAGTTATTTTTCTCTAAATAATCTTTGAATAATTTAGAGGAAACATGATTTTTTTTAAAATATTCTAAATTATCACCAGTTTGCATCAATTCTATAAATCTAAAATCAATATTGTTATCTTTTATGAAATTTCCAAATTTTTCAAATTTTTCATAGGTATCATTAATACCTTTGAGTAAAACGGCATTAATTTTTATATTTTTAAAATCTAGTTTTTGTAAAATCTTTATGCCTTCTAAAATTTCATTAAGCCTGTCATGTCCTGTTAGTTTTTTAAAAGTTTCTCTATTTAAACTGTCAATACTAATATTTATTCCATCTAAACCAGCTTCAAATAATTGTTCTGCAATTTTGTTTAAACGATAACCATTAGTTGTCATTGTTACTTTGGGTATATTGGAATTTTGCTTCATATCTTTTAAGATATCAAAAAAGTCTTTTCTAACTGTTGGTTCTCCACCAGTTAATCTAATTTTACAAACACCCAATTCAGACAATGCTTTTGTCAATCTGGATATTTCTTGAGCAGACATAAAACTTCTCGTGTCACCAGGTGTTTTTTTGTAACCTTGTGGTAAACAGTAGGAGCACTTATAATTACAGACGTCTGTGATCGATAGTCTTATGTAGGGAAATTTTCTTCCAAAAGTATCACTTAGTAATTTCATCTTATATTTATTACATTATATTATAATAATAATATATGAGCAAAATTATTACCAAATCAGAACTGGATCTATTTAAAAAAGACGGAGCTGTCTTAATCAAGGGTAAATTTGATAACGCATGGATTGACAGGTTAAAAACAGGGATTAATAAAGCCAAAGAAAACCCTAGTCCTCGATTTGTAAATCATACTAAAGATCAAAATCAACCTGGATATTATGAGGATTTTTGGACTTGGGATTTGCATGAAGAATTTAGAGATTTCGTGTTTAAATCTCCTACCGCAAAAATTGCAGCAGAACTTTTGGAAGCAAAAAAAATTAATTTAGTAATGGATAATTGGTTTTTTAGAGAAGCAGGGTCAAAATCATTACCCCCTTTTCATCACGATATATCATATTTTGATTTTGAAGGATCTATGTGTGTTTTGTGGATACCACTTGAACCAATAAAAAAAGAGGATGGTATAGCATGGGTTAAAGGTTCTCATTTGTGGGATAAATTATTCCTAAGAACACGGTTTAATGACGGCCATGAAGTTGATGGTGAACCAGGGATTGTTAATGGAAAAAAATATGAATTAACTCCCGATATATTAAAAAATAAAAATGATTATGAGTTTTTGCAGTGGGATCTAGATATTGGGGATTGTATTTATTTCGATATTAGAACATTACATGGAGGATTAGATACCGTTATACCAAATAGAGATATACATCGTTACACATTAAGAATGGCAAAAGAAAATTCACAGATTATTTATAGGGGAGAATGGGCAAGAGAGGAAAGGTCTATTATGGAAGCTAATGGCTATAAAAATGGTGATAAATTAGAAGGTATAATGTTTCCAAAACTTTGGTCATTAGGATAAAAGTAGTAAAAATTTATAAATTATGTACGAAAAATTTGGACAATTTATTGATGGTAACTGGTCTCCTTCAGCAGACAAGGGAACTTATGAGGTTATCAATCCAGCAACAGAAGAAATTTTAGGTCATGCTTCTAAAGCAACATCTGTTGATGTTGATAAAGCATTAAAGTCAGCTGAAAAAGGATTACAAATCTGGAAAAAAACAACACCCTGGGACAGATCTTATATTCTTAGACGTATAGCAGATAAACTGCGAGAGAAAAAAGATTTATTAGCTAAATGGATGACTTTAGAAAATGGAAAACCTTTAGCAGAAGGTGTTGGTGAAACAAACGGAGCAGCAGACATTTTTGAATGGAATGCTGAAGAGACAAAAAGAATTTTTGGACAAACTATTGAAAGTAGATTTGAAGACACAAGAGTTCATGTTTATTATCAACCAGTTGGAGTTGTAGCAGCATTATCGCCTTGGAATTTTCCACTTATTTTAGCAGCTAGAAAAATATCTACTGCTCTTGCTGCAGGGTGTTCTGTAATTATTAAACCTGATACAATTACACCTGGTGTAGTAATGGAGTTGGTTGATATTTGTAGAGAATGTGGCGTTCCTCCAGGAGCAGTTAATCTTTTATCAGGCGATCCACCAAGCATAGCCTCTCAATTAATTCAATCAGATATAGTTAAAAAAATTTCAATTACTGGATCTTTAAGAGTTGGAAAATTAATTTTAAAACAAGCTGCTGATAAAGTTCAAAGAGTAACAATGGAGTTAAGTGGTCATTCTCCTTTTATAGTTTTTGATGATGCTGATGTTAAAAAAGCAGCTGATATGGCTATTGCTGCAAAATTTAGAAATAATGGACAAGTTTGTATTTCTCCTAATAGATTTTATATTCATGAATCAAAAAAAGAAGAATTTATTAATTTATTTATTGAGAGAACTAAAAAGTTAAAAATTGGAAATGGAATGGATCCAGACACTCAATTAGGTCCATTAACAACTCAAAAAAGATTAAATGAAGTTGAGGAATTAGTTGAAAAAACTAAACAAGAAGGTGCTAAAGTTTTATTAGGTGGAAAAAGACCAGCAGGCTTTAATAAAGGTTTTTATTATGAGCCAACAGTTTTTGATGATGTAAAAGATGATTCTACTATTATGAAACAAGAACCATTTGGACCATTAGTTCCAATGTTGTCATTTAAATCTTTTGATGAAGTTATTGAAAGAGCTAACGATAATGACCTTGGTTTATGTAGTTATGTTTGTACTAATTCAATGGAAACAGCTAATCTTGCATCAGAAAAATTAGAAACTGGATCTGTAGCAGTTAATACAGGAGCTGTTGCAATTGCTGAAGCTCCATTTGGTGGAATAAAACAGAGTGGATATGGAAGAGAGGGTGGATCAATGGCTATCAAAGATTACCTTAATGTTAAATATACTCACATGGGCATTAAAGGCTAACACTTATGCAAATTGGTTTTATTGGGGTCGGTCTCATGGGTTTTCCCATGGCCAAAAATCTTCTTAAATCTGGATATAAGCTTAAAGCATTTAATAGATCTCAAGATAAAGCTGAAAGATTAAAAGAATTTGGTGCAAAGATTTCTACATCCATTAAAGACGCTGTTACTAATTCAGATATAATAATTACAATGCTTACAGATGATAATGCTGTTGAAAAAGTGATGAGCAGTAATGAATTTATTTCTAATATAAAAGAAGGAGCTACAGTTATCGATATGAGCTCGGTTAATCCAGTTTTAACCATAAAATATTCAAAAAAATTAAAAGAAAAAAAAATAAATTATTTAGATGCTCCAGTTTCAGGTGGAACTGTAGGAGCTGAAGAAGCAACATTAGCAATAATGATTGGCGGTGATGAAGAAACGTTTAAAAATTGCTATGAACTGCTAAAAAAAATGGGCAACCCAACATTAGTAGGTCCTGTATCGTCTGGCCAAATATCTAAATTAGCTAATCAAATTATTGTGGGCGTAACCATTGGAGCTGTAGCGGAGGCTATCACTTTATGTGAAAAATCTGGAACTAACCCAAATAAAATGATTGAAGCTTTATCAGGGGGTTGGGCTGATAGTAAAATATTACAAACTCATGGAAAAAGAATGATTAGTAAAGATTTTTCACCAAAAGGAAAAACCACAACGCAATTGAAAGATATGACTAATATCATTAATGCTGGAAAAGCTGTTGAAACTCATTTGCCTATTTCTAGTTTAATTAAAGAAATGTATAAAGAGCTAGTAGCTGATGGACATGGTAATACTGATCATAGCTCTTTATATAATGCAATTGAAAAGATAAATAAAAAATGAAATTTTTAAGAATTGGAAAAGAAGGTAAAGAAATTCCTGTAGCATTAGATAAAGATGGAAAATATAGAAATTTATCATCAGTTATTAAAGATTTAAATCCTGAAAGTATTAATTTTGAAACTCTAGATAAAATTAAAGAAATAGATTTAGAGAGTTTGGAAGAGATAAATCAAAATGAAAGAATAGGGTCTTGTATTTCTAAGCCAGGAAATTTTTTTGCAATTGGTTTAAATTATGCTGAACATGCAAAAGAGACAGGTGCAAAAACACCTGAGAACCCAGTTCTATTTAATAAGTCAGTTCATTCTATAGTTGGACCAAACGACAATGTAATTATACCCAAGACTTCAAAAAAATTAGATCATGAAGTGGAGATAGCGTTTGTCATTGGAAAAAAGGCAAAAAGAGTTTTAGAAAAAGACGCACAAGATTACATTTTTGGATATTGTATTTGTAACGATATCAGTGAGCGTGAATGGCAAAAAGAAAAAGGTGGCCAGTGGGTCAAGGGTAAATCTGGTGATACATTTGGACCTATAGGACCCTATTTAGTAACTAAAGATGAAATTAAAGATGTTAATAATTTGAACTTATCACTAGATGTTAATGGTAATAGACATCAAACAGGTAACACTAAGCAAATGATTTTTAATTTTAACTTTTTGGTAGCTCATATTACAAGTTTCATAACGTTAATGCCTGGCGATATAGTTACTACCGGCACCCCTCCTGGAGTTGGTCTTGGAATGAATCCTCCTGTTTTTTTAAAAGATAGTGATAATATGGAGCTAGCAGTTGATAGTCTTGGAAGTCAAAATATAAAAGTAGTTGCAGAGTAATTTTATATGATTGAATTATTTATAGCTTTTGGTGCAGGTCTTATCAGTTTTTTATCACCATGTGTCTTACCGTTAATACCTGGTTACGTTTCCTTTATTAGTGGCAACACATTAAATGAAATCTTAGAAAAAAAGAAAATTGATTTATTACCGTTGATAGTTTTTTCATTAGGTTTTTCTTTTGTATTCATCATCTTTGGTGCAACTGCCTCTTTTTTGGGTCAAATTCTTTTACAAAATTCTCAAATTTTAAGATCAATTGCAGGAGTTATAATAATCATATTTTCTCTTCAATTAATTGGTGTTTTAAATATTAAATTTCTTAATGTTGAAAAGAAATTTTATACAAAAAAATCAAATAATATATTCTTTGTATTTATTGTGGGAATGGCATTTGGCTTTGGATGGACACCGTGTATTGGGCCTATTTTAGGGTCGATACTTGCTTTAGCCTCTACAGAAGAAACTATTTACAAAGCAATTTTACTTTTAAGTTTTTACTCTCTTGGGTTAGCGATACCTTTTATTTTATCAGGTTATTTGATGCAAAAATTTTTATTATTTTCAAAAAACTTCAAAAGAAATATTAATTTAGTCACAAAAGGTGGTGGTATAATACTTTTAATTACAGGAATTTTAATTTTAACAAATCAATTACAAGTTCTTGGCTACTATATTTTAAACCTTTTACCCTTTTTGCAAAACTTCGGTTAATAGGTTAATAATAATTTATACTTATGAAAATTTATCAAATTGACTCAAGTGCCAGAAAAGAAGGATCAAGTTCAAGAGCATTAGCAAAAAAATTATTAGATAAAATCAAAAAACCAGGTGATGAAGTAATTTATAGAGATTTAGATGACGATATGCTTTTTGTTAGTGGTTTAACTGAGTTCTGGAATGAAGATTGCAGAAAAAGACCAAACTGAAGAGCATAAAAAAATGTTCGAACTATCAGATAAACTTGTAAGTGAATTAAAAGAAAGTGATATCATTATAATTTCAGCGCCAATTTATAATTATGGCCCTCCAGCAACTCTTAAAGCTTGGTGTGACCTAGCAGCAAGAATTGGTGAGACTTTCAGGTTTAAACCTAATGGGAGAAGAGAGGGATTACTTAAAAATAAACAAGCTTATTTAGTAATTACTTCAGGTGGAACTAAATTAAATAGCTCAGAAGATTTTTTAACCCCATGGTTAAAATTTATATTAAATTTCTTTGGAATTGAAAAAGTTAAAGTAATAAGTGCTGATCAAATGGCGTTAGATTATGAGAAATCAATTAAAGAAGCTGAAAAACAAATTGAAAATATAATTTAATGAATTTATTAAATAAAAAGGATTACAAGTTATATTCTAACTTTCTAAATACCTTAGCAAAAGACTTAAATAAATTTTATTTTTCAAAACTCAATAAAACTTTCATGATAACTAACAAACTTAAAGGTAAAGGTTATGACCCAGTAACAACATCTGACAAAGCATTTGAAAAATTCATCAGATTAAAGATTAAAAAAAAATTTCCAAGTCATCAAGTTATTGGTGAAGAGTTTGGTCACAAAAAATCAACTAGTGATTACACATGGGTCATAGACCCAATTGATGGAACAAGATCATTTGTAATAGGCAATCCAACATGGAGCAATTTAATATCGCTTAATTTTAAAGGTATACCCGTTGTTGGTTTAGCAAATTTTCCAATTTTAAATAAATACTATTTAAACTTTGATAATAAAAGTGCTTTTGTTTTTGAAAAAGGTAAAAAAAGAAAAATTTCTGTTTCAAAAAAAATACCATTTAGTCAGATAAAAGTATCAGGAGCATTCCATGGAGCAGTCTCTCTTAAACAGCAAATGACAATCCCAAAAGTTTTAAAATTAATGCAATTTCCAACTGCGGATGCATTAAGTTACTCCCATTTATGTGAGGGAAAAATTGATGTTGTTTTTCAAGCTACTAATAAAATTTGGGATATTCACCCATTGATGCCAATTATAAAAGCCTCAGGAGGAATTGTTACAACTTGGGATAATAGAAATGCAGTTAACGCTGGAAGTATTTTAGTTTCAGCCAATCAATCCATTCATAATAAAATGCTTAAACTTTTAAAGACAGTTTCAAAATAAATGCATACAAGAGCAAAAAAAATATTAGATTTTTGGTTTAAAGACACTCCACCAAATAAAAGATTTCAAAAACATAAAGATTTTGATGTGCTAATAAAAAAGAATTTTTTAAAAGATTACGAATTAGCAAGTACAAATGAATATGACGATTGGCAAGACAGCCCTCTTGGTTCTTTAGCTTTAATCGTTTTATTTGATCAGTTTTCAAGAAATATGTTTAGAGATGATCCAAAAGCTTTTAGCCAAGATCATAAAGCAAGGTTGATAGTTAACGATTCTGTTTATGCAGGCTTTTTAGATGAAATGGATCAAGATCAAAGACTTTTTATGATATTACCACTAATTCATAGTGAAGAGATCACAGATCATGACATGGCCTATTATCTACTAGATAAATTCTTAAAAGATCATCCAGGTTTAATCTCTATAAAAAAATCTTGGAAAGACCACACATTAGCAATAAAGAAATTTCATAGATATCCTCATCGAAACTTAATGTTAGATAGAAAATCTACTCCTGAAGAATTAGAGTTTCTAGCTCAACCAAATTCATCCTGGTAAGATGTTCACTAAGTGAAAAATAAAATAAGATATTCAATCGTTGCATTGCTGTAGTGACAATTTGTCATTTTAATATTGTAATTTGCTGTCTATAAGGGGCGAATAGAATTCAAAAATTAACATTATCTTCTCTCTCTATTAGATAGTTAATATTAGCTTCCCTCGAAAGAGGGAAGTTTCTTATTGTCAATATCCCCACTGAATAATATAAATTTTAAATGAATTTCAAATTTGTTTATAAAATATGTACCAAATCTGAATGGCATGAAATTAAGAGCAAAGGTCAATTAACAGGTTCTAAAAAAGATTTAGAAGATGGTTACATTCATTTTTCAGGTGATGATCAAGTTGCTGGAACTCTTAAAAAATTTTACCAAAACCAAAAAGATTTAATTTTATTAAAGGTAGACACTTTAAAACTAGATCATTTAGTTTGGGAACAAGCATCAGACGGAACTATGTTTCCACATCTATATTCACCATTAGATATTTCTAATGTAGTACATGAATTTGATATTATTTTAGCTGATGATGGCACTCATGTGTTGCCAAATATTTTATAATTGATCTTTTAAGGGGGTCACCCTTTCGGTAAACTCCAAAAGAGTTCCCCTGTAAGTCAGCGGTTTACGCTAAAATCTATAATAATAGATTTTTTATTTTCTATGGTCTTATTAGGTCTTTGATTATTAAATCACACCAGTTATGTGTCAGGTGGTGATAAGTTCATAATCAACCTCCTTTATTGATATTTAGACAATATCATTTCTAAAAATTACATTCAAAACATTTATTTTACTTTAAATGAAATAAATCAATTGTATGCAACCTAGCAAAGTAATAGGATTTCGATAATTTAAGAAACGTTACTTACAATACTTTTTTCCGCTAAAATTTAAAATTCTTTTTAGGTAAGCTTCCCTAAGTAATTAACCATAATCACACCAATTATAATTAATAAAATTCCAATAACTCCATATAGATTTGGAATTTGATTATATTTAATCATAGCAAATGCTACAACACCCACAACTGTTAATCCGCTGTAAGTAGAATAAGCAAATCCTACTGGAAGTACATGCATAGCTTTTGCAATGCAAAACAAGCAAACCATCATCAGTAGATACATGTAAATTATTGGCAAAGTCTTTGTGAACCCTTCAGATATTTTTGCAAAACTATTAGCAGCTATTCCAGCAAAAATACCAACAGCTAAAAACAAATATCCAAATAAAGGTTTCAAGATTAATCTTTTGATGCAATCTTATTAACAAGTGGTCTCATAATTGGAGCCATAGTAAATGCTGCAATTACAGCTAATGGAAATGAATAAATAAAAGCATCTAATAATCTATTAAAGAAACCCTCACCAAAACCAGTGTGAACTAGTGTTACAGCTCCACCAATAATCAAACTCATGCCAAAAGACATAAAGATCATAAAAAGAGGTTGAGAATATTTTTTGTTAATCATAATTAATGATATTATTATTCAGTAATCTTATCTACAAATTTTTGCACTATAGGAGCCACTATAGTCGTTGTAATCATTGCCACCGGTAAACTTATAGACCACGCTTTAAGAAATCTTTTGATATAAAATTCATCATAACCAGTATTCACAAATGTAATGATTAAAGTCATCAACAAACTCATACCAAGACCCATAAAAAAAATGAATAGAAAATTAGAATATTTTTTTGAAATCACGATTTAATTATTTCCAAGTAAGTTAACCATCAACACACCTATAATAATTAAACCCAAACCAATCATTGAATAAAGATTTGGCATTTGATTAAATCTAATTATACCAACAATTACAGTTGAAATAATTGTTAATCCAGCAAATGATGCATAAGTTATTCCCATTGGGATATTTTTCATCACCATAGATAATGCGTACATACATAAAACGATTGTAATTCCAGTAATAATACTTGGAAAGAGAAGGGTAAAACCTTCCGCACTTTTTGCAAAGCTATTTGAAGTTACTCCTAGAACAACTGCTAGGATTAGAAATCCATATGAAGTAGCGAGACTCATCTAATAACATTAAATGAAATCTCGCTAAATATATATAATTATTTATTAACTTTTAAAAAGCTCCATAGCTTTACCTAATAGTTCTTCAGATTTAGCATGGTCACCAGCATCATGAGCTGCCATACCTTGATCTCTTAGCATTTGTGCTTCTGCAATTTTATCATCTACACTCTTTGCCATCATTGGGCATGAACCTGCATAAACTGAACTTGTGAAAAGCACTAAGAATAATGTTATTACTATTTTTTTCATATTTTCCTTTGTTTAATTAATTAACCAAACAATAGGAAAATAATAAGTTTTTGATATAACCAATATTGTCACTTTGCATGTGCAAAACGACCCAACTAGTTATTTAGGTATTTTTGTAGCACCTGTTTCAAGTGAAACGACTTTTCCATCTTGATATTTGTAGACAGCCATTACTGCCTCTGTGTTACCGTCATTAAAGGTTACAAATGAGTGCTCAACACCAATTTCATCATTCTCAAAAAGAACTCTAATTTTATCTTTATTGATATCTCCACTCATTGCCCATTTAATTACATCTGCTTTTCCCATAACTTTTCCTGATGCATGCATGGTAAATTTATAATCATCATGAAAAATTTCATTCATAGCAGCTTCATCTTTAGCTGTCATAGCAGCATCCATTTTAGCTAATATTGACATGTATTATCCTTCTTTAACTTTAGTTAAATCGTAAATCATATAACTACCCATAACTTCATCCATGATAGGTTTTGACACTTCAGTACCTTCAATAAACTTAATTAAAGCAGCTTCATCAGTACAATGTATTTTAAACATCACTGCACTTTTATCAGGTGTTACTGACGCCATAGTTTTTTCTACAATAGCAACTTTTGATCTTTCAGCTAACCCTTCTGGAGACTGCATAAATCCCATAAATTTTTCGAATTTACCTTCTCCTTCTTTAAACTTAGCTACTACTAACATTTCTTTTTCCATTTCTTATCTCCTTTTTGTTTATTGTTAAGTTTATTCGCTAAAGATCACTCTGATTTCGTCTTTAATAGTTCCTTCAACTGCAACTTTCTTTAATTGTTTTTGAAGACTTTGATATTTTTTATCAGCTGACATTTTTGCATCTTGTTCAAAATTATCATCTTCAAACATTGTACCAACTAAAGTTTCTCGAATTGTTCTCGGATCACCACCAATTTGAAAAGAAAAATAGATTTGGTGTTTAGGATAATATTTTTTTCTTACCTTTGCTAAACCCTTACCAATCTCCATTGCTTTACCTAACATGTCGTCTTTAACTCTCAATGTTCTTGTATATATTGCTTGCATTATATTAATCTCACTTGTTAATTAGTATTATTAAAATTTAATAGATTTTAATTAATTTTAAAATGCTATATTTTATCACCAGGTATGCAAAAATTTTATACAACTATTTCTTGTATAAATTCACTGTGCGCATAAAGCCTATAATCATTTAATAAAAATCCTGTATTATAATTCTAATTAAAGATTAAACTTATGATTGAAAAATTTAATAGTATTTTTTACTTAATTTTATTCTCAATTCATTTTTTAGGCTTGGGTTTTTATGCTTATCAAATGATTATTGATAACAAAAGATATAGAGAAAAATTTCAAGTTGATGAAACAGCTGCAACCATCATGCGTATGACAGGTGCAATATTTCTAGGTTCTTTTTTGATGGCTCTATATGTTATGTTTGTTAGACCAAATGGTGTAGAAGGAACGTGGGCATTTTTCAATTTAGTTTTTGTGCAAAACCTTTGTGTATTAATTGTTAATACTTACTCAATTAAGATTGATAAAACAGGCATGAGAAACGACTCTAATGAAGCTGTAATTGCTCCTTTAGTTTTTACAATTATTAGTGCAGTTCTTTGCTATGGATTAGCAGATAAAATTTATATGCATTAAAGCCAGTTAGGAAAAGGCAAACCTTTTTCTTCTAGAAATTTTTTATTAAACATTTTAGTGGCGTACTTTTCACTTTTATCACAAAGAATTGTAACGATAGTTTTTCCAGGACCTAATTCTTTACCCATTCTAATTGCACCAGCAATATTAATTCCACAGCTAGTACCAAGGCTTAAACCTTCATTTTCAATTAAATCATAAAGTATAGGAAGCGCTTCATGGTCATCAATAGAGTAGGCATCATCTATTTTAGCATTTTCAAAATTTTTCGTTACTCTACTAGAGCCAATTCCTTCTGTAATTGATCCACCTTCAGATTTTAATTCACCATTTTTTATATAATTATAAAGAGCAGAGCCTTTTGGATCAGATAAAAATATTTTTATATCTTTATTCTTTTCTTTAAGAGCATTGCTTACTCCTGAAATTGTTCCACCAGTTCCAGATGAGCAGACAAAGCCATCAACCTTACCTTCAGTTTGTTCCCAAATCTCTTTACCTGTTGTTTCATAATGACCTTTAGCATTTGCAACATTGTCAAATTGATTGGCCCAAACAACTCCATTGTTATTTGACGGTCTTAATTCATCAGCAAGTTTTGCTGCAACTTTCACAAAGTTTGCTTCATCTTTATAAGGTTTAGCTGGAACTAATCTTAAATCAGCACCAATATTTCTAAGTAAATCTTTTTTTTCTTGGGTTTGGTTATCATTCATTACAATGATTGTTTTATAACCAAGTGAATTACCAAGTAGACATAAGCCTATACCAGTATTACCAGCTGTACCCTCAACTATTGTTCCACCTTTAGAAATTAGTTTTTTACTTTCAGCATCTTTAATTAAAGCAAGTGCGGCTCTATCTTTTACAGAGCCACCTGGGTTCATGAACTCAGCTTTACCATAAATATTACATCCAGTAACTTCAGATGCTGCTCTTAATTTTATTAATGGAGTGTTGCCAATACCAGAAATAAAATTGTTTTGAATATTGGTCATTAATCTGATTTTGTATCACTATCTGGTGTGATACCATATGGCTTGAATTCGCTATCAGCTATACCAACATTCTTAGCAGGAATTCCAACCATTACTGATTTTTCAGGAACATCTTTTGTAATTACTGCATTAGCACCAATTTTTGCACATCTTCCAACAGTAACAGGACCTAATACTTGTGCGCCAGAACCAATTACAACATCATCTTCAATTGTAGGATGTCTTTTTGTATTACGTTGATCATTTGAATTAATGCTTGGTGCAATTCCACCTAATGTCACCATATGATAAATGGTTACATTATTTCCAATTTCAGATGTTTCACCTATTACAACACCCATACCATGATCAATGAATAGATTTTTTCCAATTTTTGCACCAGGGTGAATTTCTATACCTGTTAAAAATCTTGAAAATTGAGAAATGAATCTTGCAACAAGATCAAACTTAGCAAGTTGAAAAAAATTAGCAATTCTATGAAAAAAAACTGCTTTAACACCAGGATAAGTTAAAATTAAACTTAACTTAGATTTTGCCGCAGGATCTCTATCAATTATAGATTGTAAAAAATCATTCATATTTTAGCATATATTGATTAAAATTTTATATTGAACTATATAATCATTATATAACGATTTTAAAGAGGAGAAACTTATGTACAAAAATACAAATTGCTTTCATTTAGCAGTACCGTGTGGAGATCTTGAAGTAGCAAAAAAATTTTATAGCGAGACTTTAGGCTGCAGATTGGATAACTCTGCACAAGAGTGGGCTGATGTAGATTTTTGGGGAAATGAATTAACCCTTCATGCTAGCAAACATAAACTTGATAGTGAAAGACACGATGTTGATATGGGCAATGTTTCAGTTCCACATTTTGGTGTTCATTTATCTAGAAAAGATTTTAATGCCCTAAAGCAAAGATTAAAAGACAATGGTGCCAAATATTACGATGAACCTTATTTAAGGTTTAAAGGTACCAAATATGAGCAAGAGACATTTTTTGTTAAAGACCCTAATGAAAATATTTTAGAGATTAAAACATTAACTGCAAATGCAGATTAATGGCTTCCGATTATAAATCTATAGCAAGTAAGATTAAATTTGAAGGTAGAGCTTTTATTGATGGTAAATATGTTGAAGCTATTGATGGTCAAAAATTTGAAAATATAAACCCTGCAACGGGCGAAACTCTTTGCTCAGTTTCAAAATGTAATCATAAAGATGTTGATCTAGCTGTAAAAGTTTCAAGAAAAGCTTTTAACAGTGGAGTTTGGTCTAGAACATCCCCAGAGTTTAGAAAAGATATTTTACTAAAATTTGCAGAATTACTAAGACAAACTGGTGAAGAAAACTCAGTTCTAGAATGTATAGATACAGGAAAATTAATTGGAGATTGTATTAATGAAGTTGCAAATGATGCTCCAATACACTTTCAGTGGTATGGTGAATTAATAGATAAAGTATTCGGCAAAGTTGGACCAACAGAACCATCGTTAACTAGCTTAATTATTAAAGAGCCAATTGGTGTCGTTGCAGGAGTTGTTCCTTGGAACTTTCCATTAATGATGGCTGTATGGAAAATGGCTCCAGCATTAGCTGCTGGATGTTCAGTTATAATTAAACCAGCAGAAGATACACCACTAACTGCAATTAGAGTTGCTCAAATAGCAAAAGAAGCAGGAATTCCAGATGGAGTTTTAAATGTTGTTCCTGGTTTTGGCGATGTAGGTGAAGCACTTGGTAGACACAACGATGTTGATGCGATTTCTTTCACAGGCTCAACAGAAGTTGGTGGACTATTTATGAAATATTCAGGCGAAAGTAATTTAAAAACAATTGGTTTAGAGATGGGTGGAAAAAGTCCATTTATAGTTTTAGAAGATGCAAAAATTACAGACGATTTAATTGATAATGCAATTAATTCTGCTTTTTGGAACGGTGGACAGAATTGTTCAGCAAATATGAGACAAATAATTCACAGCAAAGTTAAAGATGAATTTTTAGAAAAAGTTTCAAAAAAAGTAAAAGCACTTAAAGCTGGAGACCCATTAGATCCAAGTTCAAACATGGGGTCAATGATTTCTAAAAAACATTTAGCAACAGTTGATGGTTATATTCAAAAAGGAATTGATGAAGGAGCTAAGTTATTATTTGGAGGAGTTTCAAGTGGTGATCAAAAAGGATTTTTTGCAAAACCAACTCTATTTGATGATTTAAAAGAAAATATGACAATTGCTCAAGAGGAAATTTTTGGACCAGTTTTAGGAGTTCTTACAATCAATAGCGATGAAGAAGCTTTAAAAATTGCAAGTAATTCAAAGTATGGATTGCACGCAAGTGTTTTTACTCAAGATATTGATAGAGCTTTTCATATGGCAAAAAGTTTACCCTGCGGAACTGTTTCAGTTAATACTTTTTCTGAAGGTGATATTAAAACACCTTTTGGTGGATACAGACAGTCTGGTTCATTAAGTAGAGATCAAGGTACAGAAGCACTAGATCAATACCTTCAAACTAAAACTATCTGGATTAGTCACTCTTAAAATTCAATCATAGCAACCATAATAAGTATTTAATTTTCTTTGACTTGCTCAAAAGTTTTAAGTTATGCTTCATTTTTAAATTAATCGAGAGGGATATAATGAAAATAATAAAAACTACACTTGTAGCTGGTTTAATTTCTTTATTTGCTACTTTTTCAACATTCGCTGAAAAAGTTAAAATAGGAGATCCAGGTTGGACAGGTGCAACAGCTATTGCAAATTTATTAGCAGCAGTTGTTAATGACAAAATGGGTGGAGAAGCAGAATTAGTTCCAGGAAACAATACTGCAATCTATGGTGCAATTGATAGAAGCAAAGGTGAAATAGAAGTTCACCCTGATATCTGGTTACCTAATCAACAGGCTTATACTAACGATCTAGTTCCCAAAGGAACTCTTAAGTTAAGTTCAAAACCTTACGAAGGAAACCAAGGATATTGTGTGTCCCAACAATTTGCTAAAAAAATGAATATCACAGCAATTGAAGACTTAGCTAGACCTGAAGTTGTTAAAGCAATGGACAGTGATGGTAATGGTAAAGGTGAGTTTTGGATAGGTGCTGATGGATGGGCTTCTGCGAATGTGAACCAAGTTAAACTTAGAGACTATGGTTTATATGATGCAGGTATTGAACCCATCAGAGCTGCTGAAGCTGTAAAAAATGCAAGAGTACTTGACTCTATTAAAAAAGGTGAAGGTTATGCATTTTATTGTTACAAACCACATGCAATTTGGGGAATGGCTGACGTAGTTATGTTGACAGAACCTAAATTTGATCCAGCTAAATACAAAATGGTTCAGCCTAAAGAAGATGCTGACTGGTACAAAAAATCTTATGTTGCATCAAAAGATGCTCTTAAACAAATCCAAATTGGTTGGGGTACTTCTTTAGAAGCAAAATCTCCAGCAATTGTTGATTTCTTTAAGAATTTTCAATTATCAGCAGACGATGTTTCATTAATGGCCTACCAAATTTCAGTTGAAAAAAAACAACCAGCTGATGTTGCTAGAACATGGATGAAAAACAATAAATCTAAAGTTGATGGTTGGTTAGGACTTTAAGTTAAATTAAATTTTTACCCGGCAACTTTATTTGTTGCCGGGTATATTTCTTAAAAAAAATTATTAAATTTTTGAACGGATCTGATGGACTCAGCTATTGAAATAAAAAATGTTTGGAAGATATTTGGTAATAATTCCAAAGAAGCATTAAATGCCATTCAAAATGAAAATATTTCAAAACAAGAAGCTTTAGAAAAATATAATTCAGTAATTGGTGTATCTGACGTCTCTTTTAGCGTTAAAAAAGGAGAGATTTTTTGTGTAATGGGTCTTTCTGGAAGTGGTAAATCTACTTTAGTAAGACATATCAATAGATTATTAGAACCAACTTCAGGTCAAATTTTGATCAATAATGAAGATGTAATGAAGTTTGACGCAAAAAGTTTGCAAGATCTAAGGAATAAAAAGATAGGTATGGTTTTTCAAAACTTTGCTTTAATGCCTCACAGATCAGTATTAGATAATATAGCAATGCCACTTGAAATAAGAGGTATCAGTAAAAATGATAGATTGGATGCTGCTAATAAAATTTTAGACATCGTAGAACTTCAGGGGTGGGGAAATAAATTTGCTCATGAACTTTCAGGTGGAATGCAACAAAGAGTAGGATTGGCAAGAGCTTTAGCAGCGGATCCCGATGTTTTATTAATGGATGAACCATTTAGTGCACTAGACCCGCTTATTAGAAGACAGCTTCAAGCAGAATTTATCAAACTTTCAAAACAAATGAAAAAGACAACAGTATTTATAACTCATGACTTAGATGAAGCAGTAAGAGTAGGTCATAGAATTGCAATAATGAGAGATGGAAAAGTTATCCAAATAGGAACACCAGAAGAAATAGTCATGAAACCAGCAGATGATTATGTGGCTGACTTTGTTAAGGGAATATCAAGATTAAAGATTGTCCAAGCTAAATCTATCATGCAGCCTGTAGAAAAATTTGAGAAGGAATTTGGATCAATAGGTAAAAATTTAGAAAGTGTTCATGAAAATATCTTATTAAATAAGTTAATAGAAAAATCTTCCATTAAAAATGAACCAATATTAGTGATTAATAACGAAAATAAAAACATTGGTGTAATAACTCAGGCAGATTTGCTTAAGGCAGTTGTAGAGGGTAGTGATGGAGAATAAAGCAATCCGAAATCCTTCTAGAGATGAACTGATTACTGATTTTGTAAAAAGTAATCCAGACTATTATATTAAAGAGTTTAAAAAAATTGGTAGCAAACCTACTTACTCATTTTCATTTAATTTATTTGCATTTATATTTGGACCAATTTGGTTTGGAATGCGCAATGTTTGGAATTGGACTTTAGCTTTTTTAATTATTGAAACTTTTTCAGTAGTACAAATAATCAGAGGTTTATTTGGTAATATTACGGCAGATGCCATTGCTAAAGTTGAGCAAGTTAAAGGCACTATAGCATTTAGGAATAAACAATTAGAAGCAGCGATAGAAAATAATCCAGATAAAATTGATGTGTTTAAAAGAAATATAAAATCTTTAGAGGATGCCATGCAAGGTTATCTAGATGAAATTACGAGAGTAGAAGCTTCAGCAATATGGATTGCAATTTTTGGTTTTATTTTATTGATAGCAGTTAAGATTGTTCAAGGTGTTTTGGCGAATTCAATTTTAGAAAAGAAATATTCTGAATGGTTATCCGATAAATCTATTCATCCAGGGATGCAGATGAAAAATTACATCTACAGTAGTATATTTACCTCTGTTATAATGACTTTTACAGTTATCCATTATAGTTTTCCGGGCTTACTTCAGGTAATGGATACATTTCCAACCCATCCTGAGATAAGATTATTTTCAATTAAATGGATAGAAATTATTTTTGATTATGCAGTTGTTAAAGGAGATTTAATTTTTACTGCTATAACAATTGGTATTAGGTCTGTATTAGATTTCTTAGAATTATTGTTTGTTAAAACCCCCTGGATTGTAATTATAACTGCAATTGTAACTTTAACAGGCTTATCAGCAGGGCCAAGAGCTGCAATTTATTCAACAGGATTTTTATGTTACATGGGTTTTTTAGGTTTTTGGGTTAAAGCAATGACGACACTTGCCTTATTAGGAACTGCTGCAATTTTAAGTATAGCAATAGGTATTCCACTTGGAATTTTTTGTGCAAGACGACAAAGATTTTATTCATTAATTAGACCGATAATGGATTTCATGCAAACAATGCCAGCCTTTGTATTTATGATTCCAGTAATAGCATTTTTTGGAACTGGAAAGGTTGCGGCAGTAATCATTACAATGATTTTTGGTGGTACACCTGTTGTAAGACTTACTGTCTTAGGATTACGTGGAGTACCAGAAACCATTCGAGAAGCGGCTATCGCTTACGGTGCAACTAAATGGTATTTATTAAGAAAAGTAGATCTACCGCTAGCCACACCTTCAATTTTAGCAGGTGTTAATCAAACTGTAATGTTAAGTTTGGCAATGGTGGTTGTGGCATCTCTAATTGGAGCAAAAGGTTTAGGACAAGATGTTCTTGAAGCATTACAATATGCCAATGTTGGACAAGGTATACTTGCGGGTATAGCTATTTTATTTGTTGCATTAATACTTGATAGGGTTGTTCAGGGAAAAAAAAGAGTTTAATAAAACTTAATGGATTATTTAATATTAGGTTTTTTAACTGGATTAAGTTTAATTCTAGCAATAGGTGCTCAAAATATATTTGTTATAGAACAAGGCTTAAAAAAACAATATATCTTTATTGTATGTTTAATATGTTCAGTTTCTGACTTTTTATTAATTTTTTTAGGAATTTTTTTATTTCAATATCTAAATCATTATTTTACCCCAACTATTGAGTTAGTTTTTAATATTTTACTCTTAATATTTTTATTACATTTTATTTGGGTAAAAATTAAAACTAAAGTTTCAGAGACTTCATTTGATATAGATAATAAAACTAATAATTTACCTAATACTGTAGTTAAAACTTTAGGTTTTACTTTTCTAAATCCACACGTTTATTCAGATACTGTATTTTTCCTAGGAAACTTTTCCAAAAGCCTTAGTCAAGTGGATAAGTATTACTTTGGTACCGGGGCAGCCATTTCTTCATTCCTATTTTTTTTTATAATAGGATATCTTTCAAAATATTTTTCTAAATATCTTAAGAGTACAAAAGTATGGAAAAGAATAAATTATTTGATAATTCTTTTCATGTCTATTTTGGCTTTAATAGTTTTAATGGAAATTATCTAATTTAACTAGAATAACCGTACTTTTTAAGTCTAACGTCGCCTGTTCTTGCGTGTGCTTCCATTCCTTCGTATCTAGAAATTCTTGCAGCTGCAGCACCAACCAACTCAGTTGACTCTTTTGTCATTCTTTGAAAACTTAAAGTTTTAACAAACTTACCAACAAATAATCCGCCCGTATATCTTCCTGCACCTTTAGTTGGAAGTATATGATTAGTTCCTGAACATTTATCTCCATAAGCAACAGTTGTTTCTTCACCAATAAATAAAGAACCATAGTTTGTAAGTCTTTTGTGAAACCACTCTAAATTTTCTGTCTGAACTTCTAAGTGTTCAGGAGCATACTCATCACTAATAGTTGCCATTTCTTCATCAGTATCACAAAGAATAACTTCACCATAATCTCTCCAAGCAGCATCTGCGTTTGTTCTTGGAACTTCTGGTAACTCAGCAATTAATTCTGGAACTCTTTTCATTACTTTTTCAGCAAGTTCTTTGCTTGTAGTATATAACCAACAAGGTGAGTTATAACCATGTTCAGCTTGACCAACTAAATCTACAGCTACTATCTCAGGATCAGCTTTAGCATCAGCAATAATTCCAATCTCAGTAGGGCCTGCAAACAAGTCAATACCCACTTTTCCAAATAAAATTCTTTTTGCTTCTGCTACAAACTGGTTTCCTGGACCAACAATAATATCGGCTGCAGGGTTATTGAATAAACCATTAGTCATTGCTGCAATTGCTGGAACACCACCTAAATTTAAAATTACATCAGCACCACATAAGTCAGCTGTATAAATAATTGTTGGGTGAGCACCCACACCTTCTTTTGGAGGACTACAGGCAATAACATTCTTTACACCAGCAACTTTTGCCGTAGTTACACTCATAACAGCCGATGCAATATGTGCATAACGACCACCTGGCACATAACATCCGGCAGTATTAACTGGTATTAGTTTTTGACCGGCAAACAATCCATCTGAAAGTTCAACCTCAAAGTCCTGACCATAGTTTTTTAATTGTGCTTCAGCAAACTTTCTAACTCTTTCGTATGAAAATTGAACATCATCTTTTGTTTTTTGATCTAATGTTTTTTTAATTTCTTCAATTCTTTCTTTAGAAACAATAATATCACCATCATATTTATCAAATTTCTTTGTAAGATCGATACAGCCTTGTTCTTTAGTAGTTTCAATATTTTTTAATAAATCTTGAACAATTCCAGTTGTTTTAGTGTCATCTGTTGATGATGTCTTAGGTGATTTTTTTAAATATGTTATAGCCATTGTTTCCCTCTCTAATTTGAAGCTTTATTTAAAACATTAATGTGATTATTTCAATGAAGAATTAGTCTAAAGCAACAACGGCAGCAGCAATAGAGGCCAATCTAGCTTGTGCTTCATCAGATCTACTAGTAATTACTATTGGAACTTTACCACCCACAACAACACCTGCCGCACAAGCTCCCATAAAGTAAATCATCATTTTAACTAAACTATTTCCAGTCTCAACACTTGGAACTAACAATACATCGGCATCACCAGCTACAATATTTTTAACACCTTTTATAGCAGCAGATTTTTTTGAAATACTATTATCAAATGCTAAGGGACCAAAAACATCAGCATTTAAATCGTCTTTTTTTGCAAGTTTTGTAATCTCATCTGCTTCAATAGAGCTTGGCACACTATCTAAAATTTCTTCTGTCGCTGATAGGACTGCAACTTTTGGCCTTTCAATTCCTATACGATTTGAAAAATCAATTACATTTCTTAAGATATGCATTTTTGTTTTTATATTAGGTAAAACATTTAAAGCACCATCAGTAATTATAAGAGGCTTGTCGTCTTTAGTATTTGTCATATGCCATATGTGGCTAAGTCTAGTTTTTCCAAGTAAATCATATTCTCTTTTTAAAACTTCTTTCATCAAAACATCAGTATGGATATGACCTTTAACAATAATCTTTACTTTATCTTGGCTAGCAAGTTTGGCAGCTATTGCTGCTGTATTATTTTCTATAGGTTCATGAATTATCTCATATGAAGAGATATCCCATTTTAAATCCTCAGCACACTTAAGAATTTCTTTTTTATCTCCTATAAAAATAGGTGTAATTAAGTTTTCATTAACAGCATCTTGAACTGAAAGCATAGGTAAGGGTAAACCCGCATTAACGATAGCAGCATTAACACCTTTTTTCTTATGTGCATGGTCCAGAAGGTTATTAGGACAAACAATTTCTTTATTTGAAAGCATGAGGTATATTTAGTCTGAATTTTTAAAAAGTATATACTGTAAATTGATAATGATTAAGCCTTTTAAACTAAATATTCCCAATAAAGCACTTCAAGAAATTTACACCAAGGTAAAAAATTACCCATGGCATGAAATGCCAGACGATGGTGGCTGGGAATATGGGAGTAACCTTGATTATATGAAGGAGATCTCAAGTTATTGGGTTAAAGATTTTGACTGGAGAAAACATGAAGCAGAAATAAACAAATTTTCAAATTTTACAACTATTGTAGATGATATTGAAATGCATTTTATTTATGAAAAGGGTAGTGGCTCTAACCCAACTCCATTACTTCTTATGCATGGATGGCCTGGATCAGTTTTAGAGTTTTTACATATAATTGAAAAACTTGCACACCCAGAAAAATTTGGTGGAAACATTGAGGATGCATTTGATGTTATTGTGCCTTCTTTACCTGGCTTTGGATTTTCAGGTAGGCCATCTAAACCAATGGGTCCAAGAAAAATAGCTGAGATATTAAATAAACTAATGACAGAAAATCTTGAGTATAAAAATTATATGGCACAAGGTGGAGATTGGGGAGCAACTATTGCTAATTGGATTGGTTATGATCATTCAAAATCATGTAAGGCAATGCATATTAATTGTTTAACAATGCGTCATCCAGATGGACCACAATCAAATCAAGAAGAAGAATGGCAAAAAAGGTTTGATAAAGATCAAATAATGCAGGATGGCTATAGAACTCAACAAGCAACAAAACCACAAACATTGAGTTATGGAATGATGGATAGTCCAGTTGGTATTGCAGCATGGATTATTGAAAAAATGTATTCTTGGTCTGATTTAAAGGATGGTGATATTGAAAGTGCTTATTCAAAAGATACTTTGTTGGCAAATATTATGGTTTATATAGTCACAAAAACTTTCAATACAGCTTCTTGGATTTATTACGGAAGAAGAGAAGAGGGCGGACGTTTTTTTCCTAAAGACTTTAAAAAAATAGAAATACCAACCGCTGCTGCGATTTTTCCAGCCGAGATGTCTGAATGGCCTCCAAAATCTTATGTTGATAGAATATTTAATATTACGCAATGGACCGAGATGCCAAGTGGTGGACATTTCGCAGCGATGGAAGAACCTGAGTTGTTAGTTAAAGATATTGTAAAATTTGCTAAAACTATTCGTTAATTAAATATTTGTTCTTGGATCTTTTAGGGATTTAATCTTTTTAACCATACCCGTTAATTTTGCAGTGATAAAAACCACATATACAAAACCAAATCCTAAAGCCATAGTTGATAGAACAGTATATATAGCTGTTAGATTTTGTAATTTAAACCAACTTTCAACATCTGAGTTAGAGTAATAAAGGAAATTCCAAAAAATAAAAAAAACTATTTCATATATTATAATAATTTTAAATACAGGACGCATATTAGAAACTTATTATAGTAGCTTTATTTCATTAAACTATTTAAATCTTCTAGTACATTCTTGGTAATTTTAATCTCTTTTTTAAGGTTATTCTTATATCTATTGAACTTATTTTGTCCTGGATAAAGAATTGCTTTAACACCCTTTATCTTAGGAAGTCTTTTTATAGTTTTAATATTATCTTTTATTCTCTTATTAAAAGAATTACCTACAAACAAATTAGGTTTTAAAACAAAAAATAAATGTCCAATATTTTGTGGACCACTAAAATCTGTAAATGGATCTTTAACTCTACCTGCATGATTACCACCCGTTAGCACACCACTTAAAATATCAACCATCCATGCTAATCCTGACCCTCTAAATCCAGCAATAGGTAACTGAACACCTTCTAATGCTTTTTTTGGGTCTGTTGTTGGTTTACCAAATTTATCTAATGCAACACCTTCAGGAATTTTTGTTCCTTCTCTTGCAGCAACTCTAATCTTTCCTCTGTTAATCATTGAAATTGAAGTATCTAAAATAAAAGGAACTTTAGAGCCTGTTGGGGTTCCAAAGCAAATAGGGTTTGTTCCAAATAAACTTTTTAATGCTCCATGAGGTGCAACAGCAGGAGGGGCGTTTGTAAACACCATGACCATTAGACCTTTTTTAACCGCTTGCTCTGCGTAATAACCAGACAAACCATAATGACCACTATTTTTTACCGCAACTAAGCCAATACCTGTTTTTTTAGCATTACCTATTGCTATTTTAATAGCAGTATCTGCTGCAACAAAACCAATGCTGTTATTGCCATCAACATGAGCAATTGATTGAGAGATCTTTTTAACTTTTATTTTAGCCTTTGGATTAATTACTTTTTTATTAATTCGATCACAATACATTTTAAGTCTGGATAAACCATGTGATGGTGCACCTACCAATTCAGCATTTATTAAAGCTTCAGCACATATAGATGCATGCTCTTTACTTAGCTTGTGACGGATAAAAATATCTTTAATTATACCCTTTAATTTTGAAGAATTCATAATTTATTAAATGATTGGTTAACCTTTACCATGCCAAGGAATTGTTTTGGTAATTATCTTTCTTAAAGCAATATCAAATAAAAGACCAAGCATGCCCATTACAAAAATAGTTATCCAAATGACCTCATATTGAAAATATTTTTTAGCAACATTTTCAACAAATCCAATACCTGTCGTTCCAGCTAAAAATTCAGCCGCAACCAAAGTCCCCCAACACATCCCAACTGCAACCCTAACACCTGTTAAGATTTCAGGTAATGAGTTTGGAAAAATTACGTATCTTAATATTTGCCACTTTGATGCGCCAAGAGAGTGAGAAGCGTGAATTTTAGATAATTGAGTTCCAGAAGCACCAGCTCTAGCTGAGATAATCATGATTGAAAAAGAAACCATAAATAATAAGAATACTTTTCCAACATTATCAATTCCAAATACAGTAATAACTAAGGGAGCCCAAGCAAGTGGTGGAACTGGTCTATAAAGTTCAATTAATGGATCAAAAAACCCTTTAGCAAATCTATTTAAACCCATCAATAAACCAAGCGGTACACCAAATATTATTCCAAGCACTAGGCCTAAGAATACCCTTAGGAAAGAATCCCATATGTGACCCATAGGTACTGGTATTTTGAATAATTTAAATTCACCAGTAACAACATTTAAAACTTTACTTTTAAAATTTGGTTTAACAGTTCCATCAACACTATGAACTGGGTATTTACCAGGGACAATATCTGCTATCCAATCAGGTAAAATAAAGCCAACAACTTTACTAACATCCATCATTTCATACCAAATCAGCGGAATATTTTTAAATCCAACACTTGGTTTTAATAAAAGTGTAAATTTTTTTAAAGTATCTGATGGTTTAGGCAGCCATCTGCCAGAACCTTGCTCTGAACAATTAGGACCACTTGAAATTATTGTTCCAGTTGGAAATAGAAATATATCAATTAATCTTAGACTTCCTTGTTCTTTTTTTTGAATAACATCAAATTCTAAAATTGCTTGCTGCATAGTATCAAGAGTTTTTGGAGGAAATATACTTGCGTACTCAATTCTTCTTGCAATTTTAAGTACATCTTTAGCTAATATTGATGCCACCTCTTGTGTATCATCTAGCTCTGATCTATATTTTTTTATTCCATCTTTGATTTCTTTCATCAAAGATTTGTATTGCGAATTATGATTTCTTAATTTGAAAAAATCATCACTAATTAAAGTTAATTCTTTTGCTGCAGCATCAAACTTTAATCCTTTTTTAGTTTCAGGAATAGTTGGAATTTCTATAGTATTTTCTACAGCTGTTCCTGAAGATCCCCATCCACCTTGGTTTTTTAAAGCTTCAATTCTCGCATTTTCTTCTTCAAGACTTTTTATTGGTGGATAACTTATCTTTTGAAAATCCTCTGTTAACCAAGCTATTCTATTAGTTAATTCACTGATCTTAATTTTTGTTTCATTTTCAAGAAGGTCCTCATTAGTTAACAATGGAATTGTTCTTTTAGTTTTTTGAATAAAACTTAAAAGTTTATCTTTATCTTGATTTTTTATTACTGATGAATTTCTAATTTCATTAGTTAATTTTTCAATATTAATATTTTCAGCCTTAATAATTGAAGTACTTTTAAATTCCCTTTCATTTATTGGAAACAAATACTTTAATGAAAGCATTGAGTCGTTTACCTTTGCAACTTGGCAAAGTTCATTAGCAGACTGAGGATAAAAAGACTTTGCTAAATCCCATGAATAATAAAGCCATGCTATTAATAAAAAACTACTTCCAACAATAATCCAGTGAGCTCCACCTTTGGCTCTTTCAGGGTTCCCAAAAACAGCATCTATTTTTTCAGTCTTAGCTAATTTTATTCCATAAAGAATAGAACCTATAACAGCAAAGATAATTAAAAATGTTATAATCCCTGTAATCATATTAAATATCTTTACCCATTATTTCTTCTTCCATATTCCAAATCATGGTTAGAATTTCTTCTCTTTTACTTCCAAAATCTTTTGTTTTTTTAATTTCTCTTAAATCACCATCTATCCCCATTGAAGCAAAGGGTAGGTTATACTCTTTATGTATTCGGCCTGGTCTTGGTGCCATTACATATAATCTTTCACCAAGTAACAAAGCTTCTTCAACTGAGTGAGTAATTAAAATAATTGTTTTTCCAGTTTCTTTCCAAATTTTTAAAACTAATGACTGCATCTTTTCTCTTGTTAATGCATCTAATGCTCCTAAAGGTTCATCCATTAAAATTAAATCTGGATCATTAATTAAACATCTTGCAAGAGCAACCCTTTGCTGCATACCTCCAGACAATTGATAAGTCGGCGTATCTCCAAAGCCTTGTAAACCAACTATATTTAACCATTCATCAACTTTTTTTGCTGTTTTAATTGGATCTTCTTTTTTCATTCTCAAGCCAAAGTCCACATTTTCAGCAACTGTTAACCATTCAAATAAAGCACCTTGTTGAAAAACCATTCCTCTTTCAACCCCTGGACCATTAATTTCATTTCCGTTAAGAGTAATTACTCCTGAAGTTGGTCTAAGAAACCCTGCAGTGATATTCAATAAAGTTGTTTTTCCACATCCAGAAGGACCAAGAACAGTTAAAAGTTCTCCTTTTTTAAGTGTGAAATTTACATCTTTTAATGCATGAACAGTTTCTCCCTTTGGAGTTTTAAAGATCATGTTTAGATTTTGAGAAATTAAATCACTCATAGAAATAAATTTATATTAAATTTTATTTAAAAAAATAGGCACCAATTTAATAAATTGGCGCCTATTTAATTTTATCTTACTCTCTAAATTATAGAGGTAAAAAGCTTGTATCTACTGCTCCGTTAGGAGTACCCATTCCTTTTAAGAAACCATCAAGAGTTCCACCTGATTCCATAGATTTTTTAGTATCTGCAGCATTCAAGAATACAAATCCACCTAAAGTTTCTTTCATATCTCCAAGTTTCATCTCAGCATCTTTTGCAATTACATTCATATCACTTTTGCCAGCTGCGTATCTAGCATTAGCTTCATGAGTTACTTCTATGAAAGTTCTCAACATTCCTGGGTTTTCTTTCATAAATTTATCAGTAACAGATGTAATATCGATACCTTTGATACCTGCATCACGAGCTGCTTGAACTGTTAACAATCTTGTACCAACAGTTAAAGCTGCTTTAATAGAGTTACCTCCAAATAAACAAGCCATTGAAACGTCACCAGAAACTAGTGCAGCAGCACCTTCTTCAGGGTCCATTTGAATAACAGTCATTTTGCTTTTATCAGCACCAACAACTTTCATACTTTCATCAAAAACATACTCAGCCATAGTTCCTAGAGGAACTGCAACTTTTTTGCCTTCTAACTCAGAACCGTTCGCTGATGTAATACCAGAAGCTTTAGATGTAACACAAGTTGTACCACCCATTCCGTATTCCATAGCAACGTCTACAAGTTTCAAAGGTGCTTTAGATTTAACAGCATTAATAAATGGTACTAAACCTTGTGAGTAAGAGATATCAATATCTCCAGCTAACATAGCGTCAGTCATTGCACCACCATTTGAAAAGTTAGTCCATTTAACTGGAACACCTAGTGCTTTATCAAACATTTTTTTAACTTTGTCTTCTTGGTTTGGAGTAGGCCACTCTAAAAAGAATGCAACTCTAACTTCTTTAGCAGCTGCATTTGCAACTGATATAGATAAGTTAAGAGCAACTACTGTACCAAGAATAAAACTAATTATTTTTTTCATTATTATTCCCTCTGTTATTAATTTAATTAAATTATTGATATTTAAATTCAATTTGAGCGTGATGTAAAACAAAATATATTACATATTTACATGGCCAATAATTAAAAGTTTCAATTATAAGTTGTAATATATTCTTTAATCAGAATGGGTTTTAAATAATTCTAGTAATATATATTGCTATACAATAGGTTATTTGGGATATGTTTAATTAATTATAAGGAGATTTGCTACATGTTTATTAAAAAAATTTACAAGACACTTCTCAGAGGGTTTGCAATTGCTTTGTTTGCTCAAGCAGCCTTTGCTGAGACAACTCTTAAGCTTGGGACTACTGGTAGATTGGGTATGCCAATCGGTGATGCTATAGATCAAGCATTGATGCCAGCCTTGGCAAAAGCCTCTGGTGGCAAGATGAAAATCGAACCATTTTATCAAAAAAGTTTATGTGCTGAACAGAAATGCGGTGAACAAGCCAATCAAGGGCTTATATCTCTTTGGACTAGTTCTACAGCAAACTATGGTAATTTCGGATCAGAGTTAGCAATTTTTGATTTGCCTTTCATTTTCAAGTCACTTGAAGATGCAAAAAGAATATCAAATGAATGGCTTGCAGAAAGACAGTGCAAACTAGCGCTTGAAAATTCAGGCCACATTTGCCTTTCTGTATATTCAAGCGGTGGATTCAGACAGCTTGGAAATGCAACTAAACCAGTTCACGTTCCTAATGATATGAAAGGTCTAAAGTGGCGAACTACTAAGAGTCCAATTGAGTTCATGCTAGTTAAAAATTGGGGTGCAACTCCAACACCTTATGATTGGAGCCAGTTATACTCAGGCCTTCAGTCGGGTGTAGTTGAAGGTCAGTATGTTGCTAGTCCTTGGCAACATGTAGCAAAACTTCATGAAGTTGCAAAATACTTCACTGAGATTGGCGGCATGTGGTCTGGAAATATTCTAGCAATGGATGCAAAGCAGTATAATGCTCTATCTTCTCAAGAGAAGAAATGGTTACACAAAGCTGCTGATGCGTATGGAGAAAAAGTAAACCAGTTAGATAACGCTTGGATTAAAAATGGTGAAGATGCGATTAAAGCATCTGTGAAAGAATGGTATGTTCCATCTGATGCGGAAATGTCTAAATGGAGAGCAGGTGCAATCGGTGCTTGGGTAAAAGCCAAGGGCACTTTTGAACCAGAGGTAGCTAAAAGAGTACTTCTAGAACAAGGAATGGATGGATTTGTAGCTCAGTTAGAGAAAGCTGGGGCTCTTTAAATCGTTCAACGAAAAACTGTGTAAAGATCATTTAGCTAAATTTTTAGAACTAGATGATCTTTACCTAAAACAATTCATAACAAATAAGTAACTATGGAAAGTATCATTCTACTTGGAATACTCCTTTTTCTAATCCTATTAGGTGCTCCCATTGGCTTCATATTAATACTGATACCATTTGTTTATATTCTATTTACTGACGCTGTACCCCTTATTTTAATTCCTAGTCAAATGTTTAATGCTATTGATTCAGTTCCATTAACTGCAATTGCGTTCTTTATGTTGACGGGTGAGTTAATGACAAGTGCCACGATTACTGACAGGTTAGTAGCTTTGAGCAAATCATTAATTGGACGTGTACGAGGGGGGTTGGCCCAAGTTAATGTTCTTGTGAGTATGTTTTTTGCAGGTATGAATGGTTCTGTCGTAGCAGATACAGCTACAGTTGGAGCATTAGTATTACCAGCTATGAAAAAAGCTGGCTATCCTCCTGCGTTTTCGGCTGCGGTTACAGGCGTAAGCTCCACCATAGGAGGCATAATTCCACCTAGTATCATGATGATTGTACTTGCTAACTCGACTGAGCTTTCGATTGCATCACTATTTGCAGCTGGGATTATTCCAGGCGTGTTGATAGGCGTTGTGATCATGATAATTAATCATTACTTCGCAATCAAATATAACTTCGAGCGCAGTGATAAACCATTTTCGATACGTCGAGCTGGTAAAGAATTATATCGATCCTCGTTCGCTCTTCTCATACCTGTAGTTTTAGTAGGTTCAGTAATGGGTGGTGTGGCATCGGTTGTTGAGGCTGGCGCTATCACAGCAATGGTTGCATTATTTACAGGTGTATTTGTTTATCGAACTATTAAATGGAAAGATTGCACTGGTGCTTTTCGTCGGGCATTCCGTAATTCGGCAATGGTTTTTATTATCATAGCTGCATCGGGACCCTTTAGTTGGTTACTTACCTCTCTAGGTGCAATCGGTGAACTTGAAAACTGGCTTCTAAGCCTTACGGGATCCCCAATTATTTTTATTTTAGCTGTTATCCTATTCATTTTTCTTCTTGGAACGGTAATGGACTCTGCAGTAAACATTATCATAGTTGGCCCAGTACTAGTTAATGTTATGGCTCAAGCTGGCTTTCCTGAGATACAAGCGGCTATCGTTGTAATAGTTGGCTTCTTAATAGGATCGGTCACACCACCTGTTGGTGTTGCGTTCTTTACTGCTGCAACAATAGCACAAGTGCGTCTAGAAAAGGTGGCTGTTGCGTTAATTCCTTATCTAGTTGGACTGTTTTTACTTTTATTCTTTATCCTCATTATTCCAGAATTGACCATGTTTCTTCCAAACCTATTAGGTAATTAGCGATATGTTAAAATTTTTTAACAACATTGACCGTTTTATCCATCGTACATTAGAAGCTATGTGCTCACTCCTTTTGGCTGCGATGGTTGGTTTCACACTTTATAATGTTACCATGCGATATGTTTTTAACAACCCTCCTGTTTGGGGTGATCTGCTAACAGTATTAAGTAATATTTGGTTGATGTTTATAGCACTTTCTCTGACAGCCAGAGATAATGAACACATAGCTTTAAATTTAATTTATGAAAAATTACCAAATAAACTGTCACTATATATACGCCAGTTTTGGAAACTTATGATTATGGCAATTGGTATAGTTCTGATAATTTATGGGTTTGAACTTGTAGAGGGTATGCGTGGAAAATATTGGGAAATGTGGTATTTTGAAATTAGCTTCCAAGGTATTGAGTTCAAAGAGAATTATATGCCAAAGAAATATGCAGTTGCAATCTTGCCGTTAGCTGGATTTTTGACGACCATTGGTGCTGCTATTAGTTTTGTGAAAAAGGTCTAGGTCTTTAAATGTGTTGCTAAACATGTGTTCTTCATAGTAAAATCAATTTGTTATATGGAACTATTTAGTCTATTAATCAAAAAATAACTAAATTAAAGAAAATTTATGAGCTCAGAAAATAGAACTGCAGTACCTAATTCATTAAATGAACATTGGATGCCGTTCACATCTAATAAAGATTTTAAGGCAAACCCTAGACTTATAACAGAAGCTAAAGGTGTTTATTTAAAAACTCACCATGGAAAAACACAAATAGATGCGAGTTCAGGTTTATTTTGTAATCCACTAGGTCATGGAAGAAGAGAAATTACAGAAGCAGTTACAAAACAATTAGAAACTTTAGATTATGCACAGCCATTTCAACAAGGTTTTGGTGGCTCTTTTGAGCTTGCTACAAAAATTTCAAAACACACGCCAGGTGATTTAAACAAAATGTTTTTTACAATTTGTGGATCTACAGCTGTAGAAACTGCAATTAAAATTGCTGTTGCTTATCATAGAGCAAAAGGGCACGCAGAAAGATTTAGATTTGTTGGACGTGAACGTGGTTATCATGGAATGAACATTGGCTGTATTTCAGTTGGTGGAATGGTGAACAATATTAAAACGTTTGCAAGCGTTTTAATGCCAGGTGTCCAACACATTAGACATACACATTTACCAGAACACAAATTTGTAAGTGGTCAACCAGAAACTGGAGACTATTTAGCAAATGACTTAGAAACTATTTGTCAAAACTTTGGTGGTGAAAATATAGCTGCCTGTATAGTTGAGCCTATTGCAGGATCAACTGGAACATTGGTTCCACCAAAAGGATATTTGCAAAAACTAAGAGAAATCTGTGACAAACATGGAATACTTTTAATTTTTGATGAAGTAATTACAGGATGGGGCAGAACAGGTTCTAAATTTGGTGCAGATGAATTTGGAGTAACACCAGACATTATGACAATGGCTAAAGCCACAACAAACGGTGTTGTACCTATGGGTGTTGTTGCATGTAATGATTATATTTATGATGCAGTAATGGATGCCTCACCTACAGGTGCAGTTGAATTATTTCATGGCTATACTTATTCAGGAATTCCAGTTGCAGTAGCAGCTGCTCTTGCGGTGCAAGAAATTTTTGAAAAAGACGATATTTTTAATAGAGCAAAAAATTTAGCTCCTTATTTCCAAAAAGGATTGTTTTCTCTTAAAGATCTAGAGTTTGTGGATAATATTAGAGGATATGGGATGATGGGTGGAATAGACATGAAGCTAAACACTAAACCAGGTAAAGCTGGATTTGAATGTTTTAAAGCATGTTATGAAGCTGGTGTTAACTTTAAAGCTACAGGAGATTGTTTAATTATAGCTCCTCAATTCATTTGTGAAGAAAAACACATTGATGAGATTATTGAAAAGTTAAGAACTGGTATTACCAACTATCAAAAAAATCAAAAAAACTAAAAACTTTACAAAATTAAAGTATTAAAAAGGAAGAGAGTGTTATGAAAATTGGCGTACCTAAAGAAATTAAACCACAAGAACATCGTATTGGATTAACACCTGAAAGCGTTAAGACTTTAATATCAGAAGGTCATGATGTTTTAGTTGAAAACAATGGTGGGTTTGAAGCTGGTTTTGAAAACGAACAATACATAAGCGTTGGTGCTAAAATCATTGATAAAGCCGAAGATATTTTCAACGATGCAGATATTATTGTTAAAGTAAAAGAGCCTCAATCAGGTGAGGTTAAGATGATTAGAGAAAATCAGATCGTCTACACTTATCTACACTTAGCTGCAGCTAAAGAATTAACCGAAGGACTAATTAAATCAAAAGGTGTTTGCATAGCTTATGAAACAGTTACTGATGACAATGGAAGATTACCATTACTTGCACCTATGAGTGCAGTTGCTGGCCGTATGTCTGTTCAAGCTGGTGCGCATTGTTTAGAAAAAAATCAAAGTGGCAGAGGTCTTTTATTGGGTGGAGCTCCTGGAGTTGAAGGAGGAACTGTTGTTATTTTAGGTGGTGGAGTGGTTGGAGAAAACGCTGCAGTGATTGCAACTGGAATGGGTGCTAAAGTTCACATCGTAGATAAGTCTGAAGCAAGATTAAAACAATTGGTTGAAATGTTTGGTGATAAAATTATACCAGAACAAAGTGATAAGATTGATTTAAATAAATTAGTTGCTGAAGCTGATCTTTTAATTGGAGGTGTTTTAATTCCAGGTGCTGAAGCTCCGAAATTAATTACTAAACCAATGTTAAAATTAATGAAAAGAGGATCTGTAATTGTTGATGTTGCAATCGACCAAGGAGGTTGTGTTGAGACAAGTAAACCAACAACTCATGGTGATCCAACTTATATTATTGATAATGTTATTCACTACTGTGTAGCAAATATGCCAGGTGGAGTTCCAAGAACTTCAACTATCGCATTGAACAAAGCAACACTTCCATATTTAGTTAAACTTGCAAATAAAGGTTACGAAAAAGCTTTAGGTGAAGATAAAAACTTTTTAGCTGGATTAAATGTGCATAAAGGAATGGTAACTTATAAAGCTGTTGCAGATGTATTTGGTCATGAATTTGTTGCACCAGAAAAAGCAATAACAAGCTAAGATTATTTGTGAATAAAAAACTTCCAACCAATGCAAAAGTTGTTGTAATTGGAGGGGGTATTGCAGGTTGTTCAGTTGCTTATCATCTTGCAAAGTATGGTTGGAAAGACACTATATTACTAGAAAGAGACCAACTTACATCAGGAACTACTTGGCATGCAGCAGGTCTTGTTGGTCAATTAGGTGCATCATCCACCATTACACGTCTTAGAAAATATTCCCTAAATCTTTATAAAGAATTAGAAAAGACAACCGGATTATCAACTGGATTAAAACAAAATGGAGCAATCACAGTTGCAAGCACACCTGAAAGATTACAAGAACTATTAAGACAAGCAACAGCTGCACAATTATTTGATGTCAATGTTGAGAACGTTAACAAACAAAGAATAAAAGAACTCTATCCTGTTATAAATGATGATGATATTTTAGGTGGAGTTTATATGCCTGAAGATGGTCAGGCAGATCCTATAGGGGTTACCAATGTACTAGCTAAAGCTGCAAAGATGGAAGGGGTTCAGATATTTGAAAAAACTCCTGTTGAAAAAATATTAGTTAAAGACAAAAAAATTTTTGGTGTTCAAACTAAATTTGGCAAAATTGATTGTGAATATGTTGTAATTGCAACTGGGATGTGGTCGAGACAAATTGGAGAAGATATTGGTGTTAGTGTGCCTTTGTACCCAAATGAGCATTTTTATATAATTACAGAACCGATGAAAGATCTTCCAAAAGATCTTCCAGTCTTAAGAGATTATAATGATTGCCTTTATCTAAAAGAAGATGCTGGAAAAATGCTTGTAGGTATTTTTGAGCCAGGTGCAAAAAATGCATTTAAAGATAAAGGAATTGTTCCAAATGATTTTTCATTTGGGGAGTTTCCTGATGATTTTGATCACTTTGAACCTTATTTAGAAAAATCATTTCAAAGATTACCCATGTTAGAAACTGCTGGAATTAGAAAATTTTTTTCAGGGCCTGAATCTTTTACACCTGATACGCAATATCTTTTAGGAGAAACTCCAGAGGTTAATAATCTTTTTACGTGTTGTGGATTTAACAGTATCGGCATAGCGAGCTCAGGAGGAGCTGGCAGAGTCACTGCTGAATGGATGATTAATGGTTATATGAATGAAGATTTATTTTCACTTGATATTAAAAGATTTCAAAAATTTCATTCATCTAAAAAATTTATTATGGAAAGGGTAACAGAAACACTTGGAGATTTATATGGAATGCACTGGCCTTATAAGCAGCACAACACTTCAAGAAATCAAAGATTATTACCCTATCATGAAGAATTAAAAAAAGAAGGTGCGTGTTTTGGTGTATCGGGTGAATACGAGAGACCTATGTGGTACGGGCTAAATAATGAAAAAGCAGAATACAAATACAGCTTTGGTTATCAGAACTGGTATCCTTCAGTTGAATTTGAAACAAAAAATACAATTACGAACGTTGGCTTGTATGAATTGTCTCCCTTTTCAAAATATGAAATAAAAGGAAAACAAGCACACAGTGAATTACAAAGAATATGTACAGCTAATATTAAAAATGAAATAGGCAGATCAACATATACACAAATGCTGAATGAGGCAGGAGGAATTGAAACAGACTTAACGGTTATTTGTATTGATAAAAATCATTTTAGAATAATAAGTTCAGCTGCAACAAGAACTCATGATAAAGCACATATTATAAAAAATTTGTCACCTAATTTAGAGCTTAAAGATATTACAGATGATCTTGTTTGTTTAGGAATTTTTGGACCAAAAAGTAGAAATTTAATTTCAAAAATATCAAATGATGATTTTAGCAATGAAACATTCAAATTTGGTTATGGTAAATTTATAAGTCTTGGTCCAAAAAAAATTTGGGCTCAAAGATTATCTTATGTGGGTGAATTAGGATTTGAACTTTATATAGAAAATAAAGATGCCAAAAAAGTTTACCAATTAATTGTTGAAGAGGGAAAAAATCATAATTTATCTCATTGTGGGTCGCATGCAATGGATATAATGCGAATGGAAAGTGGATTTTTACATTGGGGTCACGATATTTCACCTGAAGAAAATCAATACGAGGCAGGATTAAATTTTGCAATTAGTTATAAAAAAGAAACCAATTTTATTGGCAAAGAAAGCTTATTAAAAATAAAAGATAAAAAACAAAACAGAAGGTTTATTATGCTGTCACTTAAAGATAGTAAGCCAGGCACGCCTCTATTATTACATGAAGAGCCAATTTATCTTGAGGATAAAATTATTGGAAGAACAACTTCTGGGAGTTATTCCTTTAATTATAAAAAAAACCTGTCTTTTGGGTATATAAGTTCAACACATTCAAATGAAGAGCTTTCAAAAATGGATCTATATATTGAGGTTGCTAAGCAAAAACTCCAAGCAGTGGTAGAGATTACCCCCTTAAAAAATAAACATGCTAGATCTTTATAATTTTAGTTGCTGAGTTAAATAATTGGTGATTAAATAATGTCATGCAAAAAATGTATTTTCATAATAATAAATCAATTGATCAAAATATAAATACAAACAAATTATCTAAAGTACAGCACATAGGTGAAAAACAAATTGTTGATATCAACAAACTACTTAACAGAGTAAAAATAAATCAAAAAAATGAAATAAAACAAAAAATCATTTTTTATAGCCTTAGTATATTGGGACTTTCTTTATTAGGAACTTTGATCACTTTCTTAAAGTAAACAACTCTTTCAAATACTTGATTGCACTAAAATAAAAATCTATTATAAATCATCAATAATTAAGTGGCGGGGTAGCTCAGTCGGTTAGAGCGCAGGACTCATAAGCCTGAGGTCAGTGGCCAGGATTCCTGTTCTGTGTACCTTATTTTACTTCTCAACATTTCTTGACACACACATGACACAATGAGAATATGTTTTGTAATGAGAAAGATTCTTGGAATTATACTTTTTAGTTTCTTTCTTTTTAATTCAATTTTTGCTGAAGAGCGAAGTGAAGTTGAGATTAAAAATGGAATATTTTTAAAAGACGTAGAAGCATTTGGAACTTTCAATGAAATAGATACTGCACCATCAGGCATGTTCAAACCAAGAGATAATCAGTTTGTGCAAATGTCTAAATATTCACAAGGGAAAATAGGATTAATTTTTGTTCAACAAAAAGGGATGCTAGACAAATTTCCTGAAAATTTAATGCTAGGTATGGGCTATTTTGAATTTTTTTATATGCAACAACTTAAAGATCACAAAAAAGATATTATTGCGTTTAAAGAAAAATACCCAAATATTGGTTGGACTAAAACTAATATTAAAAAAATTTATGGTCTTAATAAAGCAAGAAAGGCTATGAGAAATGCATTGGGATTTACTTTAGAAGATGATGTTCAGGAAGTACTCAATACATACTACACGTTATCACAACTATTTTCTCTAGGTGAAAAAGAAATTTTAGAGCTTAGTAGTGAAGAAAAAAAGCTACTTAAAACACATTTACAATTAGCAAAAAAATTAAGCATTGTTAAGAATTTAGTTAAAGATAAAAATGAACAAAGAATTAGTGAGAAAAAATTTAAAAAGGAATATTCAAAATTATATAAAAAAGTTGATAGAGAAATAAAAAAAATAGATAAATACGATAATTATAATCGATTAGACAAATTTCTAGGCACTATTCAAGAAATTGAATTATCAAACACCAGTGCTTTATTAAGTGCTTATAATTTAGCAGACTTCCTATTAGCTGTAATAAAAAATAAGGATGTTAAAAAGAGATTTAAAATAGATCTAGCGAATGCAGACTTTTCAAATTTTGAAGAAAATGAACTTAAATTGTTGGGAGAAGCTTCAAATACAACAAAATTAGTTAAAGCAAAAAAATCAAATAAAATTCAATTAGATATTCTTAATTTAGAAAATAATAATATTCCCATAAATAAAATTTTAGATGAATTTAGAGAAAACTCCTTAGATCTTGCATCAATTAACTTTCAAATGGAATCTGTAGATAGTATGAAGCGTTGGGTAAGAAAAGATTGGGCTAATGCTTGGAAAACTCCTATCCCAGAAAAAATTGATGATACCTCTAAAGGAATTATGATTGATTTATCTGAAGAAGATATTGAGTCGATTAAAGCTCAATTGTCTATAGATCATTATAAAGATTTACTTAATTTAGATATGGCCAAAGAATTAAATGATAGTGTTAAAGATATACAAAGTTCAATTGATACATCCACTTTTAGTTTTTCCTATGGGCTTGATAATTATGCACAGTTCTTAGGTGAATATATGAATTTAGATATTAAAAATTATGCTGATTTAACTGCGTTAGCTAATGCAACTTACAATGCTGATTGGTCAGTTGAAGAATATGCTTCGGCATACCAAGATGAGGTTGATATTATTAATTTACTTCAGTCTGGTGCAGTTGACTCATTTGATGCTTCTTCAATTGCAACTGGCTTAGGTGCTAGTCTTAATGAAGTAGCAGAAACTATTGCAGCTGCAGGTGCTGCAGGTGTCTCAGTAGATTTAGAAGCTGCTGCAGCTGGAGCTGGATTTGGAAGTTTTGCAGATGCTGTTGCAGCATATAATGCAGCTAATGGAACTAATTATACAGAGGCTTCAGCAAGAGAAGCTCTGGGGCAATAAAAAACTTATAAAATTATTTTAGACAACTACATACTTTATAAAATTTAAGTAAAAATTCTAAACATATTAAAAAAAATAGAGTCCGCAGGAACCTCGTAAGACGTATTCTTGACTCACATATGACACACTCAGTAGTAAAATCAGGCAAATACTTGATTGGACAGAAAATAAAATCTATTATAAAACAACGATAATTAAGTGGCGGGGTAGCTCAGTCGGTTAGAGCGCAGGACTCATAAGCCTGAGGTCAGTGGTTCGATTCCACTTCCCGCTACCATTTCATAATTTTATTTAATTTTAGAACATTCATTGAAATATTTTTAGGAAATAATTTTTTACCTGATTTTTTTTTAACATTTTTATTATTTTTTTTAGCAAATGAATACACTGTTTGAGTTTTACCACCTACATTTAGAATTCCTGTCTTGTCTAGAATTTTAGGTATAATCTTCACAATCTCTTCATGAAATATAAAATTAGTTTTTATGTCATGAAAAGCATACTCATGTATAAAAGGTTTCTCACACATAATAATTCTTAAAATTAATGAATTTTTGTACATAGTTACTGCACATTCTCCGCCTAGTTTTGACCAAGCATAATTATTGATGGGTAAAATAGCGTCAGTTTCTTTATAGTTACCAACTCTTCCTTCATAAACATACCCCGTTGAAAAATATATAAGCTTAATTTTAAGATCAGAACAAATTTTAACAATGTTAGCTGTACCAATTATATTTAAATCAATACTTTTTGATACTTGTTTGTCATGAATGTTCATGGGCCTAGAAAGTGCAGCAGCATGAATTAAATATTGAGGTTTATACTTTTTTAAATATTTTTTGATAGAATTGATGTCTAACACATTTAATTTTTTTTTAGTTGGGTAGAGGATATTTAATTTTTTATTGTCTCTTTTAAGAATCTGAGCAAATCTGCCCTCACCACCAGTGATAACTACTTTTTTTAACATTATATTAAATTTTTTAGGTAATTGGAGTATTTACAATTTCCATAAAATTTCATGGATTTCATAATTTCTTTTTTACCTATCCACTTATTAGTCAATGCAATTTCCTCTATACAAGCAATTTTAAATCCCTGCCTATTTTCAATTGCTTGTACAAAAGCAATTGTTTTATAATAATCATCAATAGAACCTGTATCAAGCCAAGCCCCCCCACGACCAATAAAATCAGCTGATAGTTTATTAATTTTTTTATATTTCAATAGCAGATCAATAATTTCTATTTCACCTCTTTTAGATGGTTTTAATTTTTTTGAAAATTGCACAACCTTGTTATCAAAAAAATACAAACCTGTTATTGCATGATTAGAAATAAATTTTTTTGGTTTTTCTTTTAATTGCATAATTTTATTATTTTTATCAACCTTGGCTACACCAAATAATTCTGGTGTTTGTACAGTGTGCAATAAAACTTTAGCACCATCTTTAATTTTTGCACAATTCAATAGTTTTTTGGTTAGGTTTTGACCATAAAAAAAATTATCTCCAAGAATCATTGCAACATTATCTTTACCAATAAATTTTTCACCCAATACAAAAGCATCAGGTAATCCCCTTGGCTTATCTTGCTCTATATATGTAATCTTAATTCCTAAATTGTTCCCATTAGGTATTAATTTTTTATATTGATGAAGCTGACCTTTATTTACAATAATTAAGATATCCTTAATTTTTGCCAGCATTAATATTGAAAGTGGATAGAAAATCAGAGGTTTATCGTAGATAGGCAAAAGTTGTTTGTTAACAGCTTTTGTAAGTGGGCTCATTCTAGTTCCCATTCCTCCAGCTAAAATTATTCCTTTTTTAATCATTTTGCACCCAACCTTTTAATAATATCTTTTTTAGATATTGATTTGTAGTAATTATTATTATGAAGATACCATAAAAATGTTTTTTCCAAACCCTTCTCAAAGCTAACTTTTGTTTTCCATTTTAAACTTTTTATTATTTTTTTGCTATCAAGAGCGTATCTTATGTCGTGACCAGGTCGATCTTTAACAAATTGAATCTTAACATTTGAGCCTATAGAATGATTTTTTTTAGCAATTTTTATTAATTTTTTACAAATTTCTAGATTGTTTAGATTTTTATTAGATCCAATATTATAAAATTCACCAATTTTACCTTTTTGAAAAACTTTTATTAATGCCTCACAATGATCCTTTACATAAATCCACTCTCTTGAATTTTTTCCATTACCGTAAATAGGTAAACTTTTATTATTTAAGATATTATAAATTAATTTTGGAATAAGTTTTTCAGGGTGTTGCTTTGGTCCATAGTTATTTGAACAATTGGTGACTATTGCAGGAATTCCATATGTTCTAACATATGAGCTCACGAGGTGATCAGAGGCTGCTTTGCTAGCAGCGTAAGGTGAGCTTGGTTTGTAGGGAAAATTTTCATGAGACCTACCCTTTAACATATCTCCGTAGACTTCATCTGTGGAGATTTGAATTAACTTAGCTTTTTTATTTGATATTGAATATTCCCTAAAGATCTCAAGTAGATTAAAAACACCAATGATATTACTATTAATAAAATTTTTAGGACTATCAATGGATCTATCCACATGTGTTTCAGCTGCTAAATTAAAAATACCAATTGGCCTATGTTTAAAAATAATCTTATTAAGTTTATTTTTGTTATTTAGGTCACATTTGATAAATTCATAGTTTGAATTTATTAGGTATTCTTTTGTATTGTAGAAATTAGAGGAGTAAGTAACCTTGTCTATATTTATAACCTTGAATTTTTTATGAATTAATAATTCAATTAGATTGCTACCTATAAACCCAAGACCACCAGTAACTATAATTTTCTGCATGATTTTATTTATAATAATAGATATAGTAAGTATATAATAATTTACTTCAATAATGACATTAAGCTTAAATAACCTAACATTTATTATAGTTACATTTAAAAGTGATCATATAATTAATGAATGCATCAAATCTTTACCAAAAGATTCCAATATAATTATTATTGAAAATTCAAATAATAGGGAGCTAAAAAAAAAACTTGAAGTAAAATATTCAAAAATCAATGTTATCACTCAAGAAAACAGTGGTATGGGGTCTGCAAATAATAAAGGAATTAAATTATGCAAAACAGATTATGCCTTCGTAATCAATCCTGATGTTAAGTTTTACGAAAATACCATGCAAGAATTAATTGCTTTATCATCAAAATATAATGATTATTCAATTTTAGCACCAATTTCTGATGATACAAAATACCCAAATTATAAGATTAAGAATAAAAAAATAAAAAATGATGATCCTGATTTTTTGAATGTAGACTTTGTCGATGGATATGCAATGTTGATAAATAAAAAAAAATTTAGTGATAATATTTATTTTGATGAGAATTTTTTTTTATATTTAGAAAATGATGATTTATGTTTAAGAAAAAAAAAAGAAAATAATAAAATATATATAGCAAAAAAAGCAAAAATTCATCATTTAGGGGGTAAGTCCCACTCTATTAATCATGAAAAAGAAATTGAATTTTCACGAAACTGGCATTGGATGTGGTCAAAATTTTATTTTAACAAAAAACATTATGGTTATCCAAAGGCTCTTTTGAAAAGTCTACCCACGCTGATCACCTCTATAATTAAATTTTTTTATTATTTTTTAATATGCAATAAATTTAAAAGAAAAATTTATGTAATGCGATTTTTAGGATTAATTAATTCGATGTTTGGTAAAAAATCTTGGTATAGACCACAAATATAAATGTTAGTGACCAGGAAAGTTCATTAGATTTTCTATTTTGTAACCCTTTTTAACCAAGTTATCAGAACCACCCAAGTCAAAAAGATTAATTGCAAAAACAAAAGCTGCAATTTTACCTCCTGAAATTTCTACAAGCTTAGCAGCGGCAGCGGCAGTACCACCAGTTGCAATTAAATCGTCTATAATTAAAACAGAATCACCTTTATCAATTGAGTCTTTGTGTACCTCAATAGTTGCTGTGCCATATTCTAATTCAAAATCAACAGAGTAAGTTTCTGCAGGTAACTTATTTTTTTTCCTAAGCATAATAAATGGTTTTTTAAGCAGGTAGGAAACTGCTGATGCAAAAACAAAGCCTCTTGATTCAATTGCAGCAATTTTATCAATTTTATACTTTTTTGATCGTTCGATTATTTGATCAATACATTCTTTAAATGCACTTTCATTTTTGATTAAAGTTGTAATATCTCTGAACAAAATACCTTTTTTTGGGTAGTCTGGTATTGATCTTATATATTTTTTAAGTATCATTTTTTTTTAATTTATAAAGTTCTAATCTATTTAAATATTTTTTCTCTTTAATTGTGTATTCTAAAAAATTATCTGGTTTTTTGAAATCTATTTCTGTTATGTCACGAATGTGTATTATCCACAAATCATCGGGTAAAGTTTTTTTATTGAGGTAATTAACAAAATTGAGATCAAATTTTAATTTTTTTGAATAATTGGTTAAATAGTTTTCATAGATCGTATTAATATTTCTTTCATTATTATCATCAAGTAATACTGAGTAACTTAAAGTTTTAGAATTATTTATAATTTCTAATGATTTTTTTACCTGAGGTTTTGATGGATAAATTTCTGTATAGAATTGCTTAAATGTATTCTCGGTAAAATGATTAAAAAAAGTAAGTATTAAAATAAGAGATACCAATATATTTTTGGTTAAATTATTTTTATTCTCAAAAGCTAGATTACTAATCAAAAATAAAATAGGGATTAAAACAAAAATAATATACCTATTTATTAAAATTGGATCAAAAATAAAACCATAAAATGCTGGCAGCGAATATGTAAAAAATATTAATATTAAAAAAAAGAAATTAATGTTTGCTTTGTTAATCATTTCCTTTAAAGATTTCGTTAATAGATAAATGAGTGCTATAAGATAGACTCCACCAATTAATCTAGAACCAAAAAAACTAGAAAAAAAATAATTTGTAAAAAAGGATAAATCTAATTGTTTAATCCAGTAAGGCGTGTGAGAAATACCTCTTAAGTAAAAAAATAAAAAAAAAATAACCACAAAAGTATTTAAAAAAAAAATTTTTTTTAAATTAGAATTATTATTTTTTTTTAAAACCCATAAACATAAAATATAAAAGTTTAAAGATAATATAATTATTATAGAAAATGGATGGCAAAATAACATAAGTAAGGAGCTTAAGATTATTAAAAAATAATCCAGATGAGTAATATCTTTTTTTAAATATTGGTCTTTAAATAATAAATTAATTAATATTAGAGCTAGAAAAAAGGTTAAAGTATAAGATCTTAACTCCATAGCGTACCTAATATGAAAAATGTTCAAAGCTAAAAGAAAAGTCCCAAACAAAACTGTGTTAATATTTACACTGTTCTTCCTTAATAGCTCTACAAATAATATGACAGAAAAAACACTTATAAAGGCATTAAGGTACCTTGAGACATGAACATTATAGCCAAACAATTTATGAAAATTTTTTAAAATAACCTCAAATGAGATCATTAAATTTGACTCAAAAATTAATTTGAGTGTTTCAGAAAAGCTATAAGTTGGATTTGATAACCAAAAACTAATCATTTCATCTGACCATAAGTCGTCAAAATTTAAATTATAAAATCTAAGAAAAGCACCAAAAAAAATTAAAAGAAATATAGAAATTAATTTTACTTTTCTTAATTTAGGTATGTGTATCATTTTAGTTTATATCTTTAATTGTTTCACATTATAATATTAAAAGTGTATTTTATATTTAATATCTTTTTAAAATAATATAAAATCTTTATTATTTATGAAATTAGCAATTATTGGTGGTAGCGGTCTCTACGATATTGATGAATTTAAGGAAAGAGAGTTTCTTAAACTTGAAACACCCTGGGGGGAACCTTCAGATAAAATTTTAAAAACAAAATATAATGATAAAAAAATATTTTTTTTACCAAGACATGGAAGAGGTCACGCAATATCTCCTTCGAATATTAATTTTAGAGCCAATATTGATGCTCTAAAACAACTAGGTGTTACCGATATAGTTTCAGTTTCGGCAGTTGGCTCATTAAAAGAAGACTTACCTCCAGGAAAATTTGTAATCGTGGATCAATTTATTGATCGAACATTTGCAAGATCAAAAAGTTTTTTTGATGATGAAATAGTAGCTCACGTTTCAATGGCACATCCCACTTCAAATGGACTAATGAATTCGTGTGAAGAGGCAATAAAACAAGAAAGTATTGAATACCAAAGAGGTGGAACGTACATAGTTATGGAAGGACCTCAATTTTCAACATTAGCTGAATCAAATTTATATAGATCATGGAATGCTGATGTTATTGGAATGACTAATATGCCAGAGGCCAAACTTGCAAGAGAAGCTGAGATTAGATATGCGTCTGTATCAATGGTTACTGATTTTGATTGTTGGCATCCAGA
Source organism: Candidatus Pelagibacter sp. Uisw_137 (assembly GCF_047720245.1). Classification (GTDB taxonomy): domain Bacteria; phylum Pseudomonadota; class Alphaproteobacteria; order Pelagibacterales; family Pelagibacteraceae; genus Pelagibacter. Next base: position 407,025 of record NZ_CP159811.1, read on the forward strand.
TCATGAAAATGTAGATGTTCAGCAAGTTATTAAAGTTCTTTTAGGAAATGCAGAGAAAGCAAAAAAAATGATAAAAAATATTATTGATAATTTTGAAAGTCATATTGACCCAAAAGACCCTACTAATAATTGTTTAGATGTAGCAATAATCACTGCACCTGAAAAGAGAACCCAGAAGACAATTGATAAACTTAAAACAGTTGCTGGTAGAGTTTTATATAAATGAAGATAGAGAATAAAGACTATAGAACAATTTGGTTTGATGAAGCCAATCAACTAGTTAAGATTATTGATCAAACCAAACTTCCTCATCAGTTTATTATTAAAGATCTTAAAACAGTTAAAGATGCAGTTAATGCTATCAAAATAATGGAAGTAAGAGGAGCACCACTAATTGGAGGAACTGCTGCTTATGGAATTGTTTTAGCTATTAAAGAAAATAAAGATCCTAATTTTATTCAAAAAAGCTCAGAAGAGTTAATCCAATCAAGACCAACTGCGATAAATTTAAAATGGGCAGTAGACCGAATGTTAAATAAACTATCAGGTATTAATAGTAATGAAGTTTTAAACATAGCTTTAAAAGAAGCCAAAGATATTTGTGATGAAGATGAAAAATTTTGTGAAAATATTGGCTTGAATGGATTAAAAATTATTGAGGGTATTTATAACAAAACAAAAAAAACAGTTAATATTTTAACTCACTGTAATGCAGGATGGCTTGCAACAATTAATTGGGGAACAGCAACATCACCAATATACCATGCTCATAAAAAAGGAATTCCGGTTCACGTTTGGGTGGATGAGACTAGACCAAGAAATCAAGGAGCAAACTTAACTTCATATGAATTAAATGAAGAAGGAATAGCAAATACTATTATAGCAGATAATACAGGTGGAATATTAATGCAAAGAGGTGATGTTGATATGTGTATTGTTGGAACAGATAGAACTTTATCAACGGGTGATGTCTGTAATAAAATCGGAACTTATTTAAAAGCATTAGCAGCACACGATAATAATGTACCTTTTTATGTGGCATTACCAAGCTCAACTATAGATTGGGATATTAAAAACTTTAAAGATATTCCAATAGAAGAAAGAAATTCTGAAGAGCTATCTCATATAGAAGGAATAGACCAAGATAATAAACTTAAAAAAATTTTAATTTATCCAAAAAAAAGCAAAGCAATGAATCTTGCTTTTGATGTAACACCAGCAAAATATGTAACAGGATTAATCACTGAAAAAGGTATTTCAGATGCATCTACTGAAGGTTTAAAAAAGTTATTTAAATAATTTATCTTAGGGAGGCAGCGATGTTTCCACCATCGACAGTTAAAACGGCTCCAGTTGTTTTCTTTGAAATTGCTAAATGAAAAAATGCATTGGCAACATCTTCAGCTTTTACTTCTTTTAAAAGCAAATTTCCTTTCATATATTCTTCTGTAGATATTTCTCTAGCTTTTGCTCTAGATTTAATCATATTATTATTTAACAAACCACTTCTTATTCTATCCGCATTTATTCCATTAGATCTAATTCCAAGCGCACCATAGTCAACAGCATATTGTTTGCATAAATTTAATAAAGCGGATTTAGGTAATCCGTATGGTCCAAAATTCTTACCAGGGTTTACTGATTGTTTTGAAATATTAAATAACAAACATCCTTCAATATTCTGTTTTTTCATTATTTTAATTGCTTCTGAGGCGCAATTTTGATGAGAAAAGAAATTATCTTCAAAACTCTGTCGTAAAATTTTATCATCCACTTCTGCAATTGATCCTCCAATAGCAGTTCCAGCATTTGATATTAAAATATCAATTCCACCATATTGTTTGCTAATTATTTCAAAGGCTTTTTTAACACTGTCTTTATTTGTTACATCACAATGTAAGCAAAGTTCTTTAAGTTTTAGTTTCATTTCTTTTACTTTTTGTAAATTATAATCAAGTAAAATTACTTCAGCGCCATGACTTTTAAAAAGTTTGTAAGTAGCAGAACCGATTGCACCAAAACTTCCGGTTACTACAACAACATTACCTTGAAGAATTTTTTTAGCCTTTTTAATCTTGGCCTGTTCTAAAGACCAATATTCAACATCGAATAAATCTTTTTCAGGTATAAACTTATACTTTGAAGTTTCCTCTACAGATGAAATCACTCTTGCATTTGTTTCAGTTAAATCTCCAGCAATTTTAGCTGCATCCAAACTATCTCCAACACTAAATAATCCTACATTCTGAACCAATATAACTCTCGGAGAAGTATCGAGCATTGTTTTTTTGTCTTTTACTTTTTTCTTATTAATATCAAAATATTTAATATATTTTTTTCTATAATCTTTGATATTTTTTTCAGCTAATTTTTTAAAATCTTCAATAGTAGAGTTTGGCTTTGGTGTTATAACCAATGGAAAAGGCTTTACTCTTATAACGTGATCAGGTGTCGCAGTACCAAGGCCAGTATATCTTTTTACTTCTTTGCCATTAATAAAATAATCTAAAATTTTATTAGATCTGTAATTTACTATAAATTTTAGATCTTTAGTTTCGGATAGTAATCCCCTTAGTATGGGAGAGATTTCATGTGGTTTAAATGAGTTATTGAATTTTTTTATTTGTTTTATTTCTATTCTTTTAATTTTTTTTAAAGCCCTTTCAGCAAGTGATACGTATTTGATCATTAAATCATAAGATTTTTTAGCATCATCATCAAAAGTAAAAATCCCATGATTTAATAGTATTAAACAATCGATATTAGGATTTTTCGAATAAACTTCATTAATTTTTTGAGCCAATCCAAATCCAGGCATAACATATGGAACAATACTTACTTTAGAGCCAAATATTTTTTTACAAAAATCTTTTCCATTAGGTCTATTAGTAACATTCATTATGGCATCTGAATGTGTGTGATCAACAAACTTAAAAGGCAAGAATGCATGTAAAAAAGTTTCTACGGATGGGTTAGGAGACTTGATATCTATTAAATTTTTTGTTTGAAATGTAACCATATCCTCATCACTTAAATACTTTTTATTTTTAAGCGATAGTAATGGATTTAGTTTTACTGCTGGAAGGCCCGCTGGTTCAATTTCAGCCATATCCCATCCACTTCCCTTAACACAAAGTACATCGTAATTTTTTCCATCAATGTCTTTAACGGATGTTTTTACTGAAGTATTTCCACCACCATGAAGAACTAATTTACTATTTCGTCCCAATAATCTGGTTGTATAAACTCTCAAAGCCATATCTGTCGAATGACCAAGTTTTTTATACTTGTTTATGTATTTTTTAGATTCTAAATTTGACCAATTATTTTTCACAGTTTCAACCTCAGCGAAGTATTATAACAGTTTTTTGTTTGAAAGAAGTAAAAAATTTGATTAGTAAGGTTTTATTATATTTTAAAATGACAAAAGTCGGCAAACATATAACTCTAGATATTATTGGAACTACTCAAGAGTATGACCCTTTAGTCTACGAAAATGTAATTCGTAAAATTGCAAAAGCTGCAGAAGTTACAATTCTCGAAATTTCAAAGTATAAATTTAAACCGCAAGGTTTCACTATACTTGCCTTATTAGCTGAAAGTCACATGAGTTTTCATACGTTTCCAGAAAAAGGAATTATTAGTTTTGATTTTTTCACATGTGGGAAGGTAAGTCCCTCTATTGCACTCGATATTGTTAAAAAAGAATTCAAGTATAAAAGAATTGTCACAAAAACTTTTGATAGAGATTTAAAATCTTTGTACCATGACATTTATAGTTCACCTGGATTACAAAAATCGTATGTTGTAAATGAAGTTTTAGAAGATTTTAAATCTAAAGTGGGTCAACATATTGAAATATTAGACTTAGAACAATTCGGTAAATCACTGTTCATTGATAACGAAATTCAAGTCGCAACAAATGATGAAGTTTTATACAGCTCAACATTTGTAAATGCTGCTTTAAAATTAAATAAAGACATGGGAACAGCAGCTATCATTGGTGGTGGAGATGGAGGAGTTGCAAGAGAGTGTATGTCTAAAGGTTTTGATTTTATAGACTGGTATGAACTTGATCCGGAAGTAGTTGAAGTTTGTAATAAGCACCTTGGAAGCATTGGTAATAAATCAACAGAAAAAAATTCAGTTAAATGTATTTGGGGAGATGCTTTTGAAAGTATAAAATCTGTTGAAGATGACAAGTATGATAAAATTTTTGTAGATCTTAACGATGATCAGTTTTGTATAGATCTTGCAGCAAAAAATATGGATTCATTAATTAGAATATTAAAGCCAAATGGAGTAATTACCGCTCAAGTTGGTAGTCAAGATAAGAAACCAGAGCAAGTAGAGAAATGGTTAGATGTTTTCAACAAGAATTTTGGAAATACAACTTTGGATAGGGTTTATATCCCAAGTTTTGACTGTTCTTGGAACTTTTCATCATCAATTAATCACTAAAAATTTCTTTTTAAAGTCTCAAATTTGTGAAATAAATCTTCATAATCATATGGAGGAAAAAAATGAATATATTTAAAAAAACAATATTAACTGTTCTTGCTTCTTTATTACTAATCGGAAATGTTTACGCCGATAAAATAAAGATTGGAACAGAAGGCGCGTACCCACCATGGAACTCTAAGGACGCTTCAGGTGCTCTTATTGGTTTTGAGGTAGAGTTAGCTTATTCACTTTGCAGATACATTGGAAGACAATGTGAAGTTGTTGAGCAAGATTGGGATGGAATGATACCAGCTCTTCAAATGAGAAAATTTGATGCAATTATGGCTGGAATGTCAATTACTGATGAAAGAAAAAAAGTAATTACTTTCTCTCAAGGTTATGCTGACGAAGTTGCATCACTTGCTGTTATGAAAGGTTCAGATTTAGAGGGAATGGAAACTCCTGAAGGAGTGAATTTAACATTGGGTGGTTCAGCTGTTAATAAAGCACTTAAAACTATAACTGGAGCTTTATCTGGTAAAACTGTTTGTACTCAAACAGGAACTATTCACCAAAACTTTTTAGAGTCAGGCGATGTAGGTAAAGTAGATGTTAGAACTTACAAAACTCAAGATGAAGTTAATCTAGACTTAGAAGCAGGAAGATGTGATGTTGCTTTAGCAGCAGCAGTAGCATTTACTGATTATGCTGAAAAATCTGGAAAATCAGTTGTTCTTGTTGGACCAACTTTTTCAGGTGGTGCTTTTGGCAATGGTGTGGGAGTTGGCTTAAGACAAGCTTCTCAATTAGGTGGAACACTAGGTGAGAGAGACGCTGAACTTTTAAAAGCTTTTAACAAAGCTATTGATCAAGCAAGAAAAGATGGAGTTATTTCTAGACTTGCAATCAAGTATTTTGGCTTTGACGCTTCTATGTAAATAATATTTTGAAAAGGCGACTATTCATTTAGTCGCCCTTTCGATATGGATCTTTTATCATTCGGAAAAACAGGCTGGGGAGACGAGTTGTTTTATGCAACTCTAATGACAATTGCAGTGGCAGTTACTGCAATGTTAATTGGTTTTTTATTTTCATTAATCTTTACGCCACTTAAATTATCAAATAATAAATTTTTAAATTTTATTGGCAATACTTACACAACAGTAATTAGAGGTGTTCCAGAATTATTAGTAATCTACCTTTTCTTTTTTGGGGGAAGTGGAGCGATAATGTACGTTGCCTCAATTTTTGGATACTTTGAATATATAGAAATTAATGCATTTATTACAGGTTCAGTTGCAATCGGTATTATATCTGGAGCTTATTCAACTGAAGTATTTAGAGGTGCAATTCAATCAATAGATAAAGGTCAGTTTGAAGCTGCAAAAGTTTTAGGTATTAGTAAATTTGTACAATTTTATAAAATAATTTTACCTCAAATGTTAAGACTTGCTATTCCAAACTTAAGTAATGTTTGGCAAATCACTTTAAAGGATACATCCTTAATATCGGTCACAGGTTTAGTTGAGATCATGAGACAATCTTATATTGCAGCAGGTTCTACTAGAGATCCTTTATTCTTTTATTGTTTTGCAGCAGTTTTATATTTGATGCTAACATTTTTGAGCATGAAATTAATTAACAGACTTGAAGTCAAATACAGTAGGGGCTTTTAATGGATTTTGATTTAATGATAGTAAGTTTACCAAAACTTCTAAGTGCTGCAATTATAACTTTAAAATTGTTATCGGCATCTTTAATCATTGGTTTATTTATTGGATTTTTATTTGCAGTTTTAAGATTAAATAAAAACCCATTTATTAATAAATTTGCTTATGGATATTCTTATTTATTTAGAGGCACTCCTTTATTGGTTCAAATATTTATAATTTATTATGGTCTTGGACAAATTGAATGGTTAAGATCAACTTTTCTTTGGGTAATATTAAAAGAACCTTATTGGTGTGCAATTATTGCATTTGCATTAAATACTGGAGCTTATACTTCAGAAATTTTAAGATCAGCTTTTCAAACTATAAAACCTGGAATAATTGAGGCTGGTAAAAGTTTAGGGATTTCAAGTAAGATTATTTTATATAAGATTCAAATTCCAGTAGCGATTAGACAATCTTTACCAGCTTATGGTAATGAGATTATATTAATGATGAAAGGTACATCACTTGCAAGCACGGTAACATTAATGGATATCACGGGTGTTGCAAAACACATTGTATCAACAACTTACAAACCTTTAGAGGTGTTTCTTTTAGCAGGTGGAATTTATCTATTTATGACTTTTATCACTCACAACTTGATAAAATATTTAGAAAAAAAATATAGTTTTCAATAAGAAGTATATTCTTTAATCTCTTTAATCTTAGAGCCTGTGTGATTATTCATCTCTAGTTTAATCTTAGCACGATCATCATTTAAAAAATGAACATCTCTTGATAGTTTTATAAAGTTTTCAGTAAAGTCAGAATTTTTTTCACACAGTCTTTTATCATCTTCAATCACCCATAACTTTGCATTAATATCTTTTAATGACTTAAAAAGTGTATTAAGTTTTTCATCAGATTTAACATTGTTATCTAATTGATCTTTTAAAATACTATGCTCATCATTAATAAATTTTAGTTTTTCAGGATCTTTAATTTTTTCTTGTTTAATCTCTAAAATAGAAATTTTATCTAAAAGTTCACCAACCGATACTTCAACTAGAATTTTATTCATAAAAATTTATACTATGTTAAGTTGTTAGAAATATGTCTAATATTTTAATTATCAAACATGGTTCTTTAGGAGATATAGCGCAAGCATGCGGGGCAATTCAAGATATTTCTGAAAACCACCCAGAAGATCAAATACATATATTAACAACAAAACCTTATTTTGAACTATTTAGAAAAAATCCATTTATTTACAATGTTATTTTAGACAAACGTCTATCAAGGTTTAATTTAATTTATCTATATTTGTTGATGAGAACTTTAAAGAAACTAAAGATAAAAAAAGTTTATGATTTGCAAAACTCATCTAGAACAAAATTTTATAAAAATATTTTATTTCCAAAAGTAAATTTTAATACTTGGTCTAGTTCAGAAACTACCTTACCAAACAATATCTCAAAAGAAGAATTTGATAAAGACCCAGTTTTGAATAGATTTGATCATCAACTTAAAACTTCTGGAATTAAAACTGAACACACCATGAAACCAGACTTTAGTTGGGCTGTCACTAACATTGATAATATTAAAGAAGAATTTAAATTAAATAAATACATTGTCTTATTTCCTTTTTGCTCAACTCATCTAACTCATAAAAAATGGCCCCATTACAATGAACTAATAGAGTTAATTAAAAATAAATACGGTGAACAAATTAAAGTTGTAGTAGCTCCAGGACCATCTGAAATTGATGATGCAAAAAACATTAATGCTATTTCAATTTTAAACCAAGATAAGGCGCTTGATATCTCTCAGCTTGCAAGTTTGATTAAAGAAAGTTCATTTGTTATTGCAAATGATACGGGTCCAGCTCATATTTCAGCTCACCTTGGAGTAAAAGGTTTGACCTTATTTGGTAAACACACAACAGCTTTTAAAGTTAGTATCGAAAGAGAAAATTTTAAAGCAATACAGGTTGATGATTTAGAAAAACTAAGCGCAAGTAAAGTTTTAGAAAAAATATTAATTTAATTTCTTACCAATAATTTTCAATATTATAGGAATGGTAAAAAGTATCATCAGCAATCTAATAATATGATGAAATGCTACAAAGTTGGGATCTAAATCAAAAGCTATTGCAATAACTGCTACCTCATAAATTCCACCAGGAGAAAAAGATAAGAGTAGAGTTAAGAAATTGGTATCAACAAAGTATGTGGCAACAATTGCAGCTAATAACCCAAGTGTTACAAGTATTACAGTTGCAACCAAACTATGGAACGAATTACTCGCAACTTCTTTTAATGATTTGTCAGCAAAACGACAACCAACAGAGGCACCTAAAATAAGCAAACAAAAATTTATACTTTCATCTGGCAGTTTGTAGGAAGCAACTTCAGATATTTGCAGAATTCCACTTGCAACCAGTGTTCCAGATAATAATGCAGCAGGCACACCAATTTTATCAAATACAAAAATTAATGATATTGAGCCTATTAAGAGGATTAAAAGATGAAAATGATTCTGATCTAAGTAATTAAATTTTTCAATTACTAGAGCTTCATTTGTTGAGTAGTTAACAACAAAAAAGGGAATGACGGTTATTATTATAATTAACCTAATTAAATGTGATGTAGCAACTTGAGATAAGTCAGATTTTTCATGTTCAGCTAATATCATTAACGGACCTAAAGCACCTGGTGCTGCTGAAAAAATAGAAGTTTTGACATTATAACCTGAAAATTTTTGTAAATATTTAGATACAATTAAAATACTTATCAAAATATAGATAAACATTATTATTGAAGTCCACACCCATTCTGTCATTTGATTGATTAAATTTTGATCGATATAATTTCCAATATGAAGACCAAGAACTATTAAAATTGAACTTAAAGCTAGTTTTGGCATTTTAATTTTTATTCCACTTAATGCTGCAACTGAAACTGCAAGCATAGGACCAAGCATCCACGCTAATGGAACATTAAAATAGTCTGCTACAATTGCGCTTGGGATTGAAATTAAAATGACTAATAGAAATTTTTTAGAAAATAATTCTTTAATGTTAGAGGAATTAAATTGAATAGAAGAATTTTTCATTAACAAATATTCTTTTATCACTTACCTTTAAAAAGATAACACAAAAGAAATTCTCTTAATTAATGATAGTTATCTTTTTTATTATTAAAATATTTAAGAGAACAGTTGCTAATTTATTAAATAAATAAAATCAACTTTAAGTTGTATTCTATTCAAAAACTTGCATTCACAACTATAGTATAATTAACTGCAACTATTAAAAACAAACAATAGAGGAATATAATGAAAAACATTAAAAAATTAGTTTCAGTATTATTTTCAGTAATTCTATTATTCTCTGCAACAGTAACAAATTCAATCGCAATGGATAAAATCCATTTCGTAATTGGTGGTGGTGCTGGTGGCGGATGGGATGGAACTGCTAGAGGTACTGGAGAAGCTTTAACAAAATCAGGAATGTTAAAAAGTGCATCATTTGAAAATATGTCAGGTGGTGGTGGTGGAAAAGCTTTAGCTTTCATGATTAACACTCAACCTAAAAATACAATTTTAGTACAATCTACGCCGTTAGTTTTAAGATCTATTACTAGACACGAAGGTTATGTTACAGGATCTGGAGTTTTATCTTATAAAGATGTTACACCGATCGCTGGTGTAATTGGTGACTACGGTGCGATTGCAGTTGCAAAAGACTCACCTTACAAAAACTTTAAAGATGTAGTTGATGCATATAAAAAGAATCCAAGCTCTATCAAAATGGCTGGTGGATCAGTAAGAGGAAGTATGGACCATTTAATTGGTGCTTTAGCTTTCCAAGCTGCTGGTGCTAATCCAAATGATGTTGCTTACATTCCTTATGATGCTGGTGGAAAAGCGTTAGCTGGACTTTTATCTGGAGAAACTCAAATTATCTCTACAGGTTTAGGTGAACTTATGGGCGCAAGAGACCAAGTAAGAATTATTGGTATTACTGCTCCTTCAAGAGTAGCTGATGCACCGGATGCACCAACTCTAAAAGAACAAGGATACGATGTTCAGTTCGTAAACTGGAGAGGATTTTTTGGACCTCCTAATATGAGCAATAAAGATAAAAAAGCTTTATCTGCAATGTTAGGTAAAGTTATGAAAACTCCTGAATGGGAAGCTGTTAGAAAAAGGAATGCTTGGGTTAATATTTATAACTCAGATAAGGATTTTGTTAAATTCTTAGACGCACAAACTGTAGAAATGACAGCTCTTATGAAGAAATTAGGAGTTATATAATTCTTTAGGATTATTTGAAAATTAGAGCAGTGAATATAAATACTACTAAAATTATATCACTGCTCTTTTTTATTTTCTCAGCATTCTATTTATATATCGCGTATCAAATTCAAGTTTTTTCATTTGATGAAAACGCACCTTTTAATGCCAGAACGTTTCCAATTTATTTAGGTTATGCAGGTTTATTTTTTTCTGGTTTAAAGATTATTTTACCAGAGCCTAATACCATTAAAGTTGATCATAATAATTTAGAGTACAAGAAAACAGCTATACTTGTGATTATAGCAATTATTTATGGAGCAACTATATTAAAGGTAGGTTATTTCTTAACTACCTCTCTATTTCTAGCGTCTTCTTATTATGCGCTAGGTGAGAGAAGATGGAAGTTAATATTTTTACTCTCTTTCCCTTTCGTCGGTGCTTTTATGTACCTTTTACATGGAGTACTTGAGATTTATTTAAGAGATCCATTTTTAAAACTAATTGGAGTTATGGGATGATTGAAGGAATTTTAATTGGTTTAAAAACAGCTCTTACATTTCAAAACATATTTATGGTTATGATTGGTTGTTTTTTTGGAACCATCATTGGAATGCTACCTGGTCTTGGACCAATGACAGCAATAGCACTAATGATACCTATTACTTATGGTTTTGACCCAGCAACTGGATTAATTTTAATGGCAGGTGTTTATTATGGCGCAGTATTTGGTGGATCAACTTCATCAATTTTATTAAACGCCCCTGGAGTTCCCGGAACTGTTGCAACATCATTTGATGGATATCCAATGGCTCAACAAGGTAAAGCTGGAAAAGCTTTAGCTATTGCTGCTTGGAGTTCTTTTGCAGGTGGAACACTTGCTTCAATTTATTTATTATTTCTTGCACCTAGTTTATCAAAAGTAAGTTTATCCTTTAGGTCACCAGATTATTTTGCTTTAATGATTTTAGGTTTAACAGCAATTGCAGCCTTTTCATCAAAAGGACAATTTTTAAAAGCAATGATGATGGTTGTTTTAGGTTTAATGTTAGCATCAGTTGGTCAAGATTCTTTATCTGACATTACAAGATTTACTTTTAATAATATGAATTTATCTGATGGGATAAGTTTCGTTTTAGTTGTAATGGCAACTTTTGCCATGAGTGAAGCTTTAACAATTATTTTAAAACGAAATGATCCATCAGCTGTTGCCAAACAAGTTTCATTAACTGAACTAGGTTCAATTAAGATTAATAAAGAAGAGAGAGGTAAAATGTTAAAAGCTATTCCTCGAAACTCAGTTATTGGATTTTTAATTGGAGTTTTGCCAGGTGCTGGGGCAACTATTGCTTCATTTCTAGCCTATGGAATGGAAAGAAATTTTGTTAGCGATGAAGAAAAAGAAAAATTTGGTAAGGGTAGCGTTCATGGTTTAACTGCACCAGAAACTGCAAACAATGCAGCATGCTCTGGAGCTTTTGTCCCTTTACTAACTTTAGGAATACCTGGAAGTGGGACGACTGCGGTAATGCTTGGTGCTTTATTAGGATTTGGAATTCAACCAGGGCCTAGACTTTATATAACTAACCCTGAAATTTTTTGGTCAGTTATTATGTCTATGTACATTGGAATGGTAGTGTTGCTTATTCTAAACTTACCTTTGATACCTTACATAGCAAGAATACTTGCAGTACCTAAAAATTATTTAATTCCACTTATTTTATTTTTTTCAATTACTGGAATTTACGTAATGTCATTTAATAATTTTGACATTTATTTAATGATTGGAATTGCTGTTGTTGCAACTTTTATGCGCTTATATGATTTTCCAATGCCACCACTCATATTAGCCTTTGTCCTCGGTGGATTAATGGAAGAAAACTTAAGAAGATCTTTATTAATAAGTGATGGTTCGTGGACTTTTTTATGGGACAGACCTCTTACCGCTATAATAATAGGATTTACAATTCTAATTGTTGGTTGGCAAATTTATAAAACAATTAAGAATAAAAAGATTTAGTTTAGAATTTTTTTATATTCTTCAATAATAGTACTCCACTTAAATTTAGCAGAATTTTCTTTGGCAGCTTTTCCATACTCATGAAATTTATTATTTTCTAACATTAGATTAATTGATGAATAAACTTCATCTAATTCATTACCATCACAGATTAAACCTGTTTTCTCATGTTCAATTGCATCTGCTGCACCTCCATCTTTTCCCCCAAGAGAGGGCACTCCATATTGAGCAGCCTCAACATAAGCGATACCAAACCCCTCAATAGATTTTTTATGAACAACTGAAGGCATGACAAAAATATCTGATTTAGCAACTAATGCATTTTTTAATTCATTAGAAATATCTTTAAAGAACATTACTTGGGGTTGAAGGCCCAGTTCTGCTATTAATTTTTTAATATTTTTTTCTTCATCACCATAACCCACACAAATATAGATAATACTTGGGTAGATTTGTTTTAAATTTCGAAGCGCCATGATTACCTTTTCATGATTTTTTCTTTTATCAAATCTAGAGACAGTAATAAGTCTTGGAGATTTATATTTTAATAAATTCTCTACTTTATCTAAAGTTTTTTTATCCAATTCTTCAACTGGATCAACACCAGGATTAATAACTATAATTTTATCTTGCTGAACACCCAATGAAATAGCTAAATTTTTAGTATTTTCAGAATTAGCAACGATGGTTTCAACATTATCTAAAACCTCTAACACTCTTTTATTAAGAGAGGTACCTTTCTCGTGATTAATTTCTTTACCATGGATCAAGCATATCTTTTTTTTATTAGTTTTAAGATGTTCTAAACTTTTCCAATGATCAGCAATAATACCATCAATTTTATTTTCTTTAATAAATTCATTAATTAATTGAGCTTTTCTATATTTTCTTAGAAGCTTTATTCCACCAACACGCTCTATTGAAAAAGAAACTTGCTCGTCAAATAATTTATGATTTTCATAATAATCAGCAAATACTTTTATCATGTAGTGTTTTGAAAATTCATTTGCTAAACCCCACATTAAATTCTGCATACCACCAACTTCTGGAGGAAATGTTTTTGTAACTATTAAATACATTAATTATTTAACCATTTAATACCGCAGCCAACACTTGAAATTTGCGTTTCGGGACCTTTGCCCGTCTCAGCTATTTGTTTCATTGCTGTAAATAAATCACTATCACCAGCTCTTACTGGTTTTAAATTATCTAATTCTCTTATTCGACCTCTATATTGCAATTCTAAATTATTATTGTATCCAAAAAAATCAGGCGTGCATACAGCATTATAACTTTTTGCAACATTTTGAGTTTCATCAAATAGATATGAAAAATTAAACTGATGTTTTTTAGCAAATTTAATCATATTTTCAAAACTATCTTCAGGATAATTTATTGGATCATTAGCTGAAATAGCCACAGCTTTTATTCCAAATTTTTCTAAATTTTTACAATCTTCGACAATGTCTTTAATAACAGCTTTTACATAAGGGCAGTGGTTACAAATAAACATGACCAAAGTTCCATTTGTCCCTTTAACGTCATTTAATTTAATAATTTCGTTATTAGTGGACTTTAATTCAAAGCTTTTAGCAGCTTGTCCGAAATCACATATTGGAGTTTTTAACGGCATGTTATAATAACATATAAGTTATGTTTTGTGATTTGGAAGATAAAAAAGTTAAAAATTTAGGTGAAAATTGGTCTGCATCTAATGCATCTATCATTGGTGATGTCACTTTAGAAAAAAATACCAGCATTTGGTTTAATGTTACCATAAGAGGTGATGTTGAAAATATTTATGTTGGTGAAGGCTCCAATATTCAAGATGGGAGTGTATTGCATACCGATCCTGGTTACCCATTAAAAATTGGTAAAGACGTAACTATTGGTCACTTAGTTATGCTTCATGGGTGCACCATTGAAGATAATTCTTTAATTGGAATTGGTGCTGTCATTTTAAATGGAGCAAAGATTGGGAAAAATTGCATTATAGGCGCTAATGCATTGATCACTGAAAACAAAATCATCCCTAATAATTCTCTAGTGGTTGGATCCCCTGGTAAAATTGTAAGACAAGTCTCAACTGAAGAAGCAAAGTCAATAACTGAAAATGCTATTCATTACCAAGAAAATTGGAAAAAATATTCTAAATCAGTATTTTAAAAAAACAAATGAGTCATTTATCTCAAAAGGAATTAGATTTATTTACAAATAAAATTTTAGAAGATTATGATGCCAAGAATCCTGGGACAATTTTTAAAGAGAAAATAGAAATAGGTAATGAAGATGCTTTGCTTATTCAATCAAATATTGCAAGATTAAGAGAGAAGAGAGGAGAAATAATTATTGGATATAAAATAGGATGTGTTGCAAAAGAGACTCAAAAAAAAATGGGATTTACACAACCTGCATGTGGTTATCTTTGGAAAAGTGAATTGTACACTAGCGGTGTAACTCTTAATAAAAAAAACTACACCAACCCTGCAATGGAGGCTGAATTTGGTATTATATTAAATCGTGATATTAAAGCTGAACTATCTTCTTTTGATTATATACTAGACTCGATTGAAGGAATTTATCCTTTAATTGAAATTCATAATCTTATTTTTTATGGTAATGAGCCATATGGAGCTGAACTTCTTGCAAATAATGCAATACATGCTGGAGTGGTTTTAGGCCCAGAAACAAAATTACCAATAGATAAAATAGACACCAATCTTAAGCTTATTTATAACAATGAAATAATAGATACTTGGGTTAATAAAAAATGGCCATATGATATGCTTTCAGAAATTGAGTGGCTAGTTAAAGAACTAGCCAAAAAAAGAATTTATTTGAAAAAAGGTGATTTAATTTTGACAGGCGCTTATGGATTTCCAGTCCCAATAAATGATAAAAAATTAATTGAAGTTACATCATCAAAATTTGGAGTTGTAAAGGCTACTTTTTATTAAGGAATTAACCAAGTATCTTTGTTATTCTCTAAATCAAATCTAGCTCTACGATGACCTTTAGCTGCTAAATAAAGCCACTCAATACTTTTAATTTTACATTGAATAACAGTAAAGTTTTTATAACCCACCTCACTTTGCTCCATAGTAAATTCAAAATTATCTAACTCAGGTTTAAGCCCTGAAGTCGGAGTTTCAGATTTCGTTCCTGGACCATTATCAACTAGATAACACTTTCTACTCATATGACCTGTTTTTAACCAGGATTGTTTTGTAATGTCATTTTCATGATTAACAACGCATTCAACCTTAAGTCTAACTTGGATCTTCTCATCCTTGTCATAAAATAACATTGCTGCATTTTTATTTTTTTTTAATTTAGCAATTTTATCTGATCTAATATCACTATGGTATTGGATAAAATTATTTTCTCGATCTGATTTTCTAAGGACTACAATTCTTCCATCAAAGTCATTTTGGCCACCACAAATAAATACAGGAATTCTAAATTGAGAACCTCTATCTTTGATAGCATTATCCAGCATGGACCAAATTTTATTTTTGATCTCCTCAAAATCTTCGTAGTATGCTGGTTGCATTATAGATTATTTACTAAGTCTTCTAATCAAACTGGATGTATCCCAACGGTTTCCACCCATTTCTTGAACTTCACCGTAATACTTATCAACAACTTCTGTTACAGGTAGTAGAGAGCCATTATTTTTAGCTTCATCCATTGCAATTTTCAAATCTTTTCTCATCCAATCAACTGCAAAACCAAATTCAAACTGATCATCAATCATCGTTTTGTATCTGTTTTCCATTTGCCAAGATTGAGCAGCACCTTTAGATATTACTTCAATTACATCTTCCATATTTAAACCAGCTTTTTTTCCAAAGTTAATCGCTTCAGATAAACCCTGAACAAGACCTGCGATACAAATTTGGTTAACCATTTTTGCTAATTGGCCATTACCTGCGCCACCTAATAATTTCATCTTTTTGCTATAGCAATCAATTTTATCTTTAACTTTATAAAAATCAGCTTGATCACCACCAATCATAACAGTTAGTGCACCATTTTCTGCTCCAGCTTGACCACCTGATACTGGTGCATCTAATGATCCAAATCCATTTTTTTTTGCAAATTCATAAATCTCTCTTGCGATTGTTGCAGAAGCTGTAGTGTTATCAACATAGATAGCACCTTTTTTAATTGTTTTAAAAATACCATTATCACCAAAAGTTACTTCACGAAGATCGTTATCATTTCCAACACATGTGAATATATACTCTGCACCATCTGCTGCTTCTGCAGGAGTATTGGCTTTAGATCCTTTGAATTCTGCGACCCACTTATCTGCTTTTGAAGAGGTTCTATTATAAACAGTTACATTGTGACCAGCTTTTGATATATAACCAGCCATTGGATAACCCATGACGCCGAGACCAATGAAAGCAACATTACAAGACATAAATTTTATTTCCTATGTTTAAAAGTTTGAATTTTAAAGTAATTTTATTTGGATTTATATTTACATTTTTTTCAAGTTTTGGACAGAGTTTTTTTTTAGGACTGTTCAATTCAAGCATAAGGGACGCACTTTCTATCACGCATGGTCAATTTGGATCAATATATGCGTCTGCAACTTTATTAAGTAGTTTTATACTTGTTTGGATTGGAAAAAAAATTGATGACTTTAATATCTTAAAATTTGCAGCTTATGTGATTGCATTACTGGCAGTCTCTTGTTTTTTATTTTCTAAAATTTCATCAGTAATTTTTTTATTTTTCTCAATCTTTTTAATGAGATTGTCAGGACAAGGACTAATGTCTCACACTGCAACTACAACAATATCAAGATTTTTTGAAAAAACTAGAGGCCGAGCACTAAGTATAACTTGGCTTGGTTTATCTTTAGCTGAATTTATTTTACCATTATTAATTATTTTTTTATTAACTTTTGTTGATTGGAGAAATATTTGGATAGTTATTTCAATTTTTGTTATTGTGGTATTGCCAATTATTACTTTTTCATTAGTAAAAAATATTAAGTTAGATTCAAGAGAAACCGTAAGTCTTAATGACGTTAAGACAAAAGAAATTAAACAATGGAAAAGAAGTGAAGTATTAAAAGATTATAGATTTTATATTATTTGCTTAACTATGTTAGTGATGCCTTCAATTGCAACAGGTACATTTGTTTATCAATCTTTTATAGTTTCATCTAAAAATTGGGGTCCTTATGTAATAGCTCAATCCTTTATGGTGTACTCAATTTTATCAGTGATTACTTTATTTTTGTCTGGGTTCTTGATTGATAAATTTACAAGTAGGAAGTTATTAATCTACATGAACATTCCATTATTATTTGCTACATTTGTACTTTATTATTTTAATTCACCATTTTCATCTTATATCTTCCTAGGTTTAATCGGTATATCAAATGGCTTGTCTAATGTTTTGGGTTCTGCTACCTGGGCTGAAATTTATGGTGTTAAATATATTGGTTCCATTAAAGCACTAACAACAGCTTTCATGGTATTTTCAACAGCATTTGGAACAGCTCTATTTGGAATATTGATCGATAATAGTTTTTCGATTGAACAAATTGCCTTAGCTTCTGGCTCATACACATTAATTGCAATATTCCTTCTATTATTAATAAAAAATAAGTTAAATCCTCAATATTTGTAAAATTATTCTTGATTTTTTTTAACCACCGTATAGATACTGCGCATGGCTAGAGTAACAGTAGAAGATTGCATAGATAAAGTAGAAAGCCCTTACGAATTAGTATTGGTTGCTAAAGAAAGAGCAGTTCAATTAAATTCAGGATTGGAGCCTACTCTTGATAGAGATAATGACAAAAATACAGTTATATCTTTAAGAGAAATTGCAGCAGACACTATTAAAGTTTCAGACTTAACTGATAGTGCCATTCTTAAACTTAGAAAACATGTTGAGCAAGTTGATGATGGTACAGATGATGATGAAGTTATCGGTGATGATTTTGACAGTATGTATAAGGGTGAAATTTCTAAAAGCGGAACACCTATTTTACCATCTAAAAGAGCTAGAAAAATTCCAGAAAAAATTCAAGTTGCACCAGAAGATTTAGAAGAATTAACTGCAAAAGTAGAACCTGAAGTAGACGTTGATGCAGAGTTAGAAGTGGGAGATGAAGAGACACCAGTTTCTTTAGATCAAATAGCCGAAAGTGAAACTGCAGAAGATAGTTCAGAAGAAACTGAACCTAATAGTTAATTATTAAATTCCTTTAAGATTTTTTCTCTGTGTTCGTCAAGATCAGGGATATCACCACGTGTTTTTTCATCTTTATAATTAGACATTTTAATTGGATTACCCGCTAGTTTAAAATCACCAATAACTTTATGATGCGCTTTAACAATCATATTCCGAGCTTCAATTTGAGGATTTTCAACAGCTTCTTTAATGTTAAAGATAGGACCACATGGAATTTTTTCTTTTTCCATTTCACTTACCCATTCATTTGTATTCTTAACAATAAGTTTATCTTCAAGTATTTTTTTAAGATCATCCATATTTTCAGATCGTAAAGAATTGGTATTAAATTTTGCATCTTTAGAAATTTCAGGAATATTTAAAACATTACAGAGTTTTTCAAATAGTTTTTCATTACCAGCCGCTATAATGATGTAACTATCTTTAGTTTTAAAAGCTTCAAAAGGAGCGATAGATGGATGACGAGATCCCATGGGTTTAGGTATTTCATTTTTAGCAAGATACCTTGCTATAGCATTTTCTAAAATTGCAATTTGACAATCCAACATTGACACATCAATAAAAGTTCCTTTACCAGTTTTTTCTCTATCATAAAGTGCAGCATTAATTCCAACGGTTGTGAATAATCCTGCAGTAATATCTCCAATAGATGTTCCAACTCTAGTTGGTTCTGAATTAGGTTGACCAGTAACACTCATTAAACCACCCATACCTTGAACAACCATATCGTAAGCAGGTAATTCTTTTAATGGACCAGTTTGTCCAAAACCTGATGCTGATGCATAAATTAGTTTTGGATATTTTTTACAAACATCTTTCCAGCCATATCCCCACTTCTCTAATGTGCCAGGTTTAAAATTTTCAACTAAGATATCTGCTTTAGCTAGAATTTTGTTGAATATTTTTTTGTCATCTTCATTTTTTAAATTAAGAGCAATACTTTCTTTGCCTCTATTAAGTGACATAAAATATGCTGAATAATCTTCAATAAAAGGTCCAAATTTTCTAGAGTCGTCTCCAACCTCTGGCGCTTCAACCTTTATCACGCGTGCACCTAGATCTGAAAGCATCATAGTGCAATAAGGGCCAACAAGCACTCTAGTTAGGTCAAGAACTAATAGATTTTTTAAAGGACCATCCATATTTTTTACAATAATGTTTTTGTGTAATGTTGACTCTTACCAAGAACTTTAATTATATGCATCATTAAAATAACTAATGAGAGGAATAATAATGTTTAAAAAAATATCTTTATATTTTACAGCATTAGTTTTAGTTTTATCAACAGTTGGTTCTGCTTATGCGGTAACGTTAAAAGCAAGTCACCAATGGCCTGGTACACCTAGAGCTGATGGATCTTTTGACCCACGTCACGAGATGGTACAAATTATTGCTGATGAAGTAAAAAAAGCTAATGTTGACATCGATATTAGAATTTACCCAGCAAAATCTTTATACAAACCTAAAGAGCAGTGGAAACCAATGACTACTGGTCAATTAGATATATCTGCCTTCCCTTTGGGTTACGCATCAAAGTTTCACCCAGAGTTTAGTGCAACTTTAATGCCAGGAACAGTTAAAAACCATGACCACGCTTTAAGATTTAATAAATCTCCGATGATGACAGAGATTAAAAAAATTATTAATGATGCAGGTGTAGTTGTTTTATCTGATGCTTGGTTAGGTGGTGGTTTTGTTTCAAAAACAAAATGTATTAGAAAACCTAGCGATGCAAAAGGTCAAGTAATGAGAGCAGCTG
Organism: Candidatus Pelagibacter sp. Uisw_137; assembly: GCF_047720245.1. Classification (GTDB taxonomy): domain Bacteria; phylum Pseudomonadota; class Alphaproteobacteria; order Pelagibacterales; family Pelagibacteraceae; genus Pelagibacter. Next base: position 427,417 of record NZ_CP159811.1, read on the forward strand.
GTAAAGCATTTAACCAAATGCTCGAAGGTGCAGGAGCTGGTATTCAAAGTATGCCATCTTCAGAAATTTATACTGGTCTACAAACAGGTGTATTAACTGGTGCAAATACTAGTTCAGGAAGTTTTGTAAGTTACAAAATTTACGAACAGGTAAAATGTGCAACACCTCCAGGAAAATTTGGTTTATGGTTTATGTATGAGCCGATCCTTATGTCTAAGAAGTCTTTTGATGCTTTAAGTTCTAAACAACAAAAAGCTCTTATGAAAGCTGGAAAAGTAGCTGAAAAATATATGACCGCACAAGTAGCTAACCTTGATAAGACATTTGAAGATGCTTATAGAGATGCTGGTGTTGAGCTAGTATATATGACTGCTGCAGATCACGCTGAATGGATTGAGATTGCAAAGAAAACTGCCCACAAAGCGTTTGCAGAGCAAGTACCAGGTGGTGCAAAGCTTATGGAAATGGCTTTAGCAGTTAAATAAAATAATATATAACGAACCCCTATTTGTGAAAATGAATAGGGGTTTTTTTTATGAAAAAAAAATATTTAAAATTTTGTAATTACACTTCCCAAGCTTGTGGAGCTTTTGCTGTGGGTGCTTTAATTTTATCAATTTTAGTAATTGTTGAGCTTGTTTTTGAAAGATATTTTTTTCAAAGAGCTATTACGTGGCAAACTGAATTAGTGACTATACTACTTGTTGCGTCTACTTTTATTGGTAGTGCTTATGTTTTAAGTGAAAAAGCCCATGTAAGCATGGAATGGATATATGATTTTATGTCTAAAAAAAATATTGTTAAGCTTAAAATTTTTACTTCATTATTAAGCTTATGTTTTTTCTTAATTCTATTTTATTTTGGTTTTTTGATGGTTGAAGAAGCATTTACTAAGAATTATACAACAGGAACTATTTGGGACCCACCATTATGGGTGCCATATTCTTCAATGCTAATAGGTTCTATTTTAATGATACTTCAATATATTGCTGAAATAATTAAACTTTATGATGAGGGGGATTTTAAATAATGGACCCACTTACAATTGCTATAATTGTTGCAGTTTTTACTTTGATAGTTTTATTCTCCGGTATTCCAATTGCTTTTGGTTTAAGTTTTGTTTCAATTACTCTCTTGGTTGCTTTCGAAGGACTGCAAATGTTGGATGTATTTGCTGAAACTTTTTATGCAGGCTTAAATTCTTTTGTACTGTTATCTATTCCAATGTTCATACTTATGGGTATGGCGGTTGCTCATTCACCTGCAGGAAAAGATTTATATACTGGCCTTGATAGATGGCTTTGGAGAGTACCAGGTGGTTTAGTTATTTCTAATATTGGTGCGTGTTCAATTTTTGCTGCTTTAAGTGGATCAAGTCCAGCAACATGTGCTGCAATTGGTACTATGGGAATTCCTGAAATGAGAAAAAGAGGATACTCAGACGAAATTGCTACAGGAACAATTGCTGCTGGAGGAACGTTAGGAGTTTTAATTCCACCGAGTATAGTTTTAATTGTTTATGGCATGGCAACAGGAACTTCTATTGGAAGACTATTTTTATCTGGCATTATTCCAGGGTTTATGTTGGCAAGTCTTTTTGCAATTTGGGCATTAATACACAGTTACTTCATTGATAAAAATGCAGCTAAATTACTAAGAAATAGAAAGCCACCAACGTTAAAAGAAAAACTTGAAGTTCTTCCTAGAATTTTTCCATTTCTTGCGATCATTATTGGGGTTTTATACGTTCTCTATGGAGGTGTAGCTACACCATCTGAAGCATCTGGTGTCGGTGCATTTTTAGTTTTTGTAATGATTGCAGTTGTTTACAAAATTTATCAGCCTAAAAAGATTTGGAATATTATTAAAATTTCAATGAAAGAAAGTGTAATGATAATGTTTATTATTGCAGCCTCTTACCTTTTTGCATTCACACTATCTCAACTTTATGTAACTCAATCGCTTGCTCAGAGCATGATAGAATTAAGCAGTAATAAGTGGATGATTTTTTTGATGGTTAATGTGTTTTTACTTGTTGCTGGTTTCTTTTTACCACCAGTTGCCGTTATTGTGATGACTTCAGCGATATTATTACCAGTAATAACTACATTAGGTTTTGATCCATATTGGTTTGCAATTGTATTTACAATAAATATGGAAATAGGCTTAATAACACCACCTGTTGGATTAAACCTTTATATAATTAAAGGAATAACACCTGATGTAAGTTTATCCACAATCTTAAAGGGATCATTTCCATTTATGATGATGATGGTTTTATCCATACTTATATTATGTATCTTTCCTGAGATCGTATCGTGGTTACCTGATAAACTAATGGGTAAACCTCTTGGATATTAAAAAAGAAATTAATAGAAAAATTTCAGTAGCACCGATGATGGATTGTACCGATCGTCATGATCGTTATTTTTTAAGGTTGATGAGCAAGAATGTTATGTTGTATTCAGAAATGGTTGCAACAAAATCTGCAATTCATGGAGACCAAAAAAAAATTTTATCTTATAGTCCAGAAGAAAAACCTCTAGCATTACAAGTAGGTGGATCTGATAAAGCAGAATTAGCTGAAGTTGCAAAAATTGCAGAAGACATGGGTTATGATGAAATTAATATTAATTTAGGCTGTCCTAGTAAAAAAGTTCAAAAAAATATGTTTGGTGCTTGCTTGATGAGAGAACCAGATCTTGTTGCGGAATGCATCAATTCAATGGTTAATGCTTGTAAAATTCCAGTTACTGCAAAAACTAGAATTGGTTTTGATGATACAGAAGAATTTGATTATTTAAATAATTTTATATTAAAGATGAAAGGAGTTGGTTGTAACACTTTTATATTGCATGCTCGAAAGGCTATTTTAACAGGAATGTCACCTAAGCAAAATTTAAATATTCCAAAACTAAACTATGGAATGGTCTACAAGATAAAAGAAGAAAATCCAGACTTAGAAATTATTATTAATGGAGGAATTTCAAAAATTGATGAGATTAAAAATCATTTAACCTTATGTGATGGTGTTATGATTGGTAGATCCATATATCAAAATCCTTATTCGTTAGTTGAAATTGAAAATGAAATTTTTGCAACAAAAGAAAGACCTACAAGAGAGGAGATTGCTGAGAAACTACTAGAGTACCTTGAGAAAGAAGTTAAGCTTGGCACAAAGGTAAATCATATTATGAGACATACAGTTGGATTATATCATGGGCAAATTGGTTCAAAAGATTGGAAGAGATATTTAAGTGATAATATGATGGCAAGAGATTCAGATTTTCAAAAATCAAAACATATAATGACTATTGTACAAAATAACGAGAAAGCTAACCAAGTTAACTCATAATGGAAAGTTTAAATTATGGTGAGATAATTAATCTATTAGCGGTCCTTGCAATTTCTGCAGCTATTGCAGGTTTTATGGCTGGATTACTTGGTGTTGGAGGTGGAATTATAATGGTTCCAGCTTTGTATTATGCTTTTACTGTATTAGATTTTGAATTAGCAACTAGAATGCATTTAGCTGTTGGAACTTCTTTAGCTATTATTATTCCCACTTCAATAATTTCAACCAAAACTCATATGGAATATGATGCAGTAGATTTCAAGATGGTAAAATCTTTTGGTATATTTATTTTAATAGGCGTTATTGCTGGAACTTTTTTAGCAGTTAATTTAAAGACACCAACCCTAGTATTATTCTTTTCGATATTTGCTTTTATGGTGGGTTTATTTTTTATCTTTCTTAGAGAAAAACTTGTGGAAAATCCTAAAACAATTTCTAACATTGTTAAAAATATCTCAGGGATTGTGATTGGTTTTATTTCAGTGCCCCTAGGTATTGGTGGTGGATCTTTAATGGTACCATTTATGAGAACTTTTGGTTATGACATAAGAAAATCGATTGGCACAGCTGCAGCAGTTGGTTTTTTGATTTCACTTAGCGGAACGATCACAATGATTATGGGTGGAAAGATAATTGATAATATCAATACTCCTTTTAGTGTGGGTTATATAAATTTATTAGGGTTTGCAGTATTTGTTCCAGTTACAATGATTATGGCTAGGTTGGGAGCAAAAGCTGTTTATAAAATAGATAAAAAACTATTAAGTAAAATATTTGGCACTTTTTTACTTATAGTATCCATAAGATCTTTCGTTGAATATTTAAATATTATATAATTAATTATGTTTAATTTTAAAGAGATAATTTCATCCATTGCTGACGCAGGTCAAAAACTTTTTAGTATAAAAAATATTAAAAAAAATGACCTAGAATCTATTATATCATTATGTGATGATTTGATTTCACACAAAGGGGCAGCATTTGGCATTACTGTAGCTAGAGATATTACTGAACTATATCAATCACTATCTCCAGAAAATAAAATATTATTTTTTAAAAAAATTAATGATAAATATAAGCCCAGCTTTACAAAAGTTAACGAAGTAATTGAAAATTATACGAAATCTCAAAATGAAAAAACTTTGTCTGATTTATTTAAAGTTTCTGAAGGTAAGAGAAGAGAACTTTTTAGAAGAATGAATATGGCACCAAATGGAACTGCGATTATAGTTGCCCTAAGAGAAGATTTAATAAGAATATTAAAAGACAATAAAGAACTTTCAGAATTAGATAATGATCTTAGGCATTTATTTAGAGCTTGGTTTAATCCAGGATTTCTTAAACTTACTAAAATTACATGGGATACAAAGGCTGCAGTTTTAGAAAAAATAATTAAATATGAAAGAGTTCATCAAATAAAAGATATGAATGAACTTAAAAGAAGGTTAGGTGAAGATAGAAGGTTTTTCTCTTACTTTCATCCAGCTCTTGAAGATGAGCCTATTATTTTTGTTCAAGTAGCCCTTACCAAAGGTCTTGGCAAATCTATTCAAGAATTAATGAAGCCAACAGATAATGAAGAAAAATCTTATGATACAGCTACTTTTTATTCAATTAGCAACTGTCAAGAAGGTCTATCAAGAGTAACTTTGGGTAATTTTTTAATAAAGAGAGTGGTTTATGAAATACAAGAAGAGCTACCTCACATTAAAAACTTTGGCACCTTATCACCTATACCAGGGTTTGCTGATTGGTTTGCTTATTTAGATGAAACTAAGATTAAAAATATTTTAGGTGATCTAAAGGATCAAGATGCTATTTTTTTAAAATCTCAAGATTTAAAATTAGGTGACAGTAGAATTGTAAGAAATAAAGAGGCTATAATAAAACTAGCAGCTCATTATATTGTTAATGAAAAAAATGCAAAAGGACTACCTGTGAATGATGTTAGTAGATTTCATTTAGGTAATGGAGCAATTGTCTATGATATAGTTGTTAATGCAAATATTTCAGAAACAGGTTTTAAAAGATCTTATGGTGTTATGGTTAATTACCTTTATGAGCTTAAAAATATAGAAAAAAATCATGAAGAATATATGAACAATAATAAAGTAATCGTCTCTGATAAAATAAAGAAATATTTATAAATATATTCTTTATTATTTAATTAAGACCCCACTTAACTTTATTCCAGATCCTTTCATGAAAATAATAAAAAAAGAGAGGAATTATAGAACCTAGCCCTAGTATTCCAGCTCCTTTAAAGCTACCAGTAAAAATGTATCCAAAAATTACCCAGTAGATAAAAATAAAAAGTCTCCATGAAAATGTCTTAGCAACGGAACGTATTTTCTTATCAGCCATAATAAAATTAGCCTATAATAATTTTTGCTTATAGAACACATTTATATTAATATTTAACTATGACTAATAAAGTAAGTAAAAGTTTTCTAAAAGATTCTCATTTAATAGATGATTTAAAACTATGTAGCATTCGTTTAATTGATAACGCTAAATTTCCTTGGATTATTTTAATTCCAAAGCGAAAAAATATTACTGATATCTCAGAGCTTAACTCAAAAGATCAAATGTTATTAATGAAAGAAATTGTTCATTGCAGCAAGTTAATGAAAAAAATATTTAAAACAAAAAAACTTAATGTTGAAAAAATTGGTAACATTGTTCCTCAATTACATATTCATATTATTGTAAGATCTACTAAAGATAGTACATGGCCGCTATCGGTTTGGGTGGTTAAAGGTAAACCTTATTCAAAAGTTCTATTAACAAAAACTATTCTTAAGATTAAAAAGTATTTTTAAAAAGGTAAGGACAGAGGTAGCTTTAGTCTCCCGCCACTACCTCTTAAACATTATATATCTGATTCGTCACAAATTTGTTAACACGTATTAATTGAAAGTAGACTTTATCAACCGCTTGCTTTACTAAATAGATAACACACCGACTCATAAATAATTAAAATTTAAATACATTGATTAAAACCACACTCTCATCATTTGCAAAATCTATTGGTTTTAACTCACAAAATTATATTCCTAGGGAAGGCGCATCCTTTTCTTTATTTAGAATTGAAGTTTTATCAGGTTTAACGGTTGCTTTAGCATTGGTCCCAGAAGCTATTGCTTTTTCTTTTGTTGCAGGAGTCGCACCTTTATCAGGGCTTTATGCAGCTTTTATCGTTGGTTTAATTACAGCTGTATTTGGTGGAAGACCTGGAATGATTTCAGGAGCAACTGGTGCTTTAGCCGTTGTCATGGTTTCTCTTGTTATGGATCATGGTGCTCAATATTTATTTGCAACCGTAGTGTTAATGGGAATTTTACAATTATTAGCTGGTATTTTTAAGCTTGGAAAATTTATTAGAATGGTGCCACAACCTGTAATGTTAGGTTTTGTTAATGGCCTTGCAATCGTTATTGGTATTTCACAACTTAGTCAGTTTAAAACCCTTAATGCAATGGGACAGTCAGTATGGATTTCAGGAAACACTTTGTATTATTCAATAGGGTTTGTAGCTTTAACTATGTTAATTATTTGGCTATTACCAAAAATTACTAAAGCAGTTCCAGCAACTCTTGCTGCTATTTTAGCAACATCTGTATTAGTTTTAGTATTAAAGATTGATATTCCAAGTGTTGGAGATCTTGCAAGTGTTAAAGGGGGATTACCTATATTTTCAATTCCAAGTGTTCCTTTAAACTTTGAAACTTTAAAAATTATTTTCCCTTATGCATTTATCTTGTCTGCGATTGGCTTAATTGAAAGCTTGTTAACTCTTAACTTAGTTGGTGAAATTACTAATAAAAGAGGTGGGGCTAGTCAGGAATGTCTAGCACAAGGTTTTGCAAACACAGTTACTGGTTTTTTTGGGGGTATGGGTGGATGTGCGATGATTGGTCAATCAATGATTAATGTAAAATCTGGAGGTAGAACAAGAATTGCAGGAATAGCTGCAGCATTATTCTTATTAATTTTTATTTTATATACATCAAGTTATATTGAGATGATTCCTATAGCAGCTCTTGTTGGTGTAATGTTTATGGTGGTGATTGGAACGTTTGCGTGGAATTCTTTAAAGATATTATTTTTTGTACCAAAGAGTGATGCACTAGTTATTGTTCTTGTAACCGTTGTAACTGTTTTAGAAGATTTAGCTGTTGCAGTAATTGTTGGTGTAATTGTATCCGCATTAGTTTTTGCTTGGAAATCTGCCTCAAGAATTAGAGCAGTTGAGAGACCCTCCGTTAGAGAAAAGGGTGCTAAAGTGTATGAAATAGAAGGTCCGCTTTTCTTTAGTTCAACGGATAGTTTTTTAGAATTATTTAAACCAGAAGAAGATCCTGAAGTAGTCATTATTGATTTTGCAGGATCAAAAGTAATTGATCAATCAGCTTTAAAAGCAATTGAAGACATTGCTGATAAATATAATAGTTTTGGAAAAAAAGTTAAATTAAGACATCTAACTCGTGATTGTCATAGATTATTAAGCAGAGCAGGCCAGCTTGTTGTTGACAGTGATGATGATCCTGATTATGGAATTGCAGTTGATTATGATGTTAAATTAGGAATTTTTGGCAGATAAGATGAGCAAAGAGATTAAAACAGATGATGTTATTTTCAATTTCTTCAAACAAGTTTGTGATGAAAAAGATGACGTTAAATGTGTAGAGTTAGGTAATGGTTGGATTAATGCCATGGAAACCAATCTTACTAACATGGAAAAAAATCTGGAAGAAACAGATAAAGTTAAATACCAAGAAAGTATTAATAGTAACAAACAACAGCTTGATAGCCTTAAAGGTAAATCTGCTAGTGAATGGCGTGAATACGCAACCCAGTGCATGGTTGAGATCTTAGATCATAAAACTAAATCGTGAATTTCTTTAAGAGATTATTTTCAAGTAGTAATCTAGAACTAGAAATCAATGATGGAGGAAGATCTGCGGCTGGTTATAAAGGTAAAGCTGGAGACTGTGTGGTTAGATCCATTGCAATTGTAACAAAGCTTCCTTATCAAAAAATATATGATGATCTTTATAAGGCAAATGAAGAATTTAGAACCACTTCAAGAACAAGACTTGCTAGAAGTTTAAAACAAAAAAATGATAGCCCAAGATCAGGTACTCATAGAGTTGTGGTTAAAAAATATCTTGAAAGACTTGGCTGGCAGTGGACGCCAACAATGTTTATAGGCCAAGGTTGCAAGGTTCATTTAAAAAAAGATGAACTTCCTAGTGGAACTTTGATTGTATCTTGCTCAAAACATATAACCGTTGTTAAAGATGGTGTCTTACATGATACTTATGATTGTTCAAGACGTGGAACGCGATGTGTTTATGGATATTGGACTAAGCCTCATTAGATAAAGATAAAAGTGGTTAATAAATTTCATTAATATATAATTTTTTAAATGAGCTTTAAGGATAACGTCAACTTACATGTGGATAAATCAGCTAAATTACTAAATTTTAGTGATGATTTACTTGAGCATTTAAAATCTACTCACTCATTAATTAAAGTAAATGTGGGTGTTGTCCTAGATGGTAAAATTAATAACTTTACTGGATGGAGAGCAGTTCACTCAGAACACATTCTACCAACTAAAGGTGGGCTAAGATATTCAGAAACTGTTGATCAAGATGACACAGAAGCTCTAGCATCTTTAATGACTTACAAATGTGCAATAGTTAATATTCCTTTTGGTGGTGCTAAAGGAGGTTTAAAAATTAATCCTAAGAATTACACAATGCCTCAACTTAGAGAAATTACCAAAGCCTTTGCAAGTAAACTAATTAATAAAGGTTTTATTTCTCCAGCATTAAATGTTCCAGCTCCAGATGTTGGAACATCTGAAAGAGAAATGGAATGGATTTTAGAGACTTATAAAACACTTAAACCAGATGATATAAATTATAGAGGTTGTGTGACGGGTAAACCCTTACATAGAGGAGGTATTGCTGGAAGAACAGAAGCAACCGGTAGAGGTATTGAAGAAGTAGTTAGAGAAATATTTAGACATGAAGATATCGTTAAAGAAGCTGGTTTAAAAAAAGAATTAAAAGATAATGAAATTATAGTTCAAGGCTTTGGTAATGTAGGAAGTAATTTAGCTAAACATTTATATAATAGAGATAATGCAAAGATTATAGCTATTGGAGAGTTTGATGGTTATTTATACAATAAAAAAGGCATTGATATAAATGCACTAATTGAATTTTTTCAAAAAAATAAAAGTATTAATAATCCTAAACTTGGAGAATTTAAAAATAATCCAAGTGAACTCTTAGAATTAGATTGTGATATTTTAATTCCAGCTGCGTTAGAAAATGCAATTACCGTTGATAATGTAGATAAAATTAAAACAAAATTAATAATTGAAGCTGCTAATGGACCCATTTCATTTGAAGCAGATCAAAAATTATTTGAAAAAGGAGTTATGATTATCCCTGATATTTATGTCAATGCAGGCGGAGTAGTAGTTTCTTATTTTGAGTGGGTAAAAGATATTTCTCATATACGTTTTGGTAGAGTTGAAAAAAGATTTCAAGAACAAAAAATATTAGACATTATTGATTTGATAGATAAAAAAACTAATACCAAAACAGATTTTGACACCATTAAAAAAATTATCCATGGAGCGGATGAAGAGGATTTAGCTTTTTCAGGTCTAGAAGACAGTATGAGAAATGCATTTATTGAAATTTATAATGCTAAAAAACAAATAAAAAGATCATTTAGAGACAGCGCTTATTATGTATCTCTAAAGAAGATAAGAAACTTCTATACAGTAGAAGGGTTCCCTAAACGATAAATAGCAGCTTAATTTTACCAATAACTAAATTAATAGAAGACTCCCAATCTATGATTTGTTAGCATTTGATATGATAAAATTAATAAGAGCAGGCTTTATAAGCAAGCTTTTTACCATTTTAATCTTAAGTTTATTATTAGCTAGTGGTGCTAAAGCTGGTTGTGATGATGCCCCAACTGATGGAGTGGATTATTCTAATTGTCAATTCTCAGAAGGCCAAGATTTAAGTAGAGCCTATATACCAAATTCTAATCTTTCTTTTATTAGCTTTATTAAAGTTACTTTTGATAAAGGGGTGATGATGAATGCAACATTATCTAATGGTAATTTTGTAGAATCTTCTTTTATTAGAACCAATTTATATGAAGCAAACCTTGAAGGTGGTATTTTTGAAAAAGCTAACTTTACAAGTGCCAATTTAACAAGAGTAAATTTCAAAGGTTCATCATTAATTGAGACAAACTTCAGTAACAGTAACCTTTTTGAAGCAGATTTAACTGGTGCCAATATCTTAAATGCCACCTTTGAAGGTGCCAATCTAAACAATGCTACCTGGATTGATGGCTCTAAATGTTCATTAGGCTCTATTGGTAAATGTAATAAATAAAAAATTCTTAGAAATTATTAATTTATTTTACAGGCTTAATTTTCTGATTAATAACAAGTACAGCACCAATAATTAAAATAGGTAAGCCTATTATTAAATCTTGCTGCCATTCTAAGTTTTCAAACACTGTTGAGATTAATAAAGCAAGTACAGGCATTACCACCCCCACATAACCAGCTCGTCCAGCTCCAACTTTTTCTAATAATCTTAAATAGAAGATAAAAGCAAATATTGAACCAACGATAGATAAATAAGCAAGAGATGCAATATAACTGAAGCTATATTCAAATAATAATTCAGTACCCTTTATCTGAGTGATTAATAGTGTGATCAGTGAACCATAAAGCATTGCATATGCAAGTGTTGATATTAATGAAAAGTTATTATTTAAGTTTCTTTGGTGAACCATGTTACCTGTTGATGCACTAAATGTACCAAGCAATGCTAAAAATAATCCAACATGAGTTCCATTTGCTAAGCTGAAATTGAAAATTTCATCACTGAAAATGATTATAATTCCAATCATCCCAATAGTTGCACCAAGTAAAGTTTTTAAAGAAGGTTTCTTTTTAAAATAAAATCCTTCTCCTAAAATATTCATAATAACTACCGTTGAAAAGACAACTGCTGGAAATGCGCTTATTAAATAAGTATTTGATAAATAAAAGAAAACGTAATTAAGAGAATAAAGACAAATACCGAAGAGCAAAAACCAAAGATGTTGATTTAAAGAAAACTTAAGATTTTTCTTCTTATAAATTAGATAAACAAAAATAATTATTGCAGCAATTAAAAACCTATAAAACACAGATACTAATGGATCAACGTAGCCTAACTGAAATTTGATGACATACCAAGTAGGGGACCAGCAAAAAAGTGTGACAATAAATAAGATAAAATTGTTCATTAATAAAGACTTATAATCAATCAATCTTAAAAAAATATAAGATTAATCTAACAATTTTAATATATAAATTTAATAGTTATGAAAAAAATACTTCTAATTTTAACCCTGTTTATATCATTAAGTAATATTTCTTACTCAGACAATCATTATCCAATTACAAGAGATTCTGAATTAATGATCGCTAGAGGTAAAATTGCATACCAAAATAATTGTGCAAGCTGTCATCAGGTTAATTTATCTGGAGCTGAAAACTGGAAGGGCGTTGATGAAGATGGTCACCGTAAAGCGCCACCATTAAATGGTACGGGACACACTTGGCACCATGATGACGAGACACTACATAAAATTATTAAATATGGTTTAGTTGGAATTATCAGTGATTATGAAGGAAAAATGGGTGGGTTTAAAGATAACCTTAATGACAAAGATATAGATTCAGTTTTAGCCTACATTAAAAGTTTTTGGCCAGATGATTATTATCAACATCAAATAAATTTAAGTAAATAAATCATATGGCAATAGATACTTTTCATTGGGGATGCAAAGATAGCTGGAGAACTAGTGCGAAGAATACGATGTGGTGTGTTGTTGGTTGTTCTATTGGAGATTTTGGAACCATATTATTTTTTCAGTTAAGTAAAATTCCTTTTCCAGTTTTAGGCATTATGACTTTAGCAATCATTAATGGTTTACTCACTAGCATTATGCTTGAAACTTATATCTTAATGAAACAAAAATTTGATTTTAGGAATGCATTAAAGACAGCTTTTGGCATGAGCTTTATCTCAATGGTTAGTATGGAAATTTCTATGAATGCTACTGATTATTTTTTAACTGGTGGAGCTCAACTTACATGGTGGGTAGTTCCCATTATGTTAATAGTTGGTTTTTTAACACCTTGGCCTTATAATTATTGGAGACTTAAAAAATTCAATCAAGCATGTCATTAAATATTCAAATGATTACAACTTCTGAAATTATACTAGCAATTATTATCGTTTCCTTATCTGTTGTTATGCCAATTTATTATTATTATCAAAGAAAGAAAAACCCTAAGCAAGATAATAAAACTTCAGATAACCCCGAGATAAAGAATTATATTGATAAAATTAATGAAATTACCCGTAAAAAACATAAATGAAAAAACGTTTATCAGGGTGCAGTGAATGTGGAGATGATACTGCCATCTTAACACAAGTGAGTTCAGGACCTGAAGTGATCTTACTTTGTACGGATTGCTATAATCTTAAACATTCAAATGAAACACATAACCATATTAGTTATGAAGAAGAAAAAAGCTAAAAAATTAAAAACTAAAAAACCAGCACCTAATTTCTACGGTCTTGGTAAATTTAATTACCTTATTTTTAAGTTTCTCTGCTCTAGGTTTAAGCTTAAATAGATTGATTACTTAAACTTTATCTAATCACCTAGACACTTGATTTGTGCCTTGATAAGTTAGGATTATGAAAGGTTATAGATTTATTACAAGTGATGACACTTCAGAATTTTGTCATCGTGTTACAGAAGCAATATCTAATGGATGGAAATTATTATGCTTATGTCCGTGATCCAGAAGGTAACAAAATTTGTGCTAGATATAATTCTAAATAAATGAAAAAACTTTGAGGGATCATAGTTCTGGTTTTGTTGTTGAGTGGGAACGCTTATGTAGAGAAAGAACATGCTTATAAAAAACATGGCATGAATGAGAAAATAATTAAACTATATAAGAGTATAAATAAGTAATAAATTTTATGAATGGGTAAAGTAGCTAAAGATAAGTGGGATAAGGTAATTGAATATTTAACACATTCAGACCGTGATCTTGAAAAAGTATTAAGCTTACTAAAGGGGTGTGACCAAGGGAATGCATCTAATTATGATGTTAATAGAGCGTCTTATTCATTAAATATTATTGCGATAGTTACACAAAAGCAACTTGATCCAGAAAATAAAGACAAGTCACTTACCCATATAATTAGACAGTGGGTTAAATCAAAAGACTTCATCCAATTTTATAATTTGATGAGAAAACAAGAAAATATTACTTGGGATAAGAGTAAACTTGAAGATTACACAAAGCAATTAAAAGACCTTTGGTACAGCAAATCACAATCTAAAAACAAAGAATATTTTAAAAAAATAGACGGATTTATAAGGCTTGGAGATGGTTTTAATAAAACAAGTAAGGCAAATTTTTTAGAAAAAGATAGCAATGAAGAAGAACAAAGACCAAAAACTAAAATAATTGAGAAAACCTTCGATAAAATAAAAAAAAATGAACGTGTCATTAGGAAGCATCCTTAGTTAATACACTTATCAAGTGAACATTTTTATTTTTTTCTTTTAAATTTATACTTAATTAGCTTTATCAGCGAACGTATACCTGTTAGGTTTTTGAATAAAATAGGAGAGAAAATGTTAAAAAAAATACTTTACATAATAGTTGTCACAGTTTTTTCTAGCTTTTATGCTTCAGCTGACACCACAGATCAAAAGTGGATGAAAAAAGTTGAAGTTACAAAATCAGGAGATCATTGTGTGGATGATAAAAATTGTTTTAATAGATACCACCCAAAAATTCCACCAGTAGCAAAAGCAAATCCTGGAGACATGATTATACTTCATACTCGTGATGCTTTAGACACAGGTTTTAGATTAGATTCTACAGCTGATGATTTAGCTACAGTTGATTTGGGTCTAATTCACCCGATGACTGGTCCCATTCATATAAATGGTGCCAAAAGAGGGGATGCTTTAGAAGTTACGGTAATTGATATAGCTCCAGATGAATATGGCTATACAGTAATTGCACCTGGATTTGGATTTTTAAGAGATGTTTTTCCAGACCCATACATCGTAAATTGGAGATTAACAAGAATTGGAGCTGTTTCAGATGGAATGCCAGGTATTACAATTCCTTATGAAGCGTTTCCAGGTTCAATAGGTGTTTTACCAGGAGAGCCGGAAATTAAAAAATGGAAATCTAGAGAAGCAGATTTAGCAGCAGCAAGTGGGGTGGTTTTAGGACCATCTGCAGGTGGAGCGTTGCCAGCTAATATTTGTGGTGAAAAAGGTTCTCATAAAGATGACTGTTTAAGAACAATCCCACCAAGAGAAAACGGTGGAAATATGGATGTTCAACAACAGCAAATAGGAACCAAGATAATATTTCCATGTTTTATAGATGGATGTGGTTTGTTTGCAGGTGATATTCATTATGCTCAAGGAGATGGTGAGGTTTCTGGAACAGCAATCGAAATGGGAAGTGTTATAACTGTTACAGTTAAAATACTTAAAGGCAAAGGAACAGATATGGACATGCCTGTAACGATTGGTAATGATCAAATAATTGATATGGAACCAACTAGATATTATCAAACACTGGGTATACCAATAAAAGGTAAAGGAGAAATTCCTCCTTCTCATAAATATTTGGACTCAAGTACACTTGCAAACTTAACTAATGCTTCAGAAGATTTAACTATCTCAGCAAGACATGCTTTAATGCAAATGATTGATTATCTTGTTAAAGAACATGGGTTAACTAAGGAGCAAGCATATATATTGTGTTCTGTTGCTGTAGACCTTAGAGTTGGACAAGTAGTTGATGTTCCAAACTTTATTGTTTCAGCTGTTTTAAACATGGATGTTTTTGACAAATATAGAAACTAAATTAAATTAAGAATTAAAGGCGCTTTATCTATTTAGAGCGCCTTTTTTTTGAAGTCTTAAATTATGAAAAATAATAAAAAAATTTCAAATATAATAGTATATTTATTTATTTATTTGCTATTTGCTGCCCATTCACCATGGGGTCAATATTTAGCTTATAGAGAGCAACATTTACTAATAATGAGCACAAGAGAAGACGCTCCAACTTACCCTTATTCAAAAATATTGGTTGATGTAATAAACAAACAACTACCCGAAGCAAGTTCACGTGCTGCTAGAGCTAAAACTTTTGGACGAGTTCAAGGTTTATTTTCTACAAACCAAATGCCTTTACTATTGCTTTCCAAAAAAAATGCAAAATCATTACTTAAAGGAAAGGGAGTATTTAAGAAATTTGGTGCAGCAGATGCAAAGGTCATATATTTCTTTGATGATTTAGTTTTATTAGCTCAACCTAGCTTCCCAGATAAGTTTGCATGGCTATTAACAAATGCGATTATTAAAGGAGAAAAAGATTTATTAGGAGCAACATCTCCATTAGAAACTAAAAAAATAATTGATATTCATCCTGGAACGATAATGGCATTAAATAATGAAAAAATGCCAGAGTTATTAAAAACTAAATAATTTACTAAATCTTAAGTATTATCTAATAATATAAGCTAAAGTAGTATAATGGCAGATCAGATATTACCCTTTGTTTATATGCTAGGGATACTCTTATTAGTACTTCCAGCTTTTCTACAATCTAACTCTAAGTTAAAACAATTCTTAACTAATCTTACTATTTGGATTGTCATTATCCTTATAATTCTAACAATTATTTATTTCATAAATTAAACATTATTAGAGCAAGTTTTAAACAAACAGTAATGATCTAGTAGAATCATGCATTGGATTTCATTCCTTTTTTCGCGTTTACGTTTTTTTCCTTATATTCCTCTTTACGTAGACCTCTTGATTGGAAGAGGAGTGAAACCATTACAAACTACAAATTACTTACCTTAAAAAATACAACCAATAAAAACAGTTGGTAGATATTATTAAAAATAGAGACGGTACATGAAGTTAACTGAGACTACTGTTAAGATAATAACCAGCAAATAAAGGGATATATAATCTTTTGGAGTTAACATGGTTTATAAATACTCTTATTGTTAGCTACTAGCTAGCTTCTTTTTAGGATCATAGAAAGGTTTTTCAGTAACAGTTGCTTTAATGATTTTGTCATTCATTTTTACATCAAGCACTGTTCCAATTTCTGAATTGTTAATTGAAACCATTGCAAGGGCTATGTTTTGTTTTAATCTCGGTGAATAAACTGCAGAAGTAATTTTACCAACTACTTGATTGTCCTTGGTGATTTCCCAAAAAGTAGTGTTAGGTCCTGTTAAAGGATCACAGTCCAAGATAACTCCAACTTGCTTTCTTTTAATGCCATCTTGATTTATTTTTTGTAAAGCATCTTTACCAATAAAGTTTATATCAGTATCAAGATTAACAAGTCTTCCCAGATTTAGTTCATAAGGATTCGTATTAATATCTGCATCTGCATGGTATGACAACATCCCCCCTTCAATACGTCTTATTGAAGATGTGTGACCTGGTTTTAATCTGTGTGGTTTCCCAGCTGCCATTATCTTTTCCCAAAGTTGGTCACCCTTAGATCCATCTCTTAAATACAACTCATAACCAAGTTCACTAGACCAACCTGTTCGCGAAACTATTAAAGGAATGCCATTTAAATCTAATTCACGTAACCAATAATATTTAAGATCATTAATACTTTCACCAAATAAAGCTTCCATAATTTTTCCAGAGTTTGGTCCTTGTAATTGAAGAGGAGAGACATCAGGTTCGATAATTTTAACATCAAGACCAGAGTTAACAGCAACCCCTTGTGCCCATAATAAAATATCACTATCTGCAAGAGATAACCAATAATGGTTTTCTTTTAATCTTAATAAAACTGGATCATTTAAAATTCCACCATCATTATTAACTATTAAAACATATTTACATTGCCCAACTGAAAGTTTTGATAAATCCCTTGGTGTTAACAGTTGAATAAATTTTGTAGCATCTGGTCCTGTAATTTCAACTTGTCGCTCCACTGCAACGTCACATAAAATTGCTTCATTAACTAAATTCCAAAAATTCTGCTCTGGATCACCAAAGTCGCGAGGAATATACATGTGATTATAAACTGAAAAGCCAGTTGCACCCCATTTAACTGTTGAGTTAAAGTAAGGGGATTTTCTAATTTGAGTTCCAAAACCGAAGTTTTTCTTATCTTCCATTCTTAAAATCTATTAATTATTTTATTATTTGAAAAGCTATTTGTTATTTTCGCACTCAATTGTCGCAAATGCAGTTAATTGTTGAATCTCATCAGGCTCTTTACTGAAAACTTCATCCATCTGTTCGTTGTTGAATTTCTCACTTAATTTATCAATTGTACACTGGCAGTATATTTTAGCCCCATCGGCACCAATATACGCTTTAGAGTTAGTGTAACAACCAATGTATAATTCCTTCTCATATTCAGGGCTTAAAGCATGACTTTTAGAGCTAAAAAAGAGGATAAAGATTAGTAAATATTTATATTTTTTGATCATACTCACCAACTTTTCCAGTTTTTTGTAAAAGGTCATCAATAAAATCAAAGATCTTTTTCTTTCTCTCATCTGATGTTGGACTTTCGGTAACAATAACTAATGATGGTTTATTAGATGAGGCTCTAATTAATCCCCATGAACCATCTTTAAAAGAAAATCTGATACCATTAACTGTTAAGACTTCACTAATCTCCTGGCCATCAATTTTAGTTTTATTATCTTTAATTTTATTTACTTGTTTTACTAATTCTTCAACTACTTGATATTTCTCTTCATCTTTACAAAATGGAGCCATTGTTGGTGTTTGAAAAGTATTAGGTAATTCTTTTATTATTTCATGCATAGATTTATTTTGATTATCTAATAGATGACACACATGAATTGCTGAATTAATTCCATCATCATAACCAAAACCTAAAGGTTGATTAAAGAAAAAGTGACCACTTTTCTCAAATCCAGCTAAAGCTTTTTCAGTATTAACTTTTCTTTTAATATGTGAGTGACCTGTCTTCCAATAAATAGTTTCACAGTCATTTTTTGCTAAAACTTCATCAGTTGCATACAATCCAGTTGATTTTACATCAACAATAAATTTTGAGCCTTTATGAGTTTTAGATAAATTTCTTGCAATTAATAATCCAATTTTATCTGAAAATATTTCATCACCTGTATTATCAATTACACCAACTCTATCGCCATCTCCATCAAAGCCAAAACCAATATCAGCGTTATTATTTTTTACAGATTTTGCTATTGCATGTAGCATCTCTAAATCTTCTGGATTTGGATTATATTTTGGAAAAGTCCAATCAAGATTACAATCAAGTTCAATTACTTCACAACCAATACCTCTTAAAATTTCAGGTGCAAATATTCCAGCCGTTCCATTACCACATGCAACAACTGCTTTAATTTTTTTCTTTATTTTATTTTTATTTATTAAATCATTTTTATAAATTTGTTGAAAACCTTCTATTTGTTTCTCACTCCCTTCACCTTTAATAAAATTTTCATTTAAAGTAATTTCTTTTAATTCTTTCATCTCTTCTGGTGCATGGGTTAAACCTTTTTTGATACCCATTTTAACTCCAGTCCATCCATTTTCATTGTGACTAGCGGTTACCATTGCAACAGCATCAGCATCTAAATTAAATTGTGCAAAATAAACAGTAGGGGATAATGACAAACCTATGTCTTCAATATTACATCCTGTTGAAAGTAGTCCTTTTTTAAGAGCAGATTTTATTTCTTCACTGTAAGATCTATAATCATGACCCACAATTACTCTTGGATTCGTTTTTTTTGTATGTTTTATAATTTGAGTACCCAAACCTTTGCCTAGATTCTCTATTCCGAGTTGGTTTATGTCCTCCTCATACAACCACCTTGCGTCATACTCTCTGAAGCCATATGGATCTATTTTTAAATTTGTTGTCATTGCTAACCTTTCATACATTCATTTTATTTTTTTATTGATATTTTTTTTATATGTTCTATAAATGTTCTGTTGATTAATGATTTATATGGTGTATCAATGCTTTCAGCATACAACATGTAGTTGTTTTGTAAAAAAAAACTAAAAAAAAACTTAAAATATGAACAAAATACTATCACAGGCACTTAAGAAAGCTGTCTCCGAATATAGCCCAGATAATAGAGAGCTTTCAAAAAATAAAGGACCAGATTTATTTTCACTTAGCAATGACACAGAACTTTTTCAAAATGAAAAAGGTGTCATTATTAAAATTGACAGATCAAGAGATAGTAAATTAACAGACTTTGGTAAAGCAACTTTAAAAGATAGATACTTAGGTCATAACGAATCTTACCAAGATTTATTTGCACGTGTTGCAAGTTCATATGCAGATGACAATTTACATGCACAAAGAATTTATAATTACATTAGTAATTTATGGTTCATGCCAGCAACTCCAGTTTTATCAAATGGTGGAACAAAGAGAGGTTTACCAATTTCATGTTTTTTAAATGAAGCATCAGATAGCTTAAATGGAATACTTGATCTATGGAGTGAGAATGTTTGGTTAGCTGCTAAAGGTGGTGGGATTGGAAGTTACTGGGGTAACCTTAGATCTATTGGAGAAAAAATTGGTAAAGTTGGAAAGACATCAGGAATAATTCCTTTCATTAAAGTAATGGACTCGTTAACGATGGCGATTAGCCAAGGTTCATTAAGAAGAGGATCAGCTGCTTGTTATCTTCCAATTGATCATCCTGAAATTGAAGAATTTATTGAAATGAGAAGACCAACAGGTGGAGATCCAAACAGAAAAGCTTTGAACCTTCATCATGGTATTTTAGTATCAGACGCATTTATGAGAGCTGTTGAAACAGATGAGCAGTGGGCACTAAAAAGTCCTGCTGATGGAACTGTGCAACAAACTATCTCTGCAAGAAATTTATGGATTAGATTATTAACTGCAAGAATTGAAACAGGTGAACCTTATATTATCTATATCGATACAGTTAATAGACAAATTCCTCAACACCATAAGTTAGCAGGATTAACTGTTAAAACTTCTAATCTTTGTAGTGAGATTACTCTACCTACTGGAATAGATAAAAATGGAAGAGATAGAACTGCTGTTTGTTGTTTATCATCTTTAAACTTAGAAAAGTATGATGAGTGGAAAGACGATAATGTTATGATTAATGATGTTATGAGATTTTTAGATAACGTATTAACAGATTTTATTGAAAGAGCTCCAGAGCAATTTGATGATGCAAAATACTCCGCTGAAAAAGAAAGAAGTGTTGGCTTAGGTGTTATGGGTTTCCATTCTTACTTACAAAAACATAGCATTCCGCTTGAATCTGTTATGAGTAAAGCTTGGAATAAAAAAATATTCAAACATATTCAAGAACATGTGGATCAAGCCTCAAAAGATTTAGCAGATGAAAGAGGACCATGTCCAGATGCCGCTGATTATGGTTGCAATGAAAGATTTTCTAACAAGACAGCTATAGCGCCAACTGCATCAATTTCTATTATCTGTGGTGGAGCATCCCCTGGAGTAGAGCCAGTTGCAGCTAATAGCTATACTCATAAAACTCTTTCAGGATCTTTCAATGTTAGAAATAGATATTTAGTAGAGTTATTAGAAAAACATGGGAAAAATACAGATGATGTTTGGTCTGTAATTACAACAAATCAAGGGTCTGTTTCTCATTTAGATTTTTTAACCGATTTAGAAAAAGATGTTTTCAAAACTGCTTTTGAATTGGATCAAAAATGGATTATTGAGTTAAGTGGAGATAGAACACCTTTTATATCTCAAGCTCAATCAATTAACTTATTTGTACCAGCTGATATTCACAAAAGAGAACTACATAAAATTCATTTTGATGCTTGGAAAAAAGGTTTAAAGAGTCTTTATTATTGCAGATCAAAATCAATTCAACGTGCAGAAAATGTTAATGATACTAAAGCAACAGATGTTACCGCAAATGTTTACAAGTCAAAACCACAAACAACTGAACAACCAGAATACGAGGAGTGCCTATCATGTCAGTAGAAAAAATGGATACTAAAATTATCGAACCAGAAAAAAAGGAAATAGCTCAACCACAAAAAATGGGATTACTAGTTGAAAACCCAGTTTACAAACCATTTAGATATCCATGGTGTTATGATGCTTGGTTAACACAACAAAGAATTCACTGGCTACCAGAGGAAGTGCCACTTGGTGATGATGTTAGAGATTGGCAGAAAAATTTAACTCAGTCTGAAAAGAATTTATTAACACAGATTTTTAGATTTTTTACTCAAGCTGATGTTGAAGTACAAAATTGTTATTTAAGACATTATACAACTGTATTCAAACCTACAGAAGTTCTAATGATGATGACTGCTTTTGCTTCAATGGAAACAGTTCACATAGCTGCTTACTCTCATTTACTTGATACTATTGGAATGCCTGAGTCAGAATATTCTGCATTCATGAAATATAAAGAGATGAAAGATAAATACGACTACATGCAAAATTTTGACATGAGTTCAAAAAAAGATATTGCATTAACTGTAGCTGTATTTAGTGCATTCACAGAAGGCTTACAATTGTTTGCAAGTTTTGCAATCTTACTTAACTTCCCAAGACATAATAAAATGAAGGGAATGGGCCAAATTGTTACTTGGTCAGTAAGAGATGAAACGTTGCATTGTAATTCTATGATTAGATTGTTTAAAGAGTTCATTCATGAAAATCCAGAAATTTGGAATCCTGAATTAAAAAAGGAACTTTATAAAGCATGTAGAACAATCATTGAGCATGAAGACGCATTTATTGATTTAGCTTTTGAAATGGGTCCTATGGAAGGTCTTACAGCGCAAGATGTAAAACTTTATATAAGATTTATTGCTAATAGAAGATTATCTCAACTTGGATTAGACCCAATTTATGATGTGGAAAAAAATCCACTTACTTGGTTAGATTCTATGTTGAATGCAGTTGAACACATGAACTTCTTTGAAGGTCGTTCTACTGAATATTCTAAAGCATCAACTCAGGGAACTTGGACAGAAGCTTTTAGTTAATTCTTTCTTAATTAAAATAAAATTTCAAAGGGGCAATTTTTATTGTCCCTTTTTTATCTATACCAAAAGTGAATAAAGTTGGGTTAGCTTTTTTTTAAAACTTTATCTTTGATTAAGTTGCAACACTTTTCTATGCTTATTGCCTTTATAACTTGCAAGAGGTCTAATTAATTTATTAGCAGCATGTTGCTCCATAATATGAGCTGACCAACCTGTAATTCTTGAAATTACAAATATAGGTGTAAAGAAATCAGTATCAAATCCCATTAAATGGTAAGTAGGTCCTGTTGGGTAATCAACATTAGGATAAATATTTTTCTCTTTAATCATTACTTTTTCAACAATGTCATAAATTTTTTCAAATGTTTTATCTTTTTTAATAATTGCTACTCTTTTAAAATACTCTCTCATGGTAGGAACCCTTGAGTCTCCGCTTTTATAAACTCTATGACCAAATCCCATTACTACATCTTTATTTTTAAGAGTTTTAGTAATCCACTTTAAAGCATTCTCAGGTTTTTTAATTTTTTTCATCATGTGCATTACTTCTTCATTAGCACCACCATGAAGAGGACCTTTTAAACTAGCGATTGCACCTGTTATTGCACCATGAATATCAGATAAGCTACTTGTAATAGTTCTGGCAGTAAAAGTTGATACGTTAAAACTATGTTCTGCATACAGAATTAACGAGACATCAAAGGCTTTAACAATTTCTTTATTAGGAACTTTTCCAAAACACATATGGAAAAAGTTTTCAGAAAAACTAAATTTTTTCTTTGGTGCTACAATTTTTTTTCCTTTTCTAAGTCTATAAAATGCAGCTAATGCAGTGGGTGTTTTTGCAAAAATTCTAATTGCTTTTCTTAAATTTGCTTTAGGAGAGTTGTCTTTAGTTTCTTTGTCTTCAAGACCCATAATGCTGACAGCAGTTCTCGCAACGTCCATTGGATGAGAATTTTTAGGTATTTTTTTTAAAATATTTATCAAATTTTTAGATAAAGTTATTTCTTTAGATAATTCTTTCTTAAATTCTTTTAATTGTTTTTTGTTAGGTAATTCTTTATTTAAAATTAAGTATGCAACCTCTTCAAAATTACATCTTGCACATAAATCTTGAGCCGCGTAACCTCTGTAAGTTAGAGAGTTAATTTCTGGCATAACTTTTGAAATTTCAGTCTCATCAACAATTATACCCAGTAAACCTTTTTTGATATCATCACTCATTATTCATGTCCTTCCGTACTAAAGTTATAAATCTTTTCATCTAACGAATTATATTTCTCATACTCTACTAATTCGTAAAGTCTTTTTCTGGTTTGCATTTTATCAATAATATTGTTTTGATGTCCATCCACAAAGATGTCTCTAAGGCCATCTTCTACATTTTTCATAGCTAATCTTTGCGTTGTTACTGGATAAATTACAATATTATATCCAAAACTTTCTAACTCTTTATAATTAAATAATTTAGATTTTCCAAACTCAGTCATATTAGCTAACAAATAGCATGACAGTTCTTTTCTAACTTTTTCAAAATCTTTTTCATCATGTAAAGCTTCTGGAAAAATTATTTCAGCTCCGGCATCAATATATGCCTTACATCTATCAATCATTTTATCTATTCCCTCAACACCCTTAGCATCCGACCTCGCTATAATTTTAAAATTTTCATCTTGTTTAGCAGCAACGCATTCTTTAATTTTCTTAACCATAGCTTCAGTCGAAATTAATTCTTTATTATCTAAGTGCCCACATCTTTTACGCTCTACTTGATCTTCTAAGTGAACCGCTGACACTCCAAATTCTTCAAAGGTTTTAATAGTTTCTTCACAAGATTTAAAACCAGTATCGATATCAACAATTGTAGGTAAGCTTGTAACTCTAGATATTAAATAAGATCTAGTACTAACATCTTGCAGTGTAGTTAGACCTATATCTGGAAACCCTAAATCATTAGCCATAACCCCACCTGATACATAAACAGCGTCATAACCAATTTCCTCAATTAGTTTTGCGGTTAGTGGGTTATAAGCACCAGGAACTCTTAAAATTTTATTTGATTTTAGTTTACTGACAAAGTCAGCTCTTTTTTGACTAGGTTCCTTGTCTACAAAATGCATTAAAAAATCCCTTGTTTTGTATTTTTCTTAATCTGACTTTTTTTAACCTGGATATTTAGTTTATTTAACTCACCAGCTTTCAAGTTTTTTAGATTTTGAACAACTTTTAAGAAACGAGCACTCTCTTTTTTATCCAAAATACCATCTGTTAACGTTAAGAACTTATTTATATAATTCTGTCTTTTAAATGGACGTGCTCCATAAGGGTGAGCATCTGCTCTATCTAACTGTTCTGCAATTTTTTTGCCATTATTTAAAGTAACTACAACTTTTGCACCAAATGATTTATTTTTTGGATTAGGATCATGATATTTTTTAGTCCATTTTTTATCTTCAAATGTAGTAATAGATTTCCAAATTTTTATAGTACTTTTTCTATTAGCTCTTTGCTTGCTATAAGATTTAACATGGTGCCAATCAGCATCCTCAAGCGCTACTGCAAAAATATACATTATAGAGTGATCTAGTGTTTCTCTACTTGCATTTGGATCCATTTTTTGTGGATCATTTGCACCAGTTCCAATTACGTAATGAGTGTGATGACTTGTGTAAATATCAATTTTTTTGATTTGATTTAAATTTGGAATTTTTTTATTAAGTTTTTTAGCAATATCTATCAGTGCTTGAGACTGGTATTCTGCTGAATATTCTTTTGTATAAGTCTCCAGTATCGCTTTCTTAGATTCCTTTTTTTTTGGAAGAGGCACATTATATAAAGCTTTTTTACCATCTAATATTCTGGCTATAACACTATCTTCTCCTTCATAAATTGGACTTGGAGCACCTTCACCACGCATTGCTCTATCAACTGCTTCGATTGCAAGCTTACCAGCATGAGCAGGGGCGTAAGCTTTCCAACTAGAGATCTCACCTTTTCTAGATTGTCTCGTAGAAACTGTTGTATGTAATGCTTGTTGAACTGCTTGGTAAATTGTTTCGGTATTCAACTTTAACATTGTACCCAAACCCGCTGCAACACTTGGTCCTAAATGTGCAATGTGATCAATCTTATGTTTGTGTAAACAAATTCCTTTAACCAAATTAACCTGAACTTCATAACCTGTGATAATTCCTCTTAATAAATCTAGCCCACTTTTTTTAGTTTGTTGAGCTACACTTAAAATAGGTGGAATGTTATCTCCTGGGTGACTGTAATCTTCAGCTAAAAAAGTATCATGGAAATCAAGCTCTCTGACAGCTGTTCCATTTGACCAAGCAGCCCACTCACAATCAAATTTTAATTTTGAATCAATCCCAAATAAATTTGCACCATTTTTTTTAGGATGCTTTAGAGCCATTTCTCTTGAGGAGATAACAGCCTTTCTATTTAAAGAAGCAATAGCAACTGAAGCATTATCAATTATTCTATTAATAACCATTTCAATAGCTGTTTTATCTAATTTTGCATTATCAGAAGCTATTTCAGCAATTTTCCATGCTAATTGATTTTCTTTAGGTAAATAAATTTTTGATGGGTAAACTTTAACTTTGTGTGAAATCATTAGGCCTCTTTAATTATGCAGCCCTATTAATAGTAAGAAAAAAAATTAAATCAATCTTTTAAGTAAGTTGAAACTATCTTTTCAACACCAATAAAGTCTTTTATCAAATAATTATGGTAAATTTCATTGGAATTTTTTTCCGTATAACCATTTTCTAATAAAATAACAGGGACAGAGGCAGCCTTTGCAGCATTTGCATCAGTTTCACTATCACCAAACATTAAAGATTTCTTTATATCACCACCAATGATTTCAATTATACTTGTTATGTGTCTTGGATCGGGTTTGCAGTAATCAAAAGTATCTGATCCAGCAACGTACTCAAAGTAATCATAAATTCCAATTTTTTTTAAAAGGTCGATTGCTAAGTGCTCTTGTTTGTTAGTACAAACTGCCATTGAAATTTCTTTTTCTTTACACCATCTTAAGAACTCTTTTACACCATTAATAAGTGTGCTTTCTTTAATGATATTTTGTCCATAAAAGTTCACAAAATCCTTAACCATTTCATCTTTAATTTTTTGATCATTAATTTTACCAAATTCTTTTTTAGCTTGTCCCCATATAGATCTTCCAATCATTGCTCCAGCGCCTTGGCCTACTAGATTTCTAATATCTGCAGTAGACTTTGTCGGATAACCATATTTTTTCATTACATAATTATGAGCATTCATTAAATCGGGTGCGGTATCGACCAATGTTCCATCTAGGTCAAATAAAATTGAGTATTTTTGAGTCATTAATAAAGTATTTTTAAGAAATAAATTGTGAATTAAATTATCTATACACTTAATATAAAAATATTTCCAGATGAAACAAATAAATTATAATATTGATCAAGAAAAATTTCGTAAATTTTTTATAAAATCTGGTGTAAAGATGATCGGACCTGAAACTATATTTTTTTCAAAAGACACGAAGATTGGAAAAAATGTTACTATTAATCCATATGTTGTCATTGGTCCAAAAGTTAAAATAGGCAATAATGTAATTATCAATTCATTTTCTCATCTAGAGGATTGTAAGATAAAAAATAAAGTTGAAGTTGGACCTTATGCAAGATTAAGACCAGGTACCATTCTCGAAGAAGGATCAAAAATTGGAAACTTTGTTGAAGTTAAGAAAAGTACAGTTGGAAAAAAATCAAAAATTAATCATTTATCATATATTGGTGATAGTGAAATAGGTAAAGGTGTAAATGTAGGAGCTGGCACTATTACCTGTAATTATGATGGTGTTAAAAAAAGTAAAACAAAAATTAAAGACAATGTATTTATAGGTTCTAATTCTTCATTAGTTGCACCCGTTACTCTTGAAAAAAATAGTATTGTTGGTGCTGGTTCAGTGATCACAAAAAAAGTTAAAAAAAATTCATTAGCTTTAACTAGAAGCACTCAAACAGAAGTTAAAAATTATAAAAGAAAAATAAAATAATATGTGTGGGATTATAGGAATAGCAAGCAATAAACCAGTATCATCTGCCATTATAAACTCTCTTAAAAAGTTAGAGTATAGGGGTTACGACTCTTCAGGTATTGCAACTTTATCAGATGGTATATTAAATGAAGCTAAATCTGAAGGTAGAGTTGATATTTTAGAAAAAAACCTTGTAGTTAAAAATATGTTAGGTCCAATTGGAATTGGACATGTTAGATGGGCAACCCATGGAATTCCAAATACTATTAATGCACATCCGCATTCATCAGAAAGTGTATCTGTAGTACATAATGGTATTATTGAAAACTCTACTATTTTAAAAAAATATTTAATAAACAAGGGCCATGTATTTAAATCTCAGACAGATACAGAGGTAATTGTTCATTTAATTACAGAGTACTTAAAAGAACTTAATTTAAAGGATGCAATTATTAAAACTCTAAAACAGCTTCATGGAAGCTTTGCTTTAGGAATAATTTTTAAAGATCAGCCTGATCTTATAGTGGGTGCAAGAAGAGGGTCTCCACTTGCAGTTGGTTACGGTCCTAACGAAAATTATTTAGGATCAGACTCTTATGCTTTAAAATCTATGACTAATAAAATTTCGTATTTAAATGATGGAGAATTTTGCATCATTAAAAAAGACCAAGTTGAGTTTTTTGATGAAGAAGGCTTAAAAGTTAATAAAAAAGTTTTAGAATTATCTTCAAAAGAGCAAGATTATGACAAGGGTGATTTTAAACACTTTATGGCTAAAGAAATCGAGGAACAGCCAACAACATTGAAGAACTGTATAAATGAGTATGTTGATAAAATTAACAACGACATCAATATTCATAATTTTCCATGGGATATAAAAGAAATTTCTTCAGTTACTTTAATTGGCTGTGGAACAGCTTACCATTCTTGCTTAATGGCAAAATATTGGTTTGAAGAAAATACTACACTTGATGTAACAATTGATGTTGCATCTGAGTTCAGGTATCGAAAAAATAGATTTAAAAATGATAATTTATATATTTTTGTCTCTCAGTCTGGCGAAACAGCTGACACTTATGCAGCCCTAGATTTATGTAATAAAAATAACATGAAAACTTGTAGTGTGGTTAATGTTATAGAAAGTTCGATTGCAAGAGACTCTAAATTTGTTTTGCCAATTCATTGTGGACCAGAAATTGGTGTAGCCTCTACAAAAGCTTTTATGGGTCAAATGCTAGTTCTTTATATCCTAGTATTAAAACTAGGAATTCTAAGAAAAAATTTAGATAAAGATTTATATTTAAATAAAATTAAAGACTTAAAGATATTACCCAAGTTAGTTGAACAAACTTTGCTTACAGAGAGCAAAATCCAAACAGTCTCTAGTTCATTTACAGATGTAAAAGGTTCGATGTTTTTAGGTAGGGGCTTTTCTTATCCAATTGCATTAGAGGGGGCGTTAAAATTAAAAGAATTAGCATATGTGCATGCTGAAGGGTACCCTGCAGGTGAAATGAAGCATGGTCCTTTAGCTTTAATTGAAGATGGAATGCCAGTAGTTGTTTTAGCTCCAAGAGATAATTATTATAAAAAAACAATTTCTAATATGCAGGAAGTAATAGCAAGAGGTGCTAAAGTTTTATTGATTACCAATAAGAGTAAAGATGAAGTTTTCTCAGAAAATATTTGGGAAACAATATTAGTTGAAAGTGCTAATGATGACTTGTTACCTTTTTTACTAACCGTTCCTTTACAAAAATTGGCTTATTACTCAGCCCTTAAAAAAGGTTATGATATCGATAAGCCTAGAAATTTAGCAAAATCAGTCACAGTTGAATAATAATTAAACTCTGCTACAACACCTCTAGGTTGAATATGAAAAATTGGAAAATAAATAGTTGGAGAAATTATCCTGTAAAACACATTCCGGAGTATCCCGATCAAAAAGATTTTGATGGTGTTTTAAGTAAAATTAAAAATTTTCCTCCATTAGTTTTTGCTGGTGAGACAAGACACTTAAAAGAACAACTTGCAGATGTTGTTGATGGAAAAGCTTTTTTATTACAAGGTGGAGATTGTGCAGAAAGTTTTGCAGAATTTCACCCTGACAATATTAGAGATACATTTAAGTTAATACTTCAAATGTCACTTGTACTTACTTACTCTGCTTCATTACCAGTTATTAAACTTGGAAGAATTGCTGGCCAATTTTCAAAACCAAGAAGTTCTCCTGTTGAAAATATTGATGGTGTTGAATTACCTAGTTATTTAGGAGATAATATTAATGGAATGGAATTTAATGAAAAATCAAGAGTTCCAGACCCAAAAAGACTTTTCAAAGCTTATTCTCAGTCTGCATCTACACTTAACCTTATAAGAGCTTTCTCGCACGGTGGTTTTGCTGACCTTAAAAAAGTACATACTTGGAATTTAAGTTTTATTAAAAAAACACCTGCAGGCAAAAGATTTAAAGAGTTAGAAGACAGAATAACAGATGCCCTAGCATTCATGGATGCATGTGGAATTAATTCTGATTTTAATAGAAGATTAAAAACAGTAAATTTTTGGACTTCGCATGAAGCTTTACTTCTTCCATTTGAGCAAGCTATGACAAGAGTAGATTCTACTACAGGTGAATATCATGATACCTCAGCGCACTTTGTTTGGATTGGAGATAGAACCAGACAATTAGATGGTGGACATGTTGAATTCTGTAGAGGAATTGAAAATCCAATTGGAATTAAATGTGGACCAACATTAAAAGCTGAAGACTTAATAAATCTTTGTAATAAGATTAATCCAACAAATGAAAAAGGTAAAATAACTTTAATTTCTAGATTTGGGCACGAGAATGTTTCTAAATTTTTACCAAAATTAATTAGAGCAATTAAAAAAGAAGGTTTAAATGTAATATGGTCATGTGATCCTTGTCATGGAAATACAATTAAAGCTACAACTGGATTTAAAACAAGACCTTTTAGTAGTGTTGTAAAAGAAGTAAAAAATGTTTTTGAATGCCACCAAAGTGAAGGAAGTTATGCAGGTGGATTACACATTGAAATGACTGGTCAAGACGTTACTGAATGTACAGGTGGTGCTCAGAAAATATCTGATCAAGATTTATCTAGCCGTTACCACACTCATTGTGATCCAAGACTTAACGCTAACCAAGCATTAGAGTTAGCTTTTTTAATTTCTGATGAGATTAAAAAAAATGCGGCATATTCTAAAAAAAATATTAAAGCGGCATCTTAAAGCATTGTATTAAATACAATTTTGTTTAAATTTTAAATAATGAAACCATTAGAAAAAGCACAATTTATAAGTAATTGGATCAAAGATTATGTGGAAAAGATGCCAAGTAAGGCTCAATCTTTAGTTATTGGAATTTCTGGAGGAATAGATTCTTCTGTATCAAGTACCTTAAGTGCAATGACGGGTATAAAAACTATTGTTTTATCAATGCCTATTAAACAAAAATCATCACAGCATGATTTAAGTTTAAAACATCAAGAATGGCTTGTTAAAAATTTTGATAATGTTGAAGCACACACACTAAATTTAAATAAATTATTTGAAACATTTGAGAGTACGTTATCTAATTTTGATAGTGAACTTGGAATGGCAAATTCTAGAGCAAGAATTAGAATGACTACTCTTTATCAAATAGCTGCTGCAAACAAAGGTATTGTAGTTGGTACTGGAAATAAAGTTGAAGATTTTGGTGTTGGATTTTACACAAAATATGGAGATGGTGGAGTGGATATTTCTCCAATTGCAGATTGTAATAAATCAGAAGTATGGGAAATAGGAAAATCAATTAACATCCTCCAAGAGATAATTGATGCTGCTCCAACAGATGGACTATGGGATGATGGCAGAACCGACGAAGGTCAGTTAGGTCTTAAATACGAAGAATTAGAAGAGGCCATGAATAATATTAATTCAATAAATCGTGGAAAATACGAAAAAATAAGAAAGATGAACTTGCATAAAATGGAACCAATCCCAGTTTGCAAGATTCCCAACTAATCTTAAAGATTAACAAATCTATAATTAAAGTATAATTCTAAGATAATGAATAAGGATATTTTTTTAACAAACAATCTAAGTAACAAAAAAGAAAAATTTGTTCCATTAGATAAAGAAAACATTGGAATGTATGTTTGTGGTCCAACAGTTTATGACAACCCACATATTGGTAACGCTAGACCTCTTGTTGTTTTTGATATTTTGTACAAAGTTTTAAAATCAAAATATGGGCATGATAAAATAAATTATACAAGAAATATTACTGATGTTGATGATAAAATAATTAAATCAGCAAAAGAAAAAAATGTTTCAATATCTGAACTAACAAACAGTGTTATTAAAGATTTTAATGATGATTGTAATTATTTAAACTTAGATAACCCAACACAGCAACCAAAAGCTACAGATCATATTGATCTTATGATTAAAATGATATCATCTTTAATAGAAAAAGATTTTGCCTACGAGGCAAACAACCATGTTTATTTTGAAGTCAGTAAATTTGAAGATTATGGAAAACTATCGAATAAAAAATTAGAAGATTTAATTGCAGGATCTAGAGTTGAAGTTTCGGAGAACAAAAAAAAATCAGAAGACTTTGTTTTATGGAAACCCTCTAAAGATGATGAGCCTTCTTGGGATTCACCCTGGGGCAAAGGAAGACCTGGTTGGCATTTGGAATGTTCTGCAATGTCTAAGAAATATTTGGGAGACGTATTTGATATACACGGTGGAGGAATTGATTTGATTTTCCCTCATCATGAAAATGAAATTGCACAATCAAGATGTGCTAATGATACTAAAGTTTTTGCTAATTATTGGATCCATAATGCATTTATTACTATGTCCAATGAAAAAATGGCTAAATCAACTGGCAACATACTTAAGATTAAAGATTTTAAAGATAATGTTGATGGACAAGTTTTAAAACTTGCTCTTATAAGTGCTCACTACAAACAACCATTAGACTGGAACGAAAAGCTCTTAGATGATTGCAAAAACACTATTGATAAATGGTACGAAGTTTATTTACCTGTAAATGATAAGACAGTTTTAGATGAAGATATTTTATCTCCGTTATATGATGATTTGAATACACCTGGCTACATTGCAAATTTACATCAACTTTATGAGAAAGCTTTAAAGGGAAATAATGAGAAGAAAAGCTTATTTGTATTAGCTTGTAATTTTATTGGTATTTTAAATAAAACAAAAGAAGAATGGATTGAATTTAAAAAGAAAAAATCATCCATCAATGAAGATGATATTTTAAAAATGATTGAACTTCGAAATAAAGCAAGAGAAGACAAGAATTATAAAGAGGCTGATATCATTAGAAATAAGCTTTTAGATAAAGGGGTTTTAATAGAAGACAAAGATGGTAAAACAATTTGGAAACTTAAATGAGTAAAGAACAACTTTTTATATTTGATACAACGTTAAGAGATGGTGCACAAACACAAGGTGTAGATTTTTCTATAGACGATAAAATAAAAATTGCCTCAGCATTAGATAATTTAGGTGTTGATTATATTGAAGGCGGATGGCCAGGAGCAAACCCTACAGATACTGAATTTTTTCAGAAAAAACATTCATTTAATAATGCTAAACTAACATCTTTTGGTATGACAAAAAGAACTGGTCGTAGTGCAGATAACGATCCAGGACTATCAGCACTTTTAAATTCAAACACGCCAGCAGTTTGTATTGTGGGAAAGTCTTGGGATTTTCATGTTGATATAGCCCTTGGCATTTCTAATGAAGAAAACTTAGAAAATATAAAAGAGACAGCAAAACATTTTGTTAAAGAGAATAAAGAGTTCATGTTTGATGCAGAACATTTTTTTGATGGCTACAAAGCTAATCAAAATTATGCTTTATCATGCCTTAAAGCAGCATTTGATGAAGGTGCAAGATGGATTGTTTTATGTGATACTAATGGAGGAACCTTACCTCATGAGGTTACAAAAATAGTAACTGAAGTTTCCAAAACTATACCTGGAAAAAATTTAGGCATACATGCACACAACGATACAGGTAATGCAGTTGCTAATTCTTTAGCTGCAGTTTGGGCTGGTGTTAGACAAGTACAAGGAACCATCAATGGTTTAGGTGAAAGATGTGGTAATGCTAATTTAATGTCATTAATTCCAACATTTTTTTTAAAAGATGATTTTTCTTCTAAGTTTCAATTAAAAATTAAACCAGACAATATTAAAAACTTAACCCAATGCTCCAGATTATTAGACGAAATTTTAAACAGAAAACCCAACAAACATCTTCCATACGTTGGTGCTGCTGCTTTTTCCCATAAAGGTGGTCTTCATGTATCAGCTGTTCAAAAAGATCCAAAAACATATGAGCATATTGATCCTGAAGAAGTTGGAAACTCTAGAAATATTGTAGTTTCTGATCAGTCTGGAAAATCTAATATAATTTCAAGATTAAAAACTATTGGTATTGAAATAGAAGAGAGTGATCCTAAAATTAAAAAACTTTTAGACGAAGTGAAAGATAGAGAATTTATTGGTTACAGTTATGACGGTGCTGATGCATCATTTGAATTATTAGCTAGAAGGATTATTGGTAAAATACCAAGATATATATTGATTAAAGAATACGATGTTTCTGTCAAAAAAGATTCATCAGGTGTGATTATTTCTTCTGCTAAAGCACAGCTCGAAGTTGATGGTGAAAAAATTATGTGTACGGGTGAAGGAAATGGTCCTGTTAACGCATTAGATAATGCTATTAGACAAAACGTGGATCGATTAAACAAATACTCAAAATATTTAAAAGATCTTAAATTAGTAGATTATAAAGTTAGAATTTTAAATACAGGTACTGAAGCGATCACTAGAGTTTCAATAGAAAGCACTGATTCAAAAGGTAAAAACTGGTTCACTATTGGTGTCTCAGCAAATATAATTGACGCTTCATTTAAAGCATTGGTTGATAGCTTAGATTATAAATTGTTTAAAGATAAAGCTCCAGCAAGTCTTTAATGTCATTTAATAATATTTCATTTATTTTACATCAACCTCAATTATCTGAAAATATTGGAGCTTGTGCTAGGGCTGTTAAAAACTTTAACTTTAAAAAGTTAGTTATTATTAAACCAAAACCAATTTTCCCAAATGATAAAATTCTAGCAACCTCAGTTGGTGCAAAAGATCTAATTATTAATGCTAAAATACATGAAACATTAGAATCTGCTGTAAAAAAAGTAGATTACGTTATTGCAACGTCTGCAAGGTTTAGAAATAAAAACATTAAACACATCAATCTAGAAGATTTAAAAAAAATTGATTTTAATAAAAAGATAGCTTTTTTATTTGGCTCCGAAGCGTCTGGTTTATCTAATAATGAGATTAGTTATGCTAATTACACTATGCAAATCCCAACTAATCCTGATTTTAAATCTTTAAACCTGTCTCATAGTGTCATTATTATTGCTCATACAGTCGCAAGTATCATTAATCTAAAGGGTGCAAAGTACTCAAAATCAAAAAAAGTAAAAGTAGCTAGTAAGAAAGATATTCAAGCAATGACCAACTTATGCATCAAAAAATTAGAGGAAAAACACTTTTTTAAGCCTTTAGAGAAGAGATCTATCATGCTCGAAAACTTAAGAAGCATCTTTTCTAAAATGGAGCTTTCTGAGAAGGAAACACGTATTTTATCGAGTGTATTCGCAAGCTTGTCCAAAAAAGGTTGATTGACAAAATAATGAGTAAGTTTATAAACCCTCTTATCAAATGACAAAAAGAATAAGCGCTAAACATAAAATAGATAGAAGGTTAAAAATTAACCTATGGGGAAGACCTAAAAGTCCTTTTAATAAAAGAGATTACGGTCCTGGACAACACGGACAAGGCAGAAAAGGAAAACCATCTGATTACGGAATTCAGCTACAAGCTAAGCAAAAATTAAAAGGTTACTACGGTAACATTAACGAAAGACAATTCAGAAATATTTACAAGAAAGCTACCATGTTAAAAGGAGATACTGGTGAAAATTTAATTGGATTACTTGAGAGAAGATTAGATTCAGTAGTTTATAGAGCAAGATTTTCAACAACAGTATTTTCTGCAAGACAACTTATTAACCATGGTCACGTAAGAGTTAATGGTAAAAAAGTTAATATTTCTAGCTATATGGTTAAAGAAGAAGACATAATTGAAATTAGAGATAAATCTAAACAATTAGCTTTCATTGATATCGCTTTAGCAAACAAAGAAAGAGAAACTCCAGAATATATTCATCTAGATGAGAAAAATAAGAAAGTTACTTTCGTTAGAACACCCAAGTTTGACGAAGTTCCTTATCCAGTTGTGATGGAGCCTAATCTGGTAATTGAATATTACTCTAGATAATAAAAATTCATTTTTTAAAATACTTTATTCATTTTTATTATTAAAAATCTAGTAAAATAGCTAAATAATCCAGAGTGAA
Source organism: Candidatus Pelagibacter sp. Uisw_137 (assembly GCF_047720245.1). Taxonomy (GTDB): domain Bacteria; phylum Pseudomonadota; class Alphaproteobacteria; order Pelagibacterales; family Pelagibacteraceae; genus Pelagibacter. Next base: position 463,494 of record NZ_CP159811.1, read on the forward strand.
TTATGTATAATTTCAGCATATATTTATCTCATGAAAAAACTTTTTATGAAATTTTAAATGCTACTAGCAAGATATTTAAACAAATTATTCAACAAAGATGGTTTTTTATTAATCGATGCAAATTCAAATAAATATATAATAGGCACACCAAAAAATAATATTCCAATTACAGTTAAGATTTTAGATAAGAAGTTGCATTATAAATTATTTTTTCGTCCAGATTTATATTTTGGTGAAGCTTATTCTAATGGAGATATAAAAATTGAGAACGGAAGTTTGACTGATTTCTTAGATATAGCACTTAAGAATGTAGGAAGAGGTGAGTTAAATTTTTTTAGTATGTTGATAAATAAATTTTATGGTTCTTATAGATATTTAACAAACTTTAATTTTGTAAAAAAATCTAAAATGAACGTTGCTCATCATTATGATATTTCAGATGATTTATACAGCTTATTTTTAGATCCTAAAAAACAATACTCGTGTGGATATTTTAAAAATGAAAATGATACTTTAAAAGATGCTCAAAATAATAAAATACAACACATAATAAAAAAACTAAATATAAAGCCAAATCAAAAAGTTCTTGATATAGGTTGTGGCTGGGGATCTTTAGCTATTGATATTGCAAAAAGTACAAATTGTGAAGTTACTGGAATTACTTTATCTGAAAATCAGTTTAACTATTGTGTTAAAAAGGCTAAAGTGCTTAATTTGGAAAATCAAGTTGTCTTTAAACTAATAGATTACCGCCAGCTAGATGAAAAGTTTGATAGAATTGTAAGTGTTGGAATGTTTGAGCATGTGGGCAGGAAGTTTTATAAAAATTTTTTTAAACAAATTGATAAGTTGCTTAATGATGATGGTATTTCTTTGGTGCATACTATTGGTTCAGTTAATCCTCCTAGAGACCCACATCCATGGATAACTAAGTATATTTTTCCAGGTGGTTACACGCCTAGCCTAAGTGAAGTAGTAACACCTATAGAGAAAGCTGGATTAATTATATCAGATATAGAGGTTCTTAAATTACATTATTCTCATACTCTAAGACACTGGAAAGAAAATTGCATAAAAAACAAAATCCAAATAATCAATATGTTTGATGAAAAATTTTTTAGAATGTGGGAGTTTTATTTAGCTAGTTGTGAAAGTGCTTTTAAATGGGGAGACCAAGTGGTTTATCAATTCCAACTAACAAAAAACTATATCTCAACACCCACTACTAGAGATTATATTTATAAGTAATAGATTATTTCTTAAAATTAATTCCTTTACCCTCAAGTACTTTCTTGAGTTCCCCGTTTTCATACATTTCTTTAACGATGTCACAGCCACCAACAAATTCACCTTTAATGTAAACTTGTGGAATAGTAGGCCAGTCACTAAATTCTTTTATACCTTCTCTTAAAGGTTGAGACTTCTAAAACATTGATTCCCTTATAATTTACTTCTAAAATTTTTAACATGTTTGATACAGCCATAGAAAATCCACACTGAGGAGCATCTGGTGTTCCTTTCATAAATAAACATACTTCGTTTGCATCAATATGACTTTGAATTAAATTTTTTGTGTTATCGTCCATTATTGCTCCTTTGTTTTAATTGCTAATGCGTGTAGTTCGTTGCCCATTTTTCCTTTTAAAGAATTGTACACCATCTTGTGTTGCTCAATTTTGCTTTTTCCAGAAAATTTACTTGAAGTAATTGTTGCTGAGTAGTGATTGCTATCTCCCGCTAAGTCTTGAATTTCTATTATAGCATCTGGCAAAGCTTCTTTAATCAGTGTTTCAATTTCTTTTAAATCCATTGCCATTTTAATTGTCCATGTAGTTAGTTAACCAGTTTGTATGTGATTTAATCAAATCGTCAATTGATATTTTTGTCTTTTCATCAATTATTAAACTATCATCATTTACTGATCCTAGTTCATCAAAATATACTGAGTTTTCTTGAAGTATCTTAGTAACATTTTCTAGATCATCTTTACTAATTTCTACAATATATCTTCCTTGGTCTTCACCAAATAAATATTCAAACTGATTAATTAAGTAATTTGGCTTTTTAAGTGTTACACCTTTTTTACCTTTAATACACATTTTAGAAAGAGCTGTAATTACACCTCCTAAAGAGACATCATGTGCTGACTTAATAAATTTTTTATCAATAAGCTTTAATATTGTTTCACCATTATTCTTTTCATTAAAAAGATTAATTTCAGGAGGAGGTCCATTTTTTTCATTTAAAATATCTCTTGCAAATAAGCTTTGATCCAGGTGACCTTCAGTTTTACCTATAACTAAAAGTATATTATCAACTTTTTTTAAGTCCATTGTAACCATGTTTTGGTAATCTTTAATTAAACCAACACCCCCAATTACAGGAGTAGGTTTAATACCAATATCCTTAGTTTGATTGTAGAAAGAAACATTTCCAGATACAACTGGGAATTCCAAGTAAGCACTTGCTTCGCCTAGACCCTGAACACACTCAACAAACTCACCCATATTTTCTTCATTTTCAGGACTACCAAAATTTAAACAGTTAGTAATAGCAATTGGTTTTGCACCAACTGAAATTAAGTTTCTCCAACTTTCACAAGCAATTTGTTTTCCACCGCTTAAAGGATGAGCCCAACAATATACAGCAGATGAATCAACAGATGCAGCAACAGCTTTATTGGTACCATGAACTCTAACTACACCAGCATCTCCCCCAGGTTTTTGAATAGTATCACCCATAACTGTATGATCGTATTGTTGCCAAATCCATTCTTTGCTACATATGTTTGGATTGGATAATATTTTGTTTAAAACATTTTTAACTTTTAGAGTTTTAAATAGCTCTTTCTCAATTTTAATTCTTTTAGGTAGTTTAGCTTTTTTCCATTTCCGGTTATACATAGGGGAGTTCTCAACTAATGTATTAACAGGAATATCTGCTACTTTTTCTTCATTAAAATAAAGTTCAATTTTTTTACTTTTTGTAGTTTTACCAATTACAGCAAAGTCTAAATTCCATTTATCAAATATTTTTTTAGCCATTACCTCTTTGCCATTCTCTAGAACAATAAGCATTCGTTCTTGGCTTTCTGATAACATAATTTCATAAGGTGTCATGTTTGTTTCTCTACAAGGAACTTTATTTAAATCGATCTCAATTCCTAAATTTCCTTTTGAAGCCATCTCAATACTTGAAGAAGTTAATCCTGCAGCACCCATATCTTGAATGGCTATTATAGAATCTCCTGCCATTAATTCTAAACAGGCTTCCAATAATAGTTTTTCAGCAAAGGGATCTCCAACTTGAACGGTTGGTTTTTTTTCTTCAATCTTATCATCAAAAGAAGCAGACGCCATACTAGCACCATGAATTCCATCTCTTCCTGTTTTTGAACCAACATATATTACAGGCTTTCCTAAACCTGTAGCTTTCGAGTAAAAAATCTTATCTTTTTTGACAAGACCTAAGGTCATGGCATTTACCAAAATATTACCATTATAAGACTCGTCAAAACTAGTTTGGCCAGCAATCGTTGGAACGCCCATGCAATTACCATATCCACCTATACCGTGAACAACGCCACGTAATAAATTTTTAGTTTTTTTGTGCTGAGGTGAGCCAAAATGAATTGAGTTTAAATTAGCTATTGGTCTTGCTCCCATTGTAAATATATCTCTCATAATTCCACCAACACCAGTTGCTGCACCTTGGTAGGGTTCAATAAATGAAGGGTGATTATGACTTTCGATTTTAAACACAATTGCATCATCATCACCAATATCAATAACACCAGCATTCTCTCCAGGTCCTTGAATTATATTTTTTCCTTTAGTAGGTAAGTTTTTAAGATGAAACCTTGAAGATTTATAAGAGCAATGCTCATTCCACATTGCAGAGAAAATACCTAGTTCGGTAATGTTAGGAACTCTTTTTAATAAATCACAGATTTTTTTATATTCATCTTTTTTTAATCCATGATCAATTGCAAGTTGTTCGTTAACTATCATTATTTTAAATTATTAATTAAGTTTTTAAAAAATATTGAACCGTCTTCACCCGATAGGGCAGAGTTTATCATTCTTTCAGGGTGGGGCATCATCCCTATAACATTTTTTTGCTTATTAAATATACCGGCTATATTTTGTAATGAACCGTTGGGATTAGATTGCTCATTAATATTTCCATTTTTATCTGAATAAAATAAAGCTATCTGATCATTATTGTTAATTTCTTTAATTTGCTCCTTAGAGCAAAAGTAATTACCTTCATTATGAGCTATATGAAACTCATAGACGTCTTTTTTATCATCTTTAAAATAAGAGTTATCTTTATTGTTAGCTTTTACAAAAACGTTTTTGCAAATAAATTCTAAGTATTTATTTCTAAGCAAAACTCCTGGCAGTAAACCAGTTTCAACTAAAATTTGAAAACCATTACAGATACCCATAACTTTACCACCACCTTGGGCAAAGTTTATAACAGATTTCATAATTTTTGATTTTGAGGCCATGCTCCCACATCTAAGATAGTCACCATACGAAAAACCACCTGGTAAAACTACTAAATCACTTTTTGGAAGTTCAACATCATCATGCCAAACCATTTTGTTTTTAAAGCCAAATTTTTTTAATGCGACATCTATGTCTCTGTCACAATTAGATCCAGGAAAGGTTATTACGGATGAATGCATTATTTATTATTGTGATCCAATAATTTTAAAGTCTTCTATTACTAAATTTGCTAAAAGTTTTTTACACATCTCTTCAACTTTTGCTTCAGCTTTTTTCTTATCGTTTTCTTTTGTATCAATTTCAAAATATTTGCCTTGCCTTACTTCATTGATACCTTCAAATCCCATACCATCTAATGTTTGGTGAATAACTTTACCTTGTGGGTCTAAAACATCTTTCTTAAGAGTTATAACTACAGATATTTTCATATTATTTTCTTTTTTTAACTGATCTTAATTTTGTAACATTAACAGCACTTAAGTTTGATTGCTCATGAAAAATACCAAGTCTTTTAGCAACCTCAGTGTAAGCAGGTATTAAATCACCCAAGTCTTTACGAAACCTGTCTTTATCAAGTTTTTTATCTGTAACACTGTCCCATAATCTACAAGTGTCGGGACTAATTTCATCAGCTAAAATAACCTCATTTTTTCCATTTTCTTTAAGTCTTCCAAACTCAAGTTTAAAATCAATCAGTTTAATTCCAACACCTCTAAACATACCAATCATAAAGTCATTAATCCTTAGAATCATTTTTTTTACTTTTTCTAATTCAGATTTTGTAGCCCAATCAAAAGCTAATATATGTTCTTCAGCAATAAGTGGATCACCTAAATTGTCATCTTTTAAACAATATTCTAATAGAGGCTGCTTTAAAACTGTTCCGTCTTCAATACCCAGTCTTTTAGTAATAGAGCCTGTTGCAACATTACGAACAATAAATTCAATAGGAATAATCTCTACTAATTTAATAATTTGTTCTCTCATATTTAATCTTTTAATTAGATGATTTTTAATACCAATTTGAGTTAAGTTGGATAAAATATGTTCAGATATTCTATTGTTTAAAACACCTTTACCTTCAATGGTTGATTTCTTTAAGTTATTAAAAGCTGTTGCATCATCTTTAAAATATTGGATAACTATATTTTTATCGGATGTTGCGTAAATTATTTTAGCCTTACCTTCGTATAATTTTTTACCTTTTTTCATTATCTAAAAACTCTTCTAAAGATTAAATCTACATTTTTAAAATGTGATGAATAATTAAATATAGACTTTAATTTTTTTAAAGAAATTTTAGCCATTATAAATTCATCATTTGAAATAACATCAAATAAATTTAGGTTTTCAGCAAAACATTTTTTTGCATAGTTTTGAACCATTTTGTAAGATTGTTCACGACTTAATCCAGTCTTTGTTAATTCCAACATTACTTCTTGTGAGAAAATTAAACCTTTAGTAATATTTAAATTCTCAATCATTTTCTTTGGATAAACAATCATCTTGTCTAAAATGTTACTCAGCCTAGCCAAAGCAAAATCTAAAGTTATGTTAGCATCAGGACCAATATTTCTTTCAACACTTGAATGAGAAATATCTCTTTCATGCCATAGTGCAATATTTTCTAGGGCAGGGATAACTGCACTTCTAACCATTCTTGCAAGTCCCGTTAAGTTTTCACTTAGTATTGGGTTTTTTTTGTGAGGCATTGCTGATGAACCTTTTTGATCTTTTGAAAAAAATTCTTGTACTTCATAAACTTCTGTTCTTTGTAAATGTCTAATTTCAATTGCAACTCTTTCAACTGATCCTGCAATAATTCCAAGAATAGAAAAATAGAAAGCATGCCTATCTCTTGGTATAACTTGAGTTGATATGGGCTCAACTTTTAGTCCAAGTTTCTTAGCAACATGTTTTTCTACATTAGAATTAATATTAGCAAATGTACCAACTGCACCTGAGATTGCACATGTTGAAATTTCATCAATAGCATCAACTAATCTTTTTCTATTTCTTTTAAATTCCTCATAAAATGAAGCAAGTTTTAGACCAAAAGTAATAGGCTCTGCATGGATTCCATGACTTCTACCCATGCAAGGAGTGTACTTATATTTTTTTGCCTGTTTCTTTAAAACTTTTAAAATTTGATCAATATCTCCAAGTAAAATCTTACCTGATTGAACTAATTGAATATTTAAACTGGTATCTAATACATCTGATGATGTCATTCCTTGATGAAGGTATCTTGCTTTAATTCCTGCTTTTTCAGTAACAGATGTTAAAAAAGCAATTACATCATGCTTAACTTTATTCTCGATTTGGTGAATTCTTTTAACGTTAATTTTAGTTTTTTTTCTAACAACAGAGGCCACACCCTTTGGAATTTGACCTAATTTCTCCATGGCTTCAGCGGCTGCAACCTCTACATCAAGCCAAATTTGGTATTTGTTTTCTTCTGACCAAATGTCAGTAAGCTGTTTTCTAGAATATCGTTCAATCATTAATTATAAGTAAGGGGGCTTAGAATAACCTTTAGCAGATTCCGTAAAGATTTCATAACCATTTTCAGTAATACCTAGAGTATGCTCAAATTGTGCTGATAAAGATTTATCTTTTGTAACTGCTGTCCAGCCATCTTTTAACATTTTTACGTCCCATTCACCTGTATTTATCATCGGTTCAATTGTAAAAGTCATACCAGGTCTAAGTTCCATACCTGTATTTTTTCTACCATAATGTAAAATATTTGGTGGTTCATGAAATGTGGTACTAATTCCGTGGCCACAAAAATCTCTCACAACCGAATAACCTTTTTTTTCTACAAAAGATTGTATTTCATAACCAATGTCACCAAGTTTCAATCCTGGTTTTAATAAATTTATCGCTCTCATCATAGACTCGTAAGTAGCATCAATTAAATTGTTAACCTTAACTGGAGTTTTCCCAGCACAAAACATTCTACTAGTATCACCATAATGTTCATCAACTATAGCAGTTACATCAACATTTAATGCATCACCTTCAATTAAAACTCTATCAGAGGGAATACCATGACAAACAACATGATTTAAAGATGTACATAATGATTTTTTAAAACCCCTGTAATAAAGAGGCGCTGAGTATCCACCATTATCTCTTATAAATTCATAACCCAACTTGTCTATAAATTCTGTAGTCACCCCTGGTTTAATATAATCTGAAAGCATATCAAGAGTTCTTGCTGCAAGATTGCCAGCAATTCGCATTTTTTCAAATTTTTCTGAATATTCATTCATATGTAATATCTATTTTGAAATATCTCAGTTAATAATTATATAAATTCTGATAGAAGAGTACACTCTATATCTTAATTATGAAAAAAAATAAATTAAATATTTTAGACTGCACACTAAGAGATGGTGGTTATTACAATAACTGGTATTTTGAAAAAGATTTAATTAACGAATACCTAAGGGTAATGGATATCATTAAAGTAGATTGTGTTGAAATAGGTTTTAGATTTATAGACAAAGTAAAAACAAAAGGACCCACAGCTTATTCTGAAGAAAGTTTTTTAAAAAGTCTAAAAATTCCAAAAGGTTTAAAAATTGGGGTGATGGTAAATGCAGCAGATTTTATAAATCAGAGTGATATAACAACCTCAGCAAAAAGTATTTTTCAACCTAAAAAAAATTCAGTAATTTCAGTAGTTAGAATTGCATGTCATCATCATGAAGTTCAAGCAATTATACCATTAGTAAATTGGTTAAAGAAATCCGGATATCAAGTTGGTGTAAACATTATGCAGATACCTGAATTGTCAACTAAAGAAATTCAAAATACAGTTTTAAAAGTTAAAAAATCTAAAGCAGACATTTTATATTTTGCAGATAGTTTAGGAAGTTTAAATGCTTCAAAAACAAAAAAGATTATTAAAGATATCAGATTAAATTGGAAAGGACGAACAGGCATACACACACACGACAATATGGGAATAGCATTAGAGAACTCACTTGAAGCGATTAACAATAATGTTGATTGGATAGATTGTACAGTTACAGGAATGGGTAGAGGACCAGGTAATACAAAAACAGAATATTTAATTCTAGAATTAAAAAGAAAAAATGAAAAAAGTGAAAATTATGTTCAATTATTAAATTTAATCAAAAATTATTTTGAACCACTCAAAGAAAAATATAAATGGGGATCAAATCCATTTTATTATTTTGCAGGACTTCATTCTATACACCCAAGTTTTGTTCAAGAGATGTTAAATAACGATAGTTTTGGACCAGATGATATTTATTCAAATTTAAAATATTTAAGTACAGCTGGAGGTAGAAAGTACAGCAAAGAACTTATTACCTTGGGAAAAAACTTCTACAAAAAGGTAAACAAAGGTAATTGGAAACCATCTCTGTTAGTTAATAAAAAAAATGTTCTTATAATTGGCCCAGGTCAATCTACAATTAAATACAAAAAAAAATTAATTGGATTTATCACAAAACATAAGCCTGTTGTTTTTGTATTAAATGCAATAAAGCCATTTGCAGAAAAATATATTGATGCACATATTGTTTGTCACACACTAAGATTACTTTCTGATATCAATAAATATAAAAAATTTAATAACAAATTGATAACTCCATATTCAAGTTTTTCCAAAAATGTAAAATCTAAGATTAAATTTAAAAATGTTTTAAATTTTGGTCTTCAGGTCAAAAATAATAAGTTTAAATTTGAAAAAAACTATGCTGTTTTGCCAAATTCTTTAGCAATCACTTATGCGCTTGGAATTTGTACTAGTGGTCAAGCAAAAAAAATATTCCTAGCAGGTTTGGATGGATATACTTCAGATAGTCCAAAAAAATTTCAAATGAATGAATTATTTCAAAATTATCGATTAGAAAATAAAGCAAAAGCCTTATATACTTTAACACCCACAAACTACAAAATAAGATTTATTAAAAGTATTTAATACTTGTAGGAGTGACAAAAAATGAAAAAAGTAATCATAATACCAGCAAGATATGGATCAAGTCGCTATAAAGGAAAACCATTAGTTAAGATTTTGAATCGTGAAATGGTCTTGCGCGTTGCAGACATTTGTTCAGAAGTGGTTAATAAAAAAGACCTTTATATTGCAACAGATAATAACAAAATTTCAAAAGTAGTAAAAAAAGCAAAATATAAAGTTTTGATGACTTCATCTAAATGTCTAACGGGCACAGATAAAGTCGCAGAAGCATCAAAAAAAATAAAATCAAAGATTTATGTTAATGTTCAGGGAGACGAACCAACTATTAATCCTAATGATATAAAAAAAATTATTAATGCAAAAATAAAATACCCCAATCACGTTATTTGTGGTTATGATAAAATTCATAGTTATGAAAATCCATCTAGTGCAAATTTACCTAAAGTTGTAGTCAATCAAAATAAAGAATTAATTTACATGTCAAGGTCTCTTGTACCTGGCAATAAGAAAAAAGTTAAAAATTCGAGTTACTTCAAACAGGTCTGTATTTATGCTTTTAATAAAAAAGAACTAAGTAAGTTTTATTTAAAAAAGAAAAAAGGTCTGGTTGAAGAAGCTGAAGATATAGAAATTTTAAGATTTTTTGATTTAGATATTAAGATTAAGATGATTAAGCTTAACTCTTCTTCTGTTGCTGTTGATGAGGTAGAAGATGTTAGAAAAGCTGAAAAAATATTAAAAAAAAGATTATCAAATGTTAGAAAAAGATAAATACATATTGGTATTTGGCTCAAAACCAAATTCAAAAATTCCTTTAATTGAAGTTAGTAACATTTATGCTGCAAATGGGGCATCCGAGATAGGCGCATATTATAAAAAATTTTACCCTGAAATCGAGGTTGATTTCTATTGTGGGTGGTAAAGAATTTGAAAGAAACATGGAAGTGCAGCGGAGAGTGCTAGATTCAAAACCAGAAGAATTAATTTGTAGATCGGGAAAAATAGATATATCAAATTATAATTTTCCAAATACAACCAAATATTCTTTCTTTACAAATTATAGAGGTTTATTTTTTCAATCTTTTTTTTTTAAAAAAAATATTTTAGATATTATAATCAAAGAAACATACTATGAAAATGAAACTATGAATAAATTCAAACATATGTATAAATGTTTTAGATACGGATTATTAAATGGTGTATCTACAGGCTTCTTCTCTATTTTATATGCCTTAAAAAAACACCCAGAAAGTAAAATTGTTATATCTGGAATTGGAATGTCAAAAGGAACTCACCTTTATAATAATAAAAACAGATATGATAAAAGATCTATTGTTGATAGAAAATTAATTTTAAGTTTAAAAAAAAAATATCTATCAAGACTAATAACGACTGATATTAATTTTGCAAAACATGCCGAAATTCAAACCTGGAATAAGGAAACAATAAATGAAAAATAAATTTAAAAATATCCTTATAACAGGAGGGGCTGGCTTTATTGGATTTTCACTAATTAAAGAACTATGTAAATCTAAGTTTAACATTTTTGTTATTGATAATTTTTCAACTGGATATAATAAAAAGTTCCCCAAAAATGTACATTTATTTAAGGGTAACTGTAAAAATTTTTCAACTTTTGAAAAATTAAAGAAGTATAGTTTTGATTATGTTGTTCATTTAGCAGGAGTAAGTTCTGTAGAAGCTTCATTTGATGACCCTGTTAGTGATGCCAATTCAAATATAATATCTACTTTAAATGTATTGAAATTTGTAAAAGAAAAAAAAATTAAGAATTTTATTTTTTCAAGTAGCATGTGCGTTTATGGAGATTTAAATAAAAATGTAAGAGAAAAAGATAAAACTATTCCTATATCTTATTATGGTATTAGTAAACTTACATCTGAAGAATATATAAAGTTTTATTCATTACCACATACCACAAAAGTAGTGTTACGGTTATTTAATGTCTATGGACCTGGGTCTGATAAAAAAAATACAAAACATGGTATGGTTGGAATTTATTTGAATCAAATTAATAAAAATAATAAAGTTGTAGTTAAGGGAAAATTAAACAGGTTTAGAGATTTTATTTTTATTGATGACGTGGTTTATTTAATTAAAAAGTGCATGGCAATAAGAAACAAAAGTTATAATATATTTAATGTATGCACATCTAAAAAAACATATGTAAAAGATTTAATAAAAAAGATTTTTGAAATTAAGAATAAAAATCCTAAAATATCTGTAATAAAAAGTACGCCAGGTGATCAAAAAGGAATATATGGAAATAACAAAAAAATTAAAAACTTTTTTAAAATAAAAAAAAATATGACGTCAATTGTAGTTGGTTTAAAAAAAACAGTTTAGTCAAATCTTAGCTTACTATTGAACTATTTTAAGTTTTTTTTCAATTTTAATTTCTTGAGGGTTTAACTGGCAACGATATGCTAAAAATTTAACACCTGTTTTTTTGCAAGTAAATAATTTTATAATATTCTGTATCAATATCTTTAGCTATCTTAAAGTTTTCAACACTTTGAAATCTGAACTAAAAAACTTTTTTAGAAATATTTTACTTCCTAGAGCAGTTTCAATAATAGCTGAAAATAAAATAGTAGATACTAATGTGCTACCAAAAAATGGTAGAGCAAGTGTGTAACAAGCCATTAATCCTTCAATTGTGTAGCCATACGATCCTAGAGAGAAGACACCAAAGTTAGTGATTACAAAGAAAATAACAGCACCTGTCAAAGCACCCATAATTCTAGTTAGTTTACTTATAAGAAAAAATTTTGCAGATAATCCTATGAGAATAACACTACCCCAAGTAAAAAGTGTAACACCATGAAATCCAATAAATAAATCTGTTATTAGAAAGCTGAGTATTAATGCAGGCAAATATCTAATTCCTAATAATGCTGGTACATAAAAGCTTAAAGCCATTAAGCTAGTAAAATTTGGTGGATGAGGAATAAAACGGCTAGCAGCTAATGCTAAAAAAATACCTATACTAATTTTTAAATAATTCACAAAAAAACTATATTGAATTGAAAAAAAATTACAAGCACTAAGACAAGGCACAAGCACTAAGACCATATTATTTTATTTTTCATTAAAAATAGCAATTGACATTTAGTCATAGAGAGTTAATTATTTAATCGTATTGAATCTTGGTGGGGAATTAATGTTTATATCATTAACTGTTCCTGCAACGGTAAAGTCCGAGTGCCACCCAATATAGTCCGCTGTTGAACAATGGCCAGGAAAAGTCTAGTTCTACAATTTTAATTAGCATCGGCATTAAATTAACTAGCTTCATATATTTTATGAAGTTAACAAATGGATGAGTCAAATGATGTTAAGGTCTTTAGTATTTTTATGTATAATTTTATTTTCGAAATCAGTTTTTTCAAAGGAAATTCCTATAATTGTAATTTCAGCTGGAAAAACTCCCCAGTCATATAGTTCAGTTGGTAGCCAAGTAACTATTATTGATTCTGAAACAATTGAAAATTCTTCAGGCTCGTCTTTAATAGAACTTTTGGATAGTGAAGTACAAGGATTAAATATTTTTCAGCTAGGTGGAAAGGGAACTAATGCTGGTATTCAAATGAGAGGTTTACCTAAGCGTTATTCAACAATTTATATAGATGGTGTAAAAATGTATGACCCATCAGCCCCTGATAATGCATTTTATGCTGAGGGTTTATTCAAAGATTCAATCGATAGAATTGAAATTTTGAAAGGTAGCCAAAGCTCACTATATGGGAATGGTGCTGTCGGTGGAACAATTAATATTTTTACTAAAAAAGGTAAAATAGGCAAGCATCAAGATGCTATTGTAAGAGCAGGTGAAAATAATACGCAAGATGTTTTTTATTCAATTGATGGAGCGAACGAAAAACAAAATTATTATATGGGTTTTAATTATTATTCAACTGATGGCATCTCAGCCATGAGTAATGATACTGAGGACGATCCTTATGAAAACAATAGTCTAGTAGCAAATTATGGTTATAAAATTTCAGAAAATAATACAATCGAAAATTCCTTAACTTTAAAAGATAGTTATTTAAAATATGATGAACCCACAGCTGGAAGAGATGATACTAAAAATTCATCAGATAACTTTGAGGCTCATTATAGTTTTAAATTTAAAAATATTAACAATAACTTTAAGAATACTTTTGGGATAAGTAAATCTGCTACATCAAGAATGATAACTAAGTATACTGGTAGAGAAAGTACTTACGAGGGATTTAAGAATATGTTTACTTACTTAGGTGAATATAATTTTAACTTAGATAATAAAATAGTTTATGGATCAGATATAGAATTTTTTAAAGGAAAATTTCCAACAGATCCAGGCCTTGTAAAAACAACAGATGAAGAAATTCATTCTCAGTATGTAGATTATCAGTTTAGACCATATGAAAATATCTATGCAACTATTGGAGGTAGAAACGATATACACACTACTGCTGGAGATGAACAATCATACAGAGTTACAGGAGCTTATGATTTAGGTCGTAATAGCAAGATTAGATCATCTTATGGAACTGGTTTTTTATTTCCAGCTTTATATGAATCTGGTCAGTATGGATGGTCAAATCAAGTTGCGGATATGATAAATGCTGAAAAGACTACAAGTTTTGATATCGGCTATGAAACTTATTTTAATACTCTAGATCTAGGTTTTAATATTACTTACTTTGATATTCTTGTTGAAGATCCAATAATGGGATCAAACAACACTTTTTTTCAAGATAATGTACCCGGTGCAGAAAATAAAAGTAAAGGTATTGAGTTAGCAACAAACTGGACTGATAATAAAAAATTAAATATTGGGTTTAATTACACTCTAACAAAATCTTATTCAGGTATGGATTGTGATAAACCAAAAAAAGATGCTTTTGGATATACATCTTGTCTTGATTTAAACAATGGACCTATTGACAGTGCAATGGTTCGTGTGCCTTTACATGCTATCAGTTCAAAAATTAATTATCAAATTAACAAAGATCTAAATAGTTCTTTATTATTAACATATAAAGGACGAACTAGAGATTATGGTGGAACAGATTATAGTTTTAGAGATCAAATTCTTGATGAATATTTATTACTTGATTTAGCAAGCTCTTATAAAATTGGTGAAGGTTTAAAATTTAACTTCTCACTTAAAAATGTATTTGATAAAAATTATGAGAACGCACTAGATTATTCTGGAATGCCTAGAACAATGAACATTGGTCTGAACATGAAATATTAAGGGTAAAATTCTACCTGTTTAGATATTTGCACTATAAATCATGAGAGTGATTTACACACTAGCAGTAGCCATATAATAGAAAGAAGAACTAATTTAATTGATTTAAAATTTACAAAAAAACTTTAAATTTATGAAAGAATTTTTAATTTTTTTTCAATTTCTATTTTTTTTGAACTTATCTTACAACGATAAGCTAAAAATTTAACTCCTGCTTTTTTTGCAAGTAAATAATTTTCATAATACTCTTTATCAATATCTTTTGCTATTTTAAAATTATTAACACCATGTATTTGTACTAAGAATAGTAGATAAGATTTATAACCTTTTTTAAGAGCCTCTATAAGGGTTTTTAAATGTTTAGAACCTCTAGAAGTAACTGAATCTGGAAATTCAGCAATTTTTTTATCTCTAAATAAAGTGACATTTTTTACTTCAACAAAGATTTTTTGTTTATCTTTTTCAATTAAAAAATCAAATCTTGTCTCTTTGTTGAAGAAAACTTCGGGTTTAATATGGTCATTGTTCACAACTTCCTTAATGAGGTTATTTGATAAGCCATGATAAGCAATTTTATTTGCAAAATGAGTATTAACACCTACTAATTTTTTCTTAACTTTAATAATTTCTAATGTGTATTTTAATTTTCTTTTAGGATCATCATTTTTAGAAATAAAAACTTCATTCCCCTCATCTAATAAACCCTTCATTGACCCAGTATTAGGACAATGTGCTGTAACAATTTTCTTACCAATTTTAACGTCTGTAAAAAATCTCTTATATCGTTTGATAAGTTTGCCTTTAATTAAAGGTTTGGTAAATTTCATATTTAAATTATATATTTAATAATGAATCAAAATACAAAATTTAATGCTGCAATACTTATTATTGGCAATGAAATCCTATCTGGAAGAACACAAGACACTAATACTAGCACAATCGCACTATGGTTAAACTCAATTGGTGTTAAGGTTAGTGAAGTGAGAGTTATACCCGATATAGAGAGTACAATTATAGATACTGTTAATCATTTAAGAAAGGTTAATAATTACGTGTTTACCACTGGTGGCATTGGCCCAACGCATGATGATATTACTGCACAATCTATTTCAAAAGCATTTAATCTTGAATATGAAATTCACAAAGAAGCTTTTAAAATATTAGAAGCTTATTACAAAGTAGGTGAGTTTAATGAGGGTAGACAAAAAATGGTATGGATGCCACATAATGCTAATTTAATATTAAATCCAACAAGTGGTGCACCAGGATTTAATGTTGAAAATGTTTTTTGCTTACCAGGTGTTCCTTCAATTTTAAAATCAATGTTAGGAGGATTAAAAAATAAAATAATAGGGGGAGACCCAATATTAAGCCACACAATAAGTTTAAAAACTGTTGAAAGTGAAATTGCGAAATCTTTAAGTAGTGTCCAGGATGATAATAAGGATGTTGAAATTGGAAGTTATCCCTTTTTTCAAGCAGGCAAACTAGGTGTATCAATAGTAATACGATCTGAAGACCAACTTAAAATTGATAAGTGTAGTTCTAAAATATTAGAGTTTGTTAATCAAAAAAAAATAGAAGTAGTTGTCAGATAGTTAAATGCTTTATTTTGCTTACGGTAGTAATTTAAATCATTTTCAAATGAAAAGAAGATGTAAGGACAGTGCCTTTTTAAAGAAAATTAATTTAAGTAATTTTAAATTAACTTTTAGAAGCAAATATAGAGCAGCAGATATAGAACCTAAAAAAAATTCAATTGTACCAGGAGCTTTATTTGAAATATCAAAAAGTGATGAAAGAAAGCTAGATATTTATGAAGACTATCCAATTTTATATAAAAAATATTTTTTTAGTCATTATGGTAAAAAGGTAATGACCTACACAATGGTTAAAAAAACTTTATTTGCTTATCCGACAGAGCGTTATTTAAATGTTATAAAAAGAGGTTATAAAGATTGTAATTTAGATAATCGTATTCTTAAAAAAGCATTAAAAGCTTAATGAAAATATAGATATTTTCTTTAACAAAAAAAGTTCAATTACAAAGAAAAATAGTTTATAAGAAAAAAAAGAGAGTTTATTCAAGTAATAAATTATTAAATCTGGAGATAGCAGCTTTGACTTCAATTATTCAAAATCTAAAATTAAAATCAATTTTAATTAAACAGACTATGCTTTGGTATTTATTTTTAAGATTTTTATTTATACCAATATTTGATTTTATATGGGTTTATATAATCAATTTTCAAGGACGATTATTAGCTCTTATTTATTTATTTAAAAAAAAAAATTTTTATAAAATTAATAAATATGAATCTTCACAATTAATAGAAGACAGCCCTGAGTTTCAACAAATAGCAAAAAAAGTAAAAAATGTTATCAATGATGATTTTATTAATAAATTAATAGAAGAGCTAAAATTAAAAAAAAAACAAATTGACCCTTCAAAAAATCAATTTGATAATTACCGTATAGGTTTGTTCCCTCTATTACCTGACGATATTAAAGATGAAATAATGAAATTTGCACTATCAGAAAAAAATTTAGTTACAGCAATCAAATATTTGAAAGTTTTGCCTGTTATAAAAAAAATAACCGTTTACTTAAATATACCAGCTAATGATAAAGCCCAAGGAGCACAGCTTTGGCATAAAGATGATTTTGGATACAAGAGTTTGGATATTTTTTTAGCAATATCTGACATTAATATGAATAATGGACCACTTAGTTTTCTTAAAACTAAAAATAGATTAGGAGTTTTTTGTAAAATTAAGAATGTTATTAAAAATGCACTCCCAGGGGAAAGAAATAAAGTTACTTTAGAGGAATTTTCAAAACACTATAATCAACAAGATATTGGAGCTTTAATTGGCAAAAGTGGAACTGGAATTTTTATTGATAGTTTTACAAAATACCACAAAGGAGGATTTTGTAATTCTGAAAATAGAATAATGTTAAGAGTAAGTTATCAAACTCCAGATTGTTCGAGAGGCTCAAATGTTGCCGATTTAGAAGAATTTCCTGAATATCCAAAAGTTAAGAAAAAAAATATTAAAAATATTTTCCATAAATATATTTTGTTTAAGTATAGAAATAGATTTTTATCATTTATCAAAATAGATAAATTAACTTTATTTATAATAAAAATTTTTCATTATAAAATATAAAATAGTATTATAAATATAAAGAATACTAAAAAAAATTTAACCAATGTCTAAAACATCAATAATAGATTATAAACCTGAAATTGACTGTCTAAGAGCTGTAGCTGTATTTTTAGTAATTTTATTCCATTTTGATTTATTCATTGTTAAAGGTGGTTTTATTGGCGTTGATGTTTTTTTTGTAATTAGTGGATATCTTATTACAAATTTAGTTATTAAAGATATCAGAAATAATAGATTTTCATTTATAGAGTTTTGCACAAGAAGAATTAGAAGAATTATTCCAGCATTATATTCAACTATATTTATTGTTATAATATTGTGTTATTTTGTACTTAGTCCAGATCATTTTAATAGAATTACAAAATCTGGTATTTCTGCTGCCACAGCATATTCAAATTTTTTTTTTTGGTATGAGTTTGGTTATTTCGATTATAATAAATATTTCAAACCGTTATTACATACATGGAGTTTATCGGTAGAACTACAATTTTATATTATTTGGCCAATTATAACATTTACAATTTTTAAGCTTTTTAAAAAAAAAATTATATTTTTTGTCTCACTAATTTTTCTACTAAGTTTATTTTTATCTACAATATTTTCTGAAAGAACAACTGGGTATTTTTATTTTACTTTATTTCGGTTATTTGAGTTTGCCATTGGTTCAATAATCTATTTAATTAAAGATCAAGTTAAAATTAAATCCAACGATTCATATTTTTTTATTGGAATGCTGATAATAATATCTTCATCAGTGGGTTTTTCTGAAAAAAGTATTTTCCCAGGAATTAATGCATTAGTACCTTGTGTGGGGGCTGCTCTAATATTAATTACGGGTGGTAAATTAATCATTTTTAAGGAAATATTTATAAATAGATTTTTTATATTCTTTGGTAAGATAAGTTATTCCTTATACCTAGTTCATTGGCCATTAATTACTTTATATAAATATATAAAACTTGAACCTTTGCACGATCTGGAAAAAATTTTACTAATTTTTGTTACAATAATTATTTCATTTTTTACATATCAGTTTATTGAGCTACCCTTTAGGAAAAAAGTTAATAATAGGTTTATAGTATCAACAAAAAAAATGATAATAATTTTTATTTTAAGTTTATTGTCTATTATTTTAATTTCAAATTATTTTGTTACAACAAATAAGTTTACCAAACTGAGTCAAAACAAGCAAAATACAATCAAAAAAATGAAAGAAGAAATGAAAATCATAGAAAACTTTGAAAGGGATGCTTTAATTCGCGTTACTAAAAAAAATTATTTTAACAATAATTATAAACCAATTAAAGTATTAATTTGGGGTGATAGTCATGCAGGTGACCTTTATAATTCTTTAAACATAAATAATGAATTTTCTAAATTAGATTTGGAGTTTTTAAGCTATGACTATTTTTATTGTTTTAAAGATGTAGCCATATACGAAAAAATTACTCAATTTATTAAAAATTTTTTTAAATTTCCACACAACTGTAAAGAAAAGGTTAAATTATTTCCACCTGGATATGATGTTTTAAAGAATTCTGATATTATTATTTTATCATCGAGGTGGCCAAAAAAAATTAACTTTGATGAAATTGAAAAATTTGTAAAAAATTATAATACAAATAAAATTATAATTGTTGGTCGAAAACCTAGATTCTTTCATATACCAACATTATATATAAAATCTGATAAAGATTTAAATCATCTAGCGTATATAAATCATAACCCAGTTGTCAGGAATATTAATGAAGAAATTAAAAAAAAAACTACAAATCAAAATCTTATTTTTTTCAACATTGAAGATTTAATTTGTGCTAATAAAAAATGTACTGTTATTGATCAAAATAACCTATTAGTCAGGGATCAAGATCATTGGTCATACCAGGGTTTCATTTATTATGGCAAAATGCTAGCAAAAAATAAATTTTTAGATATTATTTTAGATAACTCTAATTTACCTAGGTAACCAAAAAGATGTTGCGTTATAAATAAAAACAATTAAACAAATGAAAATAATATGTGCCCTCGTGGTGAAATTGGTAGACACAAAGGACTTAAAATCCTTGCCTTTTAGGAGTGCCAGTTCGAGTCTGGCCGAGGGCACCACTAAATGAAAGATAGAGTATATTTAATTTTTGATAAAACGAAAACTTCTTTGAAAATTAAATCAATCCTAATTAAAAAAGTTAATATTACATCTTTAAGGAAATCAAACATAATAATTGTTTTAGGTGGAGATGGTTTCATGCTTCAAACTTTAAAAAAATTATATAAGTATAAAAAGCCTTTTTATGGAATTAATTCTGGAAACTATGGTTTTTTGATGAATAAGTTCTCAAATGAAAATATTATTAAAAATTTAAATACTTCTAATAGTGTAAAAATTTATCCTCTACAAATGACTGTTATTAACAAGAGTAATCAAATAAAACAATCAATAGCTATTAATGAGGTTTCTATTTTAAGACAAAGCAAACAAGCATCATCAATTTCAATTACAACTAATAAAAAAAATATTATTAAAAATCTTATCTCTGATGGCGTATTAGTTTCAACGCCAGCAGGTAGTACAGCCTACAATTTATCAGCACATGGACCAATTCTAAATTTAAACTCAAGAAAACTAGCAGTTACACCTATTAGTCCCTTTAGGCCTAGAAGATGGAAGGGCATAATACTTAGTGATAAATCTAAAATATTAATAAAAAATCTAGATATAATTAAAAGACCCATTAATGCCGTTGCAGATAATTTTGAAGTCAGAAATGCAAAGACTATTAAAATTCAAGCTAATAAAAAAATTAGTTTTGAATTATTGTACGATAAGAATAACAGTCTTCACAAAAAAATAAAGATCGAACAAACAAGAAAAGAAATTAAAACTAATTAAAAAGTTAAATATTTAAAATTTTCTTTATGACAAAAGATTCAATTTCAAAAAAAATATTTTATATTAAAAACTATATGAAAAAATATTATACAAAAATTCTACCAAAAAAATTTCAAAATGAGTTGGTCCAAAGGTCATTCATCCATCTTTAACAGAAAATCTTTTCAACAAACCTATTATCGATCGTTGTATAAACTGTGGTGATCAAGAAGAGGTTCAAGCTACATTTACTATTGAGTTTGGAGAGGGCAACCTTAACACCGGTCCAATATGGCGAAAATGTTATTCATTTAATAAAGGACCAAAAATAGCTCAGTTTTAACCATGGATCAGGGACACTCATTCCATCACCTAGACACCTGATTTGGAATTTGTTATTGGAGTTGTATTTTGAATTATCTACTAACTGCCGTTGAACTTAAAAATTTATTGTTATATATTTCTCAATATCAACTAAACGAATAATTCTGTGAAAAAATAATGATACAAAACTTTGATTTATCACTAAATAAAAAAACCTACCTCTCAAATGAATTTTTTCATTTATTTGAAATTGATAATTTTCTACTAGAAGATCAATACACCTCTCTTTTAAACTCATTTCCATCTGATAAATATTTTAAAGGTAGTGATAATACCTTTGGTAAGGACACTTTTAGCTGTAAAGACAAAAATTTTAAAAATTTTTTAGATGAAAATAAAAATTGGAAGTTTTTATTTGGGGCATTTAATAACATCAAATTTTTAAAATCAGCTTTTTTTTCATCTTTAATTGCCAATTTAAAGTCAAGAGGTTTGGGTGCATTAAAAATTTGGACATTAGACAAAAAAAAAATTCCATTTCTTTTAAGACCTTTTTTTAGAGAACTTGAAGTTACTTTTATGTTTACAAAAATAAGGGGAAAAAAAAATATTCTTCCACATACGGACATACCTTCAAAATTTTTATCTATGATTTATTATTTTCCTAATAATGATTGGACAAAAAAAAATATGGGTAATACAGTATTCTGGAAAAATATTAATAACGCAGGAAATTGGAAAAATTGGGAAAATAAACACGTTTCAATTGACCAATATGAAGATTTTAAAGCTGATCATGTTGTTTTTCATCAAGCCAAATATTCAAGAAATAAATTAGTGGGATTTGTTAAGACAGAAAATTCATGGCATTCAGTTGATAAAATTGATCTAAACACCAATGATGAAAGGCAGACGTTAAACATATTTGTTAGAATAAAAAAAAAATGAAGTTTTTATCTAGTATTAATTTTTTAAATAATAAATAGGAATATATAATAATGTTTTTTATAAAAAAAATAATTAAAACAATAATTTTATATATAGCTAAAGTAATAAATATCTATCCTGAAAATGTTTATAAGAAGGAGAGAGTTTCTTATAATTTAATAGATATTTATTATTCGCCTTCAAATAATTTGGTAAAAAGAAGGTGGCTAAAATTTGAGAAGGATGGAAAAGAACAAAATACAATTGATTGGATTAATAGCTTTAAAGATCATGAGGTATTTTTTGACATAGGTGCCAATATTGGTGTTTTTTCAATTTATGCTGGATTAAAACATAATATTAAAGTTTATGCATTTGAGCCTGAAGTCAACTCGTTTATTGACTTGGCAAAAACAATAAAATTAAATAAATGTAATAATATTACTCCAGTGCTTATTGCTTTAAGCGATATTAGATCTGTTAATTATTTTAATTATAAAAGTGAGTTTGAGTCAGGTTATTCCAGTCATAATTTTGGTGATCAAATACAAAAAAGTTTTTCTTACTTAATGTGCAGTGATAAAATCGATAATCTTGTTTCAACTAAAGCAATATTGGAACCAAATTATATAAAAATAGATATAGATGGAAATGAAAAAGAGGTGTTCGATGGAATGCAAGAAACTTTAAAACTACGATCTTTAAAATCTGTCTTGATAGAAATGAACAATGATGACGAGTTAAGTTATTTTCATAATTATTTCGAAACTTTAAATTTTAGACAAACTGGAGTGCCCACCGGAGGTAATAAAAACTATATATATTCAAAGAAATGATTTTTTGAATACAATCAATATGTTTCAGTGCCCCCCGCACAGAGTCGAACCGCGGACCTATTGATTACAAATCAATTCTAAAAGTTTAAATAAACATTTGTTTGCAGCAATAATCATAAAATATTTTTAGTCTGGTCACAATCTGGGCACAGTGGTAGTGTTTTGAAGATGAAAAAACTTTTAGGGATCGTGGTTCTGGGTTTGTTTTTAAGTAGTAATGCCTATTCAGAAATGGCCACATGTTTTGCTGGTGAGTGTGAATTTTTTATTGGTATTTGGTATGAATATGCCGAAACTAATTGTACGCAATCTTTAATGATGGAAGAAGTTGATCAAGGTCCTTTAGGATTTACAATAGTTGAAACAGATGAATACTGTATGGTTTTTAATGAAAGATAAAAAATGAAAAAATTTTTAGGGATCGTGGTTCTGGGTTTGTTGTTTCGTACGAAGTTTTTACTGCGAAGCATCAATTAAATTAATGAATAAAATTTTATAGATATAGAGGATTTTTTCAGGTATTAAAAAGAAATTAATGATTTATAATAATTCTGATAGCCTTGATTTTTTGTTAACAAAATTAATAGATAAAAAAAATTTTTATCAAGAACCTTTTCCACACCTGATAATAGAAGATGCTCTGCCAAAAAATTTTTATAAAGTTTTAAGTGATAATTTTCCAAAACCTCCTCACAAACTTGAATTGTATGATAATACAATTTGTTATACTAGTGATAAAAATATTTATGATAATAAAAATACACATGAGTATTGGACACAGATTTTAAAATATTTGGCTTCTCCAGAGTACTCTTCTAAGTTATTAGAAATATTTAAAGAACAATTAATAAAAAGATATCCAAAAAAATTTAAAATAAATGAATTAACAAATAAATTATCTATCAAAGATAATGAAGAAAAAATCGATAGTAAGCTTACAGGAATTAGTTCAACAATGTTTTATTCTCCAGTAGAAAAAACAAGTATTCCAAAGAAAGTTAATGGTAAAAAGTTAGAAATTCACTGTGATTCAGCTACTAAATTATTTACCAGTATATTGTACTTTAGAGACATGAATGACAAATCATTAGGTGGGGAACTACTCTTACATGCATGGAAATTTAGACTACCATTTGAAATTAAAAAAATAATTTTGACTAGAGGCATACATTTTATAAATTCAATTATTAGAAATTTTCAATTTTTATTTATAAAAAAAAAAAAATCTTTAAAATATAAAGCTAATTGTTTAGTAATTTTTTTTGGAAATGAAGATGCATTACATTCAGTAGATGTAAGAGAAAAAGGTTCTCCAGTTAGAAGATCTATTCACTCAGGTATTCATTATAATGAAGATTTGTGGGATTCGGTATCTTTTATTGATAGAAAAGTCGGTTATTTAAAAAACAGATATGAAAAATTAAGAAAGTATTTAAACCCTACAAAAATCTTTTAATTTAGGCGCTAAAGTAATCGTGTATTACCATCTGTTAACCGTGGAAGTGATGGTGCCCCCGCACGGAGTCGAACCGCGGACCTATTGATTACAAATCAATTGCTCTACCAGCTGAGCTACAAGGGCATTTTGTTTCTTGTCAAGTTTTTACTGCGAAACATCAATTAAATCAATGCATAAAAAACAATATAGTTGTTCGTTGCTTTTTAGCAGCTCACTTGAATTGTGATGGAAAGTTACTGAATGTGACTGATCTGTTAGCATGGAGTCGGTATGGTAATCCTGCATCTCATGGGATTTCAAAAACATATTTTCACCCATTAAAAAGAATAAAAAAAAATGGATTTGTTAAATATGTATTGTATTATTAAACATTGAAACGTGAACATATAATAAGATTTTTCTATGCTTAAAATTTTAATTCTAGATATATACCCAAGTGATAATTGGAGACTTGTTAAAGATACAGCTGGAGGCTATGGAACTGGAAATAACTTTGGTACAAATTACCTAGGAAAAATAATGAATTTTTTTGTTGGCAAAACAATCTCAATGCCACCAATGTCTGCTTTGTATATTTATTCTATCTTAAAACAAAAAAAAATACTCGTTAAATATACAAAAAAAATTGAGCAAATTAAGAATATAAGTGATTATGATTTCGTTGTTATGCCAAGTTCAATCATTGCGCATGAAACTGAGGTGAGTGCATTAAAAAAATTAACAAATCTAGGTGTTAAAGTTTTTATTATTGGAATATTTGCAAATGTAAAAAAAGAGGCATATCAAATGAAAAATTCTTTTGTAATTCCTGGTGAACCTGAAACTTTTTTTTTAGAAAATGATCTTGATAATTTGAATAAATTTTTTAATAATGAAGGCCGGTCTTATTTTGGTAAACCATTTGTTGCTAATTTAGATGATTTACCTTTTCCTAGTTGGGATGAATATATAAAAGATTATTCTTTAAAAAATAATTTTTTAAGTTTTAATAACAAAGATGCAATACCAATAGTCGCAACAAGAGGTTGTCCGTATTCATGTTTTCATTACTGCACTTATCCACTTCAGCAAGGACGAAGTGTAAGATTTAGAAGTGTAAATAATGTGGTAAATGAAATTAAACATTGGGTCAAATTATTGAGTGCAAAAAAATTCGTGTTTAGAGATCCTGTATTTTCAATTAATAGAAAATATACCGTAGCGCTTTGTGAGGAAATTATAAAACAAGGACTAAAAATTGAATTTTTAATTGAAACTCATTTAAATAACTTAGACGATGAGTTAATAAATCTATTGTTTAGAGCAGGACTTAGATTAATTTATATTGGTGTGGAGTTTGCTGATAATGGGGTCTTAAAAGACAACAAGCGTTTTACGATAGAAAAAGATTCTCAGTATCAAATTATAAAAAAATTAGAAAAGAAAGGTATCATGGTTAAGTCAATGTTTATGTTGGCAAATCCAGAAGATAATGAACAAACGACTATGGATACAATAAAGTATTCAAATTTATTGCCTAATCAACTTGTACAATTTAGTGTTTTCACTCCTTATCCTGGTACTCCTGCATTTAAACAATTTGAGAATGATATAGTAGTCAATAAAATGGAAGAATTTAATCAATATAATTTAGTTTACAAGCATAAAATATTTAACGAACAATTGTTGAATAAATATAAACAAATAGCTTATAAAAACTTCTATTTTGATATTAAAAAACTATACATAGTTTTCAAAACATTTGTAAGTATTTTTAGAAAGTGAAATCAAATAAAAAGAATTGCATTATTACACGAAAAAGATAAACAAAAAATGCAGAAGATGCAGATTATTGGATTACTAATTATTATTTAGATAAAACGATTTACGATGAAAATTTTTTTCTTAAGTATTCTTTGGTAAACTCTATTATAGTAGATGGTGTAGTTATAAATTCAGTATTAAAAAAATAAAATAATGTTAATTTTTTCAAAATATAAAAAAAAAAAGTTATAGGTGCTTATTATAGGTTAAAGGATTTTAATAAAGAAAGAATAGATATTTGTCCTGATGGCGAGTTTTTACAAGTAGGTTTAATTGACTTAAAAAATAGAGCATTTTTAACCCCTCACAAGCATTTAAGACAAATAAGAAAAATATCTTTAACTCAAGAAGCTTGGGTTGTTATTAAAGGATTACTGGAAGTTAAAGTCTATGATATAAATGATAAAATCTTAAAAAAACTCAAAATTGGGACTGGAGATGTTTTTTTGCTATTTAGAGGTGGTCATTCATTCAAAAAATTAAAAAAAAATACTATAATTTATGAAATTAAAAATGGCCCTTACTATGGTAATAAAAAAGACCAAAAAAATATTTGATTATGAAGTCTAAAAAACTTATAGCAGGATCAAAAAAAAATAGGCTAATTTTGGATTTAGGAATTCATCCCTTTGCAGATACATTCATTGAAAAAAAAAGATTAAAAAGAAAAGAACCTACTTATCCACTAAAAGTTTTTATGTGCAAACAGTCTGGAATTATTCAAGTTGGAAATATAACAAGACCTGAAGATAGATATAATTTATATGATTATTCATATACATCAGGAAATTCCGAATATTCTAGAGGACATTGGGAAAATTTTTGTAAAGATGTGATTAAAAATACAAAAATAAATAAATGTAAAGTTTACGAAATTGGATCAAATGATGGTTTTTTATTATCAAATTTTAAAAAATTTGGTCACAGTGTAATGGGTATAGATGCTTCTAAATTTATGGTCAATATTGCAAATAAAAAAAAAATTACCACAGTTCAAGAAATTTTTACAAATAAAAGCAGTAAGTTGATATTAAAAAAATATGGAAAGGGAGATGTAATAATCGCTAACAATGTTTTAAATCATTCAAATGATCCAAATAATTTTATCAAAGGCGTATTTAATTTATTGGATAAAAATGGCACATTTATTTTTGAGCTTCCTTATTGGCTTAATACTGTCAAGAGTGGAAAATTTGATCAAATATATCATGAACACGTTACATATTTTACCATATTTATGGCTTTTAATATTTTAAAAAAGAATAATTTTCAGATTACAAAAATAGAACAAAATGAATATCACGGTGGCTCAATAAGAGTTTATTCAAAAAAAAGTTCAAAACCAAAAATAAATGTTAAAATTAAAAATTATATTAATAATGAAAAAAAAAGTGGAATTTTTAATAATAAAATTTATGATAAAATATCAAAGTTTATTGTTCAAAAAAGAAATAAGACTATTAAACAGATACAACACTATAAATCCAAAGGCTATATAATAGCTGGTATTGGTGCTGCTGCTAAAGCAAATACTTTAATAAATACTTTTGGACTAAACAATACACATATAGATTTTATTACAGAATCATCAAAGTACAAAATAGGTAAGTATACACCAAAATCAAGAATACCAATTTATAATGACAAAAAACTTAATAAATATAAAAAAATATGTGCAATTTTATTAACTTGGAACTTAAAAAAACATTTAAAGAAAAAACTTTTGACTATTAATAAAGATATAAATTTTATAGAAGTATTTTAATGATTTATAGAAATATAAAAAAAAATCTTCCTAAAAATTTAGAAGCTCACAAAGATGAAAGAGGTGAGATTTTTGATATTTTTTACAAAGTTAATATTGAACATGTAGCAATAATAGACTCAAAACCAAACACTCTTAGAGGAAATCATTACCATAAAGAAACAACACAACATATGTTAATGACTAAGGGATCACTAGAATATTGGTATAAAGAAGTAAACTCTGATGAAGTTAAAATGAAATTATTAAAAGAAGGTGATTTGGTAAGCACTCCGCCATATGAAATTCATGCACTTAAGATACTTGAAGACGGTAACCAATTTTTAGTTTTTAGTCAAGGAATACGAGGAGGAAAAAATTATGAAGATGACACTTACAGAGTAGAATCTATTTTTCCTAAATGAAAAAAATAATTATTTTTGGTTCAAATGGTGGTTTAGGAACTGAACTTAAAAATTTACTTAAAAATAATTCAATTATAGCAATTGATAAAAAAAAGATTGATTTTTCCAATCAAAACAGTAAAAAAAAAATTGATAATTTATTAAGTAAAGTTAGTCCTGATATAATTATAAATTGTGCTGGAGTTTTAGGCTCAAACATAACTGACTATAAAAAAGTTTTTGATGTAAACTTTAGTTCAAATTGGGACATATTGAGATATTATTTATTAAAAAAAAATAAAAAAAAGATAAAAATAATTTTCATTGGATCATCAGGTTTTAATAAGGGAAAAAAAGACTATATGTTGTATGCAGCCTCTAAAAGTGCTCTAGTCAGTCTTTATGTTAGTGCAAGCGAAACTTTAAAAAAAAAAAATATAGATTTAAAGATTTTTCATCCTGGAACTATGGATACAAAAATGATTAAAGATTTAAAATACAAAAAAAAAATTAAAAAAAACTCAACTAAAAATGTAGCAAAAAAAATTACTTACGGTTATAAACTTCAATGAAAAAAAAAGCTTTTATTACAGGCATAGCTGGACAAGATGGTAGTTACTTAGCAGAACATCTCTTAGAAAATAACTATGAGGTTTATGGTATAATCAGAAGAAACTCTATTACAGAACATCAAAGATTAAGACTTAATCATCTTGATAATAAAATAACAATTGAATACGGAGATTTATTAGATATTTCATCTTTAGAAAATAAAATTATTAAAATTAAACCTGATGAAATTTACAATCTTGCAGCACAATCACATGTAAGAGTAAGTTTTGATATACCACATTTCACAGTTATGAATAATGCTATTGGTGCTTTGAATCTATTTGAAACAGTTAAAAATCATTCCAAAAATTCAAAAATATATCAAGCTTCTTCATCTGAAATGTTTGGTAGATGTGTAGATGAGGATGGTTATCAAAGAGAACAAACAAGATTTGAACCAACAAGCCCTTATGGCTGTTCTAAGGTTTTTTGTTTTAACCTTACTAAACATTATAGAATTGCATATAATTTATTTGCAGTGAATGGAATATTATTTAATCATGAGTCACCAAGGAGAGGATCTAATTTTGTGACAAGTAAAGTTGTTAAAACTGCTGTAAGAATAAAAAATAAATTAGATGATAAATTAGTTTTAGGAAATTTAGACTCTTCTAGAGATTGGGGACATTCAAAAGATTACGTAAAGGCAATGAACTTAATGATGAACCATTCTAAACCAGATGATTTTGTTGTAGCAACAGGAGAAACAAGAACAGTTAGAAAGCTTTGTGAATATGTTTTCAAAAAGTTAGACTTAGATATGGATAAATATATATCTCAATCAGAAAAATTTATGAGACCAGAAGAATTGAAATTTTTATGTGGTGATTCTTCAAAGATTAAAAAAGAACTTGGGTGGAAACCAGAATATAGTTTTGAAAGCATGATTGATGAAATGATTGAATTCTGGGAAAAAAATCATGATAAAAATGTTATAGAATACTAGGAAACTAAAAATTAAATCTAATTTAACCTAAGCTAAATGAAAGCAAAAATTATACACATATCTGAGACAGATATTGGTGGTGGATCAGCATTTTATGCATACCGGGTTCATAAATATTTAAATAAAATCCAAACTGTTAAATCGAAAATGTATGTTTTAAAAAAAAATACAAGAGATGAAAATATTAAAATTTTTAAATATAAAATAAATTCAAAATTTTTAAAATATTTATATTTTTTTTTTCTAAAAGAAAATAATAAATATTCATTTTATAATCATGGAAAGTATGTAGTCAAAAATTATTCACAAGTTTCTAAAATTATTTCAGAAAGACCGAATGCAATAATAATTTATAATAATTCGAATATCATCCATCCAAGAATTCTAAGTTATATAAATTCAAAAAAGATTAAAATAATTTTTTATCCAATGGATATGGAAATAATAACAGGTGGATGTCATTATAATTTTAAATGTGAAGGGTTTAAAAAAAATTGTATGTCTTGTCCAGCAATAAACAAAATGTTTAGAAATATTCCAAGGATAAATTTATATGAAAAAAAGAAATATTTACATAATAAAAAAATTACATTTTTGAGTGCTACAAAAAAAATTTATGATGACATTTATAATTCTAGTTTTTTTAATAAAAAAAAACACGAAAACTATATTCTAAATTTAGGATTAAATTTAAATATATACAAGCCGCTAACTAAAATTAAAAAAAAAGATAAAATATCCATAAGTTTTAGGTCAAGTCTAAACCCAAGAAAAGGGAATCAAATATTGATTAAAGCTATAGAGTATGCCTGTTTAAAGGAGCCTAATTTAAATAAAAATGTTGAGTTCAATATTATAGGTAACAGTAGTATATTAGAATTAATAACTAAAAAAAATTTTAAATGTACATTTAAAAACTCAGTCAAAACTGAGAGGGAATTAATAAAATTTTACCAGAGAAGTGATTTTTTTCTCAACCAAAGCATTCAAGACGCAGGACCAGTAATGGTAAATGAGTCTTTGGCTTGTGGATTACCAGTTTTATCTTTTAAGATTGGTATTTCTAAAGATGTGATTATTAATAATTTTAATGGATTTCTTTTAAACGATATATCAGAAAAAAATTTAGGAAATAAGATTATTGAGATTTCAAATATAAAAAAAAATTTATTAGTAAAAATGAAAAATAATGCAAGAAAAACGGCAATTAAAAATTTTGACATAAAGGAAAAAGTTAAAAAAATTTTAGAATTAATAAAATGAAGATAAAAATCTAAAAAAGAGTAAAATTAATAAAATGAAGATAAAAGTTTTAAAAAAGAGTAAAATTAATAATTCTTTAAAAATAGAAATTTGCAAACTAAAAAAAACTTTTTGGAATTACTCATTAAAATCACACATAGAATGGTTTGAAAATAATATTAAAAAAGATGATATACATATTCTACTTTTTAATGAAAAAAAATTAATTGGATATAATTTATTAAGAAAAAGAAATTATTATTTAGTATTTAATAAAAATATAAAAAAAAATTTTTATTATTTTGATACATTAATTATTAAAAAAGAATTTAGAAAAAAAAATTTGTCAAAAAAAATTTTAAATCGAAGTCTTTCGTTATCAAGAAAGAATAATTTACCTTTAATACTAATATGTAAGAAAAAAAATATAAATTTTTATGAAAAATTCACTTTTAAATTATTAAAAAAAAACAATTTTAAGTTTATGGATCACAAGTTTACTTCCTTCTCAATGATATATGCTAAGAAAATTACCAAATATCTTATTTCTAACAAGATTCATTTATATCTAAATTAGTATGCCTAAAGTAGTTTTTAATAATCCATTTTTCTTTAACAATGTAAGAAAAAATATAGATAAAGTTTTAAAAACCAAAATAAAAGAAACAACTGGAGGAAAAGTTTTTTATAAAAAAAGTTGTACTTTTTTAGAAAAAAAACTTAAAGCAAAAAAAGTTGTTATTACAAATAGTTGTACAGCTGCATTGGAAGTAGCTGCTTTGTTAATTAATGTAAAATCTGGTGATGAAATAATAATGCCTAGTTATACATTTGTTTCAACAGCTAATGCTTTTGTTTTGAGGGGTGGAAAACCAGTTTTTGTAGACATAAGAAATGACAATTTAAATATTAATGAAAATTTAATTGAAAAATCTATTACAAAAAAAACAAAGGCAATAATTGCAGTTCATTATGCAGGAGTTCCTTGTGAAATGGATAAGATAATAAAAATTGGTAAGAAATATAATTTATTTATTATTGAAGATGCAGCTCAAGCAATATTTTCAAAATATAAAGATAAATTTTGTGGAACATTAGGAGACATTGGATGTCTTAGTTTTCATGAAACTAAAAATATAACAAGTTGTGAGGGTGGAGCAATCATTTTGAATAAAAAAAAATTTTTCAAGAAGGCCAGTATTATTTGTAACAAAGGAACTGACAGAGAATATTTTAATAAGAGTTTAAGGAAATATTATAGTTGGAGAGGCCTCGGGTCTTCATATATACCAAGTGAGATTACTTGTGCAATTTTATATTCACAATTATTAAATTATAAAAAAATTTTTAATGAAAGAAAAAAAATATGGTATAAATATTATTTAGCTTTAAAAAAAATTAATAGTAAATTGATAGAGAATAAAAAACTATATTCAAAAGACGTAAGTATAAACTATCATATGTACTTTATCATTTGTAAAGATTTTAGAGTACGAACAAAAATTTTAAATGTGCTTAATAAAATAGGTATCATTTCAACTTTTCACTACATACCTTTACACATGTCAAAAATTGGATCTATGTACTTTAAAAAAAAATTAAATGTAACAGAAGAACTAAGTAAAAAAATTATTAGATTACCTCTTTGGATTGGAATGAATCAAAATAAAGTAATAGAAAAATTAAAGAAGATTTTAAATAATTAAGACTTTAATTTTTATTAATAAAAATTATAAATTTTTTTTTTAAAATTCATAATTTTTTTTGCTGTGAATTAAACTCACTACTAATTTGAAATATTTATTGTTATAGAAAAATAATCTGTTCTTCTAGCATTTTGATCAAATTTTCCATATAAAAACATATGCATGAGACTTTAAGAATAAAACAAGAAATGAGGTAGGGTGAATAAGAAAAACTCAATTAAAATATGGAAAAGTAATTATATTGAGCTATTTGGACTTCCAGGAGCTGGAAAGACATTCATACAAAATAAAATTATCAATAGATTAAAAAAAAATAATCTGCAAGTCTTAAACCAAAAAGAGTTAATTATAAAATTTTACTTAAAAAACTTTATAATTAATCCAGTTCATTATATTAAAATTTTTTTAATTTTATTCTTTTATTCAAAATTTATTACGTTTATCAAATCTTTTTTTAAAACTAAAAGAAAAATCATATCTAAAAATAATAAAATATATTTTTTATCACAAGAAAGAAAGTGGCATCATAAAATTATTGACCAATTAAGATTAAATGAAAATTATCATAAAATCTTAGTAATTTTATCGAAAAAGATAATAAAAAAAAATAGTTACAAGTTTTATAAAATAATTTTAAAAGAAATAGATAGCTTAAAAGTTGATATTAGATTTAAACTTCAACTAAAAAAATGGTTCTTAGAAAGTTTAATTTTAATTGAAATACAAAAAAAAGATAAAGATAATTACTGTGTGATAGATGAAGGTGTTCTTCATAGAATTTTTACAATATTTATTTTTAAAAAAAATAAAAAAACCTTTATAAAAAAAATAACTGAATATTTTAAAGTTTATGGTGAATTATATTTAATAAAAACTGATTTAAAAAAAATTTTCAAAAGAAGTGTTAAAAGAGATAAAGCTCAGCAGGGATTTATATATAAAGATAAAAGACAAGTTAAAAAATATTATCAAGATTTAAAGTTATTTCAAAAGTCTATACAAAAAAAAATTATTTATAAAACAATAATAAATTAATAAAAATTTTTAATTTGGCTTAGGTAATAAACAGTTGAACTAGTGATGAATTTTTTTTAAATAACTCAAATGATGAAACACAATAGCTGCACTATTTGAGATATTTAAACTTTCTACATTCTTATTTATGTCAATCTTAACAAAAAAATCTGTGTACTTTCCAGTATGTTCTCTCATACCGAAACCTTCAGATCCAAATAAAAGAACATTCTTTCCTTCCCATTTGATATCTGTAAAGTCTTTTTCTCCTCTTGCATCGAACCCATAAACCCAAAAATTTTTTTCTCTCAAATTTTTAAGTGTAGAATTTATGTTTGATACTTCGAAAATATTAATATGCTCCATACACCCACTTGCAGCTTTATACATAAGCTTACTATCTGATGGGAATTGTCTTTCTTTAACTATTAATCCATCTATATTAAATGAAGAGGCACTTCTAATTAACGATCCAATATTTCTTGGGTCAGTTACTTCATCGATACAAACAAATGTTAATTTGTTTTTTCCTTTTATAAATTCTTTTAAGTCTGGTTGATCGATATGTTCTACTTCTGCAATGTACCCGCCGTGCATAATTTGATCTTTAGAAGTGTACTTATCTAATTCTTTTTTTGATTTAAAATAAACTTTAACGTCTTCAAGAACATTTTTTTTTGGGTTTTTTCTATGAATATTTTTTTTACTTTCTTCCGTTAAAAAAAGTTTTAAAACCTTTCTTTTAGGATTTCTTAAAGCCTCAATAACAGCATGTTGACCAACTATTAAAAAAGATGATTTATTCATAAAATTATCTTTGTTTTATATGTATTTTCCTCCATTTTCACAGTAAATCTCGTGTTGCAATTGCATAATAAAAATATATAAAACGCTTGTTGTTTGAAGCTTTTATTGAGCAAGGGGACACTTCCCCAATAAGGAGGGGTTCCAGAGCGGTCAAATGGGGCGGGCTGTAAACCCGTTGACTTCGGTCTTCGAAAGTTCGAATCTTTCCCCCTCCACCATTCAATAAAGTTTTTTATGACAATGGAGTGTTATTCTTGATGTTGTGCGGGTGTAGTTCAATGGTAGAACGCTAGCCTTCCAAGCTGGATGTAAGAGTTCGATTCTCTTTACCCGCTCCAAGAAAAAAAAATTATTAATAAAACTAAAACTGAGGTAAAAACGTAATGTCAAAAGAAAAGTTTGTAAGAAATAAACCACACTGTAACATCGGTACAATTGGTCATGTCGACCACGGTAAAACAACATTAACAGCTGCAATCACAATTACATTAGCAGCAACTGGTGGAGCAAAAGCGGTTGCTTATGATCAGATTGATAAAGCGCCTGAAGAAAAAGAAAGAGGGATTACAATTTCAACTGCTCACGTTGAATACGAAACTGAAAAGAGACACTATGCACACGTTGATTGCCCTGGTCACGCTGATTATGTAAAAAATATGATTACCGGTGCTGCTCAAATGGATGGAGCTATATTAGTAGTTAATGCTGCTGATGGACCTATGCCTCAAACTAGAGAGCACATTCTTTTAGGAAGACAAGTTGGTATTCCTTCAATTGTTGTTTACTTAAATAAAGTAGACCAAGTTGATGATAAAGATATGATTGAACTTGTAGAAGAAGAAATTAGAGAACTTTTAACTTCTTACAAATATCCTGGTGAAACAACTCCTATTGTTAAAGGTTCTGCATTAGCTGCTGTTGAAGGTAGAGATGAAGAGATTGGAAAAAATTCTATTTTAGAATTAATGAAAGCTGTTGATGAATTTATTCCTCAACCAACTAGAGATGTTGACAAGCCTTTCTTAATGCCGGTTGAGGATGTTTTCTCAATTTCAGGAAGAGGAACTGTTGCAACTGGTAGAATTGAATCTGGTGTTATTAAAACAGGTGAAGAAGTTGAAATCGTAGGTGTTACTGCAACTAAAAAATCAGTTTGTACTGGTGTTGAAATGTTTAGAAAAATTTTAGACTCTGGTGAAGCAGGTGATAACGTAGGTATTCTATTAAGAGGTGTTGAGCGTGATGATATTCAAAGAGGTCAAGTTCTTTGTAAACCTGGTTCAATTACGCCACATACTAAATTTGAAGCTCAGGCCTATGTACTTAAAAAAGATGAGGGTGGAAGACACACTCCTTTCTTTACTAAATACAGACCTCAATTTTACTTTAGAACAACTGACGTAACTGGAGAAGTTACATTACCAGCAGGAACCGAAATGGTTATGCCTGGTGATGATGCTAAATTCACTGTTACATTAATTACTCCAATTGCGATGAGCGAAAAATTAAACTTTGCTATTCGTGAAGGTGGTAGAACAGTTGGAGCTGGAGTAGTAACTAAAATTATAGAGTAAACTCTATAGGAGTGTAGCTCAATTGGTAGAGTGCCGGTCTCCAAAACCGGAGGTTGAGGGTTCGATTCCCTCCGCTCCTGCCAATAAGCTAAACAGTATATTATGAAAAACCCAATAAAATTTATCCAAGAAGTTAAACAAGAAGCTTTTAAAGTTTCTTGGCCTACTGGAAAAGAAACAATGCAAGGTGCATTAATGGTATTTGCTATGGCAGTTATTATGTCTCTTTTCTTTTTGCTTCTTGATCAAGTACTTAAATTTTTATTGGAAGCTTTACTAAAGGTAAGTATTTAATGAAAAATTGGTATATTGTTCAATCTCACTCAAATTTTGAGAATAAGGTTGCTGGATTAATTAGGGAAGAAGCTGAAAAAGCAAAAATTTCTGACAAAATTGAAGAAATTGTTGTGCCGACACATGATGTAACAGAAGTAAAAAGAGGAAAGAGAATTCAGAGAAAAAAGAAATACTTTCCCGGTTATGTTTTAATTAAAAGTGAAATGGATAATGATCTTTATCATTTAATTAAAAATTTAAAACGTGTAAGTGGATTTTTAGGTTCAAAGGGTATCCCAGTTCCTGTTTCTGATAAAGAAATAGAAAAGATTTTAGGACAAATAAAAGATGGTGTAGCTCAGCCAAAATCTGGTATAGAATACAGCATTGGTGAAAAAGTTCAGGTTGTTGATGGTCCTTTTGCATCATTCAGTGGTATGGTTGAAGATATAGATGAGGAAAAATCAAGGCTTAAGGTTTCTGTTTCAATATTTGGAAGACCAACACCAGTTGATTTAGAATATAACCAAGTAGAGAAAGCAAGTTAATGGCAAAAGAAATTAGTGGATATATAAAGTTACAAATTATGGGTGGACAAGCTAATCCAGCTCCACCGGTTGGTCCTGCATTAGGTCAGCGTGGAATTAATATAATGGAATTTTGTAAGGCTTTTAATGATAAAACAAAAGCATTTGCCGGAAAACCAATTCCTGTAGTTATTACAGTTTATAAAGATAAAAAATTTGATTTTGAAATTAAATCACCCCCTGCATCACACTTTATTAAAGAAGCAGCCAAACTTAAAGGTGGATCAAAAGAACCAGGCAGAAGTATTGCTGGGTCAATTACAAAAAAACAAGCAGAAGAAATTGCAACACAAAAAATGAAAGATCTTAACGCTCACGATCTTGAGCAAGCAGTAAAAATTATAGCAGGATCTGCAAGGTCAATGGGGATAGAGGTTAAAGACTAATGCCATCAAAAAGATTTAAAAAGTTACCAGAAAAAACAAAAGACTTAACTGCTGATATAATTGAAAACTTATTAGCAGCTGTTAAAAAAAACTGTACTACAAAATTTGATGAATCAATTGATTTAAGTTTTCAAGTAAATAACAAACAAAAAAAAGGTGAAGTAAACATTAGAACTGTAGTTAACTTACCAGGCGGTACAGGCAAAAAAATTAAAGTAGCTGTTGTTTGTGAAGATGCTAAAGCTCAAGAAGCTAAAGATGCTGGTGCTGATATAGTTGGCAGCGAGGAGTTTATTGATAAAATTAAAGCAGGTGAGCTTAATTTTGAAAAATTAATCTGTACACCAGGTATGATGGTTAAACTTTCTAAGTTAGGAAAAGTTTTAGGACCAAAAGGATTAATGCCTAACCCAAAATTAGGGTCTGTTTCGGAAGATATTAAATTAGCTGTAACAAATGCTAAATCCGGACAAGCAGAAATTAGAAATGATAAAGATGGAAATATTGGTGTAAGCATAGGTAAAAAATCTTTCCATGACGATCAACTACTTAAGAATTTTCATGCTATTTTAGATACTTTAGAAAAAGAAAAAGGAAACCTAACTTTAAAGGGTGACTTAATAAAAAATACTTTTATAACGTCAAGTATGGGTGTTTCGTATAAAGTTAAATTAGGAAAAGTTATATAGTTATGATGAACAAGGAACAAAAAAAGAATTACATTAGCGAAATGGAAACTCAGTTTCAAAATAATGAAGCTGTAATGGTAACTCACTACCAAGGTCTAACAATGTCTCAACTTGATGAGTTAAGAGGACAGATGAGAGAACATGGCATTAAATTCACTATAACAAAAAATAGAATTACTAAGATTGCACTAGAAAAAACCAAGTGTAAGGAACTTTCGAATTTATTCACAGGAGCTACAGCGGTAGCTTTTTCTGATGACGCAATAATATCAGCTAGAATTTTGTCTAAATTTGCAAAAACAAATGAAAGTTTGAAGCTTTTAGGTGGAATTATGGGTAATGAGGTACTAGACCAAGCTGCTGTTCAAAATGTAGCAAATTTACCAACACTTGATGAAGCAAGAGCTAACATTGTGGGAATTTTAGCTACACCAGCATCAAAATTAGTAAGTATTTTACTTGCACGATCCGAAAAAATGAGTAGTTTGAGCCCAGAAAATTCTTAAAAAACAACCTAAAGAGTAAAAAAAAATATGCCTGATCTAAATAAAATTATTGAAGACTTATCAAGTTTAACTGTTGTTGAAGCAGCTGAGCTTTCAAAACAACTTGAAGAAAAATGGGGTGTTACAGCTATGGCTGCGGCAGCACCAGCAGCAGCAGCAGGTGGAGCAGCTGAAGAAGCAAAAGATGATTTTACTGTTATGTTAATTTCTGCAGGTGAGAAAAAAATTAATGTTATTAAAGAAGTTAGAGCAGCAACATCTTTAGGTCTTAAAGAAGCAAAAGATCTAGTTGAAGGCGCACCAAAAGAAGTAAAGTCTGGTGTTAATAAAAAAGATGCTGAAGAGCTTAAAGCAAAATTAGAAGCAGCAGGCGCAAAAGTAGAACTTAAATAAATTAATTAGAAAGAACTTAATTACTGATTTTTTTTAATCAGTAACTATTTATAAATGCAACTATCTTTTACTCAAAAGAAAAATGTGAGAAAGAGTTTCGGTAAATTAGCTGAAACTTTATCTATTCCTAATTTAATCGAAGTTCAAAAAAATTCTTATAAACAATTAACTGACCTTGATAGAGAAGCAGGGGATTTATCAAAAGGATTTGATAGAGTTTTTAAAAGTATTTTTCCAATAGAGGATCTAAATGATAAAGCAACATTAGAATATGTTTCTTATAGACTTGAAAAACCAAAATTTGATACTGAAGAATGTATCCAAAGAGGATTATCTTTTACATCAGCATTAAAATGTACTTTAAGATTGGTTGTCTACGAAATAGATCAAGAAAATAATACTAAAGATATTTTATCAGCAAAAGAACAAGAAGTTTACATGGGCGAAGTACCTATGATGACGAACAGTGGAACTTTTATAACAAATGGCGTTCAAAGAGTTGTTGTAAACCAAATGCATAGAAGTCCTGGAGTTTTCTTTGATCATGACAAAGGTAAATCACACGCAAGTGGTAAATTATTATTTAATTGTAGAGTTATTCCTAATAGAGGGTCTTGGTTAGATTTAGAGTACGATGTTAAAGATTTTTTATATTTTAAGATAGATAGAAAGAAAAAAATATTTGCCTCAACTCTTTTGATGGCGTTAGGTTTAACTAAATCTGAGATAGCTGATGAATTTTACGATAAAGACACTTATTCATTCGTCGCAAAAACAGGTAAATGGAAGACTAAATTTAATCCTGAAAACTATAAGGCTAAAAATTTTTCTGAAGAAGTGACCGATGCTAAAACTGGAAACGTTGTAATTAAACTTGGTGATAAAATTAATTTTTTAAGTGCAAAAAAACTAGCTACAGATGGACTTAAAGACATTCTAGTGTCTCAAGAATCTTTAATTGGAAAATATTTACATAACGAAGTTAAAGTTAGTGACGATGAAGAAGAGGGAACCTTTGGAATTGGTACAGAGCTAAATGATACTATTATTAAACAAATTTTAGAAGCTAACATTAACTTAATTGAAATTTCTATTACAAATTCTATTAATAAAGGCCCATATTTATTAACAACAATCTTAAATGATAAAAACAATTCTAAAAATGATGCAATTACTGAAGTTTACAAGGTTTTAAGACCGGGTGAACCACCAACAGTTGAGATTGCTACACAAATATTTAACAACCTTTTCTTTAGTTCGGATAGATATGATCTTTCTGATGTTGGTAGAGTTAAGATGAACTCAAGATTGAGCCTTGAATGTTCTGATAAAATTACAATTTTAAGAAATGACGACATAATTGCCATCGTTCATAAAATGTTAGATTTAAGAGATGGTAAAGATGAGGTTGATGATATTGACCATTTAGGAAACAGAAGAGTAAGATCAGTTGGTGAACTTGTTGAAAACCAAGCACGTATTGGTGTTTATAGAATGGAAAGAGCTATTAAAGAAAAAATGACAACTCTTGATATTGAATCAGCAATGCCACAAGATTTAATTAATGCAAAACCATTAACAGTTTCCCTTAAAGATTTTTTTGTAAGTTCACAACTTTCACAATTTATGGATCAAACAAATCCACTATCTGAAATTACACACAAAAGAAGAGTTTCAGCTTTAGGACCAGGCGGTCTAACAAGAGAAAGAGCTGGATTTGATGTTCGTGATGTTCACCCAACTCACTATGGCAGAATTTGTCCAATTGAAACACCTGAAGGACCAAATATTGGTTTGATTAATAGTTTATCAACTTATGCCAAGATTAACAAATATGGTTTTATTGAAAGCCCATATAAAAAAGTACAGAATGGTGTAGTTCAAGATAAAGTTGAGTATCTATCAGCGATGGAAGAGACAAAATACACAATCGCACAAGCTAATGCTAAACTTGATAAAAATGGAAAAATTTTAGAAGAACTTGTTCCTTGTAGAGAAAACTTAAATTTTGTTTTATCTAAACCTGATAAAATTGATTACATTGATGTTTCACCTAAGCAGCTAGTTTCTGTAGCTGCATCTTTAATTCCTTTCTTAGAAAATGATGATGCAAACAGAGCCCTAATGGGATCTAACATGATGAGACAAGCAGTTCCTTTATTGAAACCAGAATCTCCATTAGTTGGTACAGGTATTGAAAGTGATGTAGCTCTTGATTCAGGTGTTACTATTGTTGCTAATCGTGATGGTACAGTTGATAAAATTGATGGAAAAAGAATTGTAATTAAAGCAACAGAAGAAACAGATTTTACAAAATCAGGTGTAGATATTTATAACCTACAAAAATTTAAAAGATCAAACCAAAACACTTGCATTAACCAAAAACCACTTGTTAGAGTAGGTGATAAAGTTAAATCTGGTGATATTATTGCTGACGGACCATCTACAAAACTAGGTGAATTAGCGCTTGGAAAAAATGTGACAGTAGCATTTATGCCTTGGCAAGGTTACAATTTTGAAGACTCTATTTTAATTTCAGAAAGATGTGTTACTGATGATGTATTTACTTCAGTTCATATTGTTGAATATGAAGTTATGGCTAGAGATACAAAGCTAGGTGAAGAAGAAATTACCAGAGATATTCCAAACGTTAATGAAGAGTCCTTAAAAAACCTTGATGAATCTGGGATTGTTTACATTGGTGCTGAAGTAAAAGCTGGAGATATTTTGGTTGGTAAAGTTACCCCAAAAGGAGATTCAGCATCTGGACCAGAAGAAAAATTATTAAGATCAATTTTTGGTGAAAAAGCAATTGATGTGACTGACACATCATTAAAAATGTCTAGAGGAAGCAGTGGAACAATTGTTGATGTCAGAGTATTTAATAGACATGGTATAG
Organism: Candidatus Pelagibacter sp. Uisw_137; assembly: GCF_047720245.1. GTDB lineage: Bacteria > Pseudomonadota > Alphaproteobacteria > Pelagibacterales > Pelagibacteraceae > Pelagibacter. The sequence goes on from NZ_CP159811.1 coordinate 505,407, forward strand.
AAAAAGATGAAAGATCTATAACTATTGAAAGAGCAGAAATTGAAGTTGTTCAACAAGACAAAATTGTAGAGGAAGAAATTTTAGAAAGAAGCATAAAGCAAAGAGCTAATCAGATTTTATCTGGAGCTTCTTTAACTAAAAAAATAAAGGATTTAGAGGAAGGTGCCAAGCTTGACTTTGAGACAATTCATAAAATTAGTATTAACGATATATTTAAAATAACTGTAGGTAATGTTAAAGACGAAGCAAGTATTGTTCAATTAAAAGACCAATACAACCAAGCAAAACAAGATATTCAAGAAAGATTTGAAGATAAGGTTTTAAAAATTAGAAGTGGTGATGATTTATTACCGAGTGTTATGAAAATGGTTAAAGTTTTTGTTGCGATTAAAAGAAGATTAAGACCAGGTGATAAAATGTCAGGAAGACATGGAAACAAGGGTGTAGTCAGTAAAATTGTACCTGTCGAAGATATGCCTTACAGAGAAGATGGAAGACCTGTTGATATCGTATTAAATCCACTTGGAGTTCCAAGTCGTATGAACGTAGGTCAAATCTTGGAAACTCACCTTGGTTGGGCTTGTAAAGAATTTGGTGAAGAAGTTAAAAGATTAATAAATGAAAATAATAAAAAATTTGAAAAAACTGAAAAAATTTCATCATTCCTAAAATCTGTTTATGGCAAAGAAATGTTTGATGGAGGTATTGATAAATTAAACAAGACTGAATTTGCAGATTTATGTGAAAACTTACAAAACGGTATAGCAATTTCAACTCCAGTATTTGATGGAGCTAAAGAAAAAGATGTTTCTGAAATGCTTGAGTTAGCTAAATTACCAACGTCTGGACAAACCAATTTATGGGATGGTAGAACAGGTGAAATGTTTGATAGACCAGTAACCGTTGGTATTATCTACATGCTTAAACTGCATCACTTGGTTGAGGATAAAATTCACGCAAGATCTACTGGTCCTTATAGTCTTGTTACTCAGCAGCCATTGGGTGGTAAAGCACAACTTGGTGGACAAAGATTTGGTGAAATGGAAGTGTGGGCTCTTGAAGCTTATGGAGCTTCATACACATTACAAGAAATTTTAACAGTTAAATCAGATGACGTTGCCGGAAGAGTTAAAGTTTACGAAACAATTGTTAAAGGTGAAGAGAATTTTGAATCTGGAATACCTGAATCATTCAATGTACTAGTTAAAGAAATTAAATCATTAGCATTAAACATAGAGTTAAATTAAATATGAAAAAAGAATTAACAGACTTATTTAAAAATAGTGAAGTTTCTGAAGCACAAAATTTTAATAGCATTAAAATTACTTTAGCTAGCCCTGAAAAAATTAAATCTTGGACATATGGTGAAATTAAAAAACCTGAAACTATTAACTACAGAACTTTTAGACCAGAAAAAGACGGTTTGTTTTGTGCTAGGATTTTTGGACCAATAAAAGATTATGAATGTTTGTGTGGTAAATACAAACGTATGAAATTTAGAGGAATTATTTGTGAAAAATGTGGTGTAGAGGTAACAAAATCGAATGTAAGAAGAGAGAGAATGGGGCACATAAACCTTGCTACTCCTGTTGCACACATTTGGTTTTTAAAATCATTACCTAGTAGAATTTCATTAGCCGTTGACATGAAGCTAAAAGAAGTTGAACGAGTTCTTTATTTCGAAAACTTTATAGTTATTGAACCTGGTTTAACTGGTCTTCAAAAAAACCAATTACTTAATGAAGAAGAACTAGCAAAATACCAAGATGAATTTGGTGAAGAATCATTCGAAGCTGGTATAGGCGCCGAAGCAATTCTATCAATTCTTAAATCAATGGATCTTGAACTTGAAAGAAAGCTTTTAATTAACACAATTAAAGAAACTAAATCAAAAGTTAATGAAGAAAGATCAATTAAAAGACTTAAATTAATCGAGTCATTTATTGAAACTGGTCAAAAACCTGAATGGATGATTTTAACTGTGATACCAGTTATACCACCTGAATTAAGACCTTTAGTTCCATTGGATGGAGGAAGATTTGCAACATCTGATCTTAATGACCTTTACAGAAGAGTTATAAATAGAAATAACCGTCTTAAGAGATTAATGGATTTAAAAGCACCTCACATTATTGTTAGAAATGAAAAAAGAATGCTTCAAGAGTCTGTTGATGCTTTATTTGATAATGGTCGTAGAGGTAGAGTAATTACCGGAACTGGCAAACGTCCACTTAAATCTTTAGCAGAGATGCTTAAAGGTAAGCAAGGTAGATTTAGACAAAACTTATTAGGAAAAAGAGTAGATTATTCAGGAAGATCTGTAATTGTTGTAGGTCCAGACCTTAAGCTTCATGAATGTGGCTTACCGAAAAAAATGGCTTTAGAATTATTCAAGCCTTTTCTGTATGCTAGATTAAATAAATTAGGATTAGCTTCTACAATTAAACAAGCAAAAAAATTAGTAGAAAAAGAAACTAATGCTGTTTGGGATGCATTAGAGCTTATTGTAAGAGAGCACCCAGTTTTATTGAACCGTGCACCAACGCTTCACAGACTTGGGGTTCAGGCTTTTGAACCTAAGTTAATTGAAGGAGATGCAATTGAACTACACCCATTATGTTGTGCAGCTTTTAATGCTGACTTTGATGGTGACCAAATGGCCGTTCATGTTCCTCTAAGTTTAGAGGCTCAACTAGAAGCTAGAATTTTAATGCTTTCAACGAACAACATTTTAAGTCCATCAAATGGTAAACCTATCATAGTACCGAGTTAGGATATGATTTTAGGTCTATACTATTTATCTCAAGCACCATTTCAAATTGAAAAGCCAGATGGTTACTTTATAAATAATGATGAAATTGAACATGCTTTATCAACTGGTCAGATAAAAGTACACTCTACTATTGTTTCAAGATTCGAAACACTTGATGAGAAGGGTAATAAAAGAGTTGAAAAACACACAACAACTGCTGGAAGATTTTTATTAGCTAATTTATTACCAAAAAATAAAGACATTACTTTTTCAATGATAGACAGACTACTTCCTAAAAAAACTGTTTCAGAAATTATTGATAGTGTTTTCAGATTTTGTGGTCAAAAAACTACAGTTATTTTTTGTGATCATTTAAAAGATTTAGGATTCAAACATGCATTTAAAGCAGGTATTTCTTTTGGTAAAGATGATTTAGTTATTCCTGCAAACAAAGGACAACTGATTGATGATACTAAAAAATTAATTGCTGACTATGAAAATCAATATTCGGAAGGCTTAATAACTAGAGGCGAGAAATACAACAAAGTAGTTGATGCTTGGTCAAAATGTACTGATAAAGTAGCTGGTGAAATGATGAGAGGTATTTCTGCTACTGAAAGCACTCCTGATGGTATGAAGATTAATTCTGTATTTATGATGGCGGATAGTGGAGCTAGAGGTTCAGCTGCACAAATGAAACAGCTAGCTGGTATGAGGGGACTTATTGCAAAACCATCTGGTGAAATTATTGAAACTCCAATTATTTCTAACTTCAAAGAAGGTTTAACTGCTTTAGAATATTTCAATTCAACACACGGAGCCAGAAAAGGTTTAGCTGATACAGCCCTAAAGACTGCAAGCTCAGGTTATTTAACTAGAAGACTTTGTGATGTAGCCCAAGATCTTACAATTTCTAAAATTAAGTGTGATAATCCAGGGTTTATTGAGTTAGCAGAAATTTTAGAAGGTGGAAATGTTGTTGTTAGTTTGTCAGAAAGAGCACTTGGTAGAGTTACAGCTTTTGAAGTAAAAAATCCTATTACAGGTGAAGTAGTTATTAAAAAAGAAACTATGATTGATGAATCAGGTTGCGATAAAATCGATGCAGCTGGTGTTAAGTTTATTAAAGCTTATTCAGTTATGACTTGTAGCTCTAAACATGGTGTTTGTGCTACTTGTTATGGAAGAGATCTATCTAGAGGAAAAATAGTTCATGTTGGTGAAGCAATTGGTATGATTTCAGCTCAATCAATTGGTGAACCTGGTACACAGTTAACAATGAGAACCTTCCACGTTGGTGGTACAGCTTCTGTTAAACAAGAATCTCAGATTATAACTAAAACTGCTGGAACTTTAAAAATTATAAATTCAAACTTATTAGAAGATTCAAAGAAAAACTTAATTGTTATGGGTAGAAATACCCAGCTATCAATTGAAGATAACAACGGTGTTCAAGTTGCAATTTACAAAGTTGCTTATGGATCAAAATTATTTTTCCAAAATGGTGACAAAGTAAAAACAAATGAAAAAATCTGTGAGTGGGACCCTTATACAACTCCAGTTATTGCAGAGAAAAGTGGTATAGCCGGTTATGTAGATTTAATTGATGGTGTTTCTATTCAAGAGACTACTGATGATGCTACTGGAATTTCTTCTAAGTCAGTTGTTGATTGGAGAGCACAATCTAAAAACACAGATTTAAAACCAAGAATTACTTTAAGAGATGAAAAAGGTAATGTTATCAAAAAAGCAGACGATAATGAAGCAAGATACTATTTAGTTCCCGATTCAATTCTTTCTGTTAAAGATGGTCAAAAAATATTTGCTGGCGATATAATCGCAAGACTTCCAAAAGAAACAACTAAAACAAAAGATATTACTGGAGGATTACCACGTGTAGCTGAATTATTTGAAGCTAGAAAAGCAAAAGATAGTGCAATTATTGCTGAGAATGACGGACAAGTATTATTTGGTAAAGAAGTAAGAGGTAAACAAAGAATTTCAATTCAACCAGATAAAGGTGAACCTTCAAATTATTTAATACCTAAAGGTAAACATATTAACTTTAACCAAGGTGAGAAAATTAAAAAGGGCGAGTATCTATTAGATGGTCAGCCTTTACCTCATGATATTTTAAGGATTTTAGGAATTAAAGACTTAACTGAATATTTTGTTAATCAGGTTCAAGAAGTTTATAGATTACAAGGTGTGGTTATTAATGACAAACACATTGAAACAATATTAAGACAAATGCTTAAAAAAGTTGAAATTAAAGAGTTTGGTGATTCGTCTTACTTACCTGGAGAAATGATTGACAGAATTAAGTTTGATAATGCAAATGAAAAACTAGTTGCTGAAGGAAAAAATCCAGCATCCGGTGAAAGAGTTTTAATGGGTATTACTAAAGCTTCACTTCAAACAGAGTCATTTATATCTGCAGCTTCATTCCAAGAAACAACAAGAGTTTTAACTGATGCTGCGATTAAAGGTAAAGTTGATCCTTTAAATGGCTTAAAAGAGAATGTTATTGTAGGTAGATTGGTTCCAGCTGGAACTGGTCATATCAAAAATAAATGGAATGAAAATGCCATTGCAGCTGACAATAAATTTTTAGCTGATCAGGAAAAAATTGAGCCTGTAGAGGCTACTGAAACTCCTGCAAATTAATAAAAAAAACACGTTTAACTTGTAGTTTTAGTTTGACAATCAGAGATTTAATAGTATTTTGACGCTGTTTTTGGTTGGAATGTAGTACCTACTTTATGGAACTAAACGCTGCCACAAAATAACCTGTCAGTTATTTTCATTCAAAAATAAATTAATTAATTAAAAAAATTTATGCCAACTATTAATCAGTTGTTAAGAAAGAAAAGAACTAGACCAGTCGCAAGAAATAAAGTTCCTGCACTTGAAAAACAACCTTTAAAAAGAGGTGTGTGTCTTAAAGTTTACACAACAACTCCTAAAAAACCGAACTCTGCATTAAGAAAAGTTGCAAGAGTTAGACTTTCGAATGGCTTTGAAGTTACAGCTTACATTGGTGGTGAAGGGCATAATTTACAGGAACACTCAGTAGTTTTAATTAGAGGTGGCCGTGTTAAAGATTTACCTGGTGTTCGTTATCATATTCTTAGAGGAAATCTAGATACACAAGCAGTTGCAAATAGAAAGAAACGTAGATCTTTATATGGAACTAAAAAAGGTAAATAATTATGTCTAGAAAAAAAACCCAACCCAAAAAAGTTGTTACTCCTGACCCAATATTTAAATCTACTATTATTCCTAAATTAATTAATTCTATTATGTATGATGGAAAAAAAGTTGTTGCTGAAAAAATAGTTTATGAAGCAATTGAAAAAATTAAATCAAAAACTAAAGAAGAACCAATTAATGTTTTTAATGAAGCAATAAATAATATCAAACCTACTGTAGAAGTTAGATCTCGTAGAGTTGGTGGCGCAACCTATCAAGTTCCTGTTGAAGTTAAAACTAAACGTGCTCAAGCACTTGCTATTAGATGGTTAGTTGATGCTTCAAGAAAAAGAAAAGACAAGCAGATGTCAGATAAAATTTTTAATGAACTGTATGACGCCTATGAAAAAAAAGGATCAGCAGTTAAAAAAAGAGAAGATGTACATAAAATGGCTGAGTCGAATAAGGCTTTTGCACATTTTAGGTGGTAAAAAATTATGGCTAGAACGAATACATTAGACACATACAGAAACATTGGAATTATGGCTCATATTGATGCTGGTAAAACCACTACTACAGAAAGAATTTTATACTACACAGGCAAAAGCCACAAAATTGGTGAAGTTCACGATGGTGCAGCAACAATGGATTGGATGGAGCAAGAACAAGAAAGAGGAATTACAATTACCTCTGCAGCAACTACTTGTTTCTGGAACGATCATAGAATTAATATTATTGATACTCCTGGTCACGTAGATTTTACTATTGAAGTTGAAAGATCATTAAAAGTTTTAGATGGTGCTGTATGCGTTTTTGATGGTGTTGCTGGTGTTGAGCCTCAATCAGAAACAGTATGGAGACAAGCTGACAAATATAAAGTTCCAAGAATTTGTTTTGTAAATAAATTAGACAGAACTGGTGCAGACTTTTACAGATGTGTAGATATGATTAGAGATAGACTTGGTTGCAAACCTTTGGTTATACAAGTTCCAATTGGTATTGAAGCTGACTTATCTGGTGTTGTAGATTTAGTTAAGATGAAGGCGCAGGTTTGGAAAAATGAAGCACTAGGTGCAGAATGGGAATACAAAGAGATTCCAGATGATTTAAAAGAAATTTCTCAAAAATATAGAACTGAGCTTGTTGAAACAGCTGTTGAGCAAGATGAAAAATTAATGGAAAGCTATTTAAATGGCGAAGAAATTAAAGAGGAAGATTTAGTTAAATGTATAAGAAAAGGAACACTAAATTTTAGCTTTGTTCCAATAACTACTGGCTCAGCATTTAAAAACAAAGGTGTTCAGCCGTTACTTGATGCAGTTATTAATTACCTTCCAAGTCCAATTGATATCGGCTCTATTAGTGGGACAAAACCGGGAACTGAAGATATCGTTGAAATGAAATTTGATGATGGAGCTGGTTTCTCAGCGTTAGCCTTTAAAGTTGCAAATGATCCCTTTGTTGGATCATTAACCTTTATAAGAATTTATTCTGGAACAATTAAAACTGGAACAGCAGTCTATAATACCTCAAAAGAAAAAGAGGAAAGAGTTGGTAGAATGCTTTTAATGCATGCAAACTCTAGAGAAGATATTAAAGAGGCGAATGCAGGAGATATTGTTGCTCTAGCTGGACTTAAATACACAATAACAGGTCACACTTTGTGTGATGAAGCTAACCCAGTTTTGTTGGAGCCAATGGAATTCCCTGAGCCTGTAATTGAAATTGCTGTTGAGCCAAAAACTAAAGCAGACCAAGAAAAAATGGGTGAAGCTTTAGCAAGATTAGCAAAAGAAGATCCTTCATTTAGAGTAACTTCAGATGAAGAATCTGGTCAAACAATAATTAAAGGTATGGGTGAATTGCACTTAGATATTATTGTTGATCGAATGAAAAGAGAATTTAATGTTGAGGCGAATATTGGAGCACCTCAGGTTGCTTACCGTGAAACTATTCAAAATGCATCTGAGTTTGAGTACACCCACAAAAAACAAAGTGGTGGTGCTGGACAGTTTGCTAAAGTTAAACTTCTAGTAGAACCCCAAGAGCCAGGTAAAGGAAGAGAAGTTGATAGTAAAATTAAAGGTGGATCAATTCCTAAAGAATTTATTCCAGGTGTTGAGAAGGGTATTGAAACAATATCTGATGGTGGAATTTTAGCTGGATTTCCGATGATCGATTATAAAGTTACAATTTTAGATGGATTACACCATGATGTTGACTCGAGTGTTCTTGCATTTGAACTTGCTGGTAGAGCTTGCTTCAAAGAAGCTTGTACTAGAGGTGGATTAAAATTATTAGAACCAGTAATGAGAGTTGAGGTTGTAACTCCCGAAGATTATATGGGTGATGTTATTGGTGACTTAAATAGTAGAAGAGGTCAAATAAGCGAGCAAGAAAGCAGAGGAAATGCAACTGTAATAACTGCAATGGTTCCTCTAGCTAATATGTTTGGATATATAAATAGTTTAAGATCTATGTCTCAAGGAAGAGCCCAATACTCAATGTTCTTTGATCATTACTCTAAAGTCCCACAAAATGTGCAGGATGAAGTAACCAAAAAGATTGCTGGATAATTATTATGGAAAAACAAAATATTAGAATTAAATTAAGAGCTTACGATAATAAGATTCTAGATGCATCTACGGAAGAAATCGTTAATACCGTTAAAAGAACCGGAGCGACTATCAAGGGTCCAATACCTTTACCAACTAGAATTGAAAGATATACAGTTCTTAAAGGTCCACATATTGATAAAAAAAGTAGAGAGCAATTTGAAACCAGAACACATAAAAGATTAATTGATATTATTGAACCTACTCCTCAAACTGTAGAGGCTTTAATGAAACTTGATTTAGCATCAGGTGTTGATGTGGAAATAAAAATTTAATTATGACTGAAATAGCTTTAGTTGGAAAAAAAATTGGTATGACTAGAGAGTTCTATAAAACAGGACGTTTAGTTCCTGTTACAGTAATTAAAATGGAAAAAGCTAGAGTTATTAGTGTGATTGAAGAAGAGAAACGTGGATATAAAGCTATACAATTAGGCTTTGGTAACATTAAAAGCTCAAAACTTACAAAAGCAATGAAGGGCATGTATGCTAAAAAAAATACTGAAGCAAAGAAAAAATTAAAAGAATTTAGAGTAAAAGATACAGAACCATACAAAGAAGGTAATGAATTTGGTTTAGAAATTTTTAATGAAGTCAAATTTGTTGATACCACTTCAAAGACTATTGGAAAAGGTTTTGCTGGAGCAATGAAAAGACATAATTTTGGTGGTTTAAGAGCTACACACGGTGTTTCTGTTTCACATAGATCTCATGGCTCAACAGGACAAAGACAAGATCCTGGTAAAGTTTTTAAAGGAAAAAAAATGGCTGGTCATATGGGGGACAGAGTTAGAACTATGTTAAATTTAGAGATAGTTAAAACTGATTTAGAAAACGAATTATTATACTTAAAAGGCTCAATACCAGGTTCTAAGAACTCAGAAGTATTAGTAAAACAATCAGTTAAAGTTATTAATAAACTTACTATTAAAGAAAAAATTGCTGCCGCTGAAGAGGCTAAAAAAACACCAGATAAAAAGAAAAGATAATGAAAATTGATAAAATAAATTTAGATGGGAAAAAAGCCTCGATTGAAGTTTTGGATAAAATTTTTTCAGCAAAGATAAATAAAAAATTGGTAGATAACGTTTTATACAAAACTAATGCTAACTACAAAGGTAGACACGCTAAAACAAAACAGCAGAATGAAATTGCTGGATCTACTTCAAAGATTTATGCTCAAAAAGGAACTGGTGGAGCACGTCATGCGAGTAGAAAAGCCCCTATATTTGTTGGTGGTGGTGTAGCACATGGTCCAAAAGGTCAACTAGCTTATAAAAAAAGAAAACTTAACAAAAGTGAAAAAAAATTGAGCGTAGCATCACTAATTACTGAAAAGAATAAACTTAATAATTTATTAATCTTTAGTGATTTTGCTACTGAAATTAAAAAAACTAAAGAAATGCACTCAATCATCAAAAAATTTGATTTAACTCATTCATTAATAATTCTAGATAAGATTTCAAAAGATAAAGTTGAAAAATCACTGAGAAACATACCAAATGTTAAAGTTACTGATGTAAACCATTTTAGCACTTTTGATATTATTAAATTTAAAAAAGTTGTGTTTACTGAAAGTTCAATAAAAGAACTAGAAAAGAGATATTCTTAAAATGGATAAGATACATTTATACGATAAAATTTTATCACCAATGCTAACTGAAAAGACAACAAATCTTTCTGAGCAAAATAAAATTGTATTTAAAGTTCCGAGAGAAGCTAACAAAACTAATTTAAAAAAAAATATTGAAAAAATTTTTAAAGTAAATGTTATTAAAATTAACATAATTAACAAGCAAAACAGAAAAGTTGTTAAACGAGGGAAAAAAGTAAATATTCAAGGATATAAAAAGGCAATTATAACTCTAAAAAAAGGTCAAAGTATCGATCTAACAACAGGAATTTAAATAATGGCATTAAAAACATTTAAACCATATACAAAATCTACTAGAGGAACAGTTCTTGTTGATAGAACGGGTCTATGGAAGGGTAAACCTTTTAAAATGCTTGTTGAGCCTAAAAATTCAATGCGTGGAAGAAATAATAATGGTCATATCACTTCTAGAAATATGTCGGGTGGTGGGCATAAGAAGATGTATAGACTTGTAGATTTTTATCGAAAAAAATTTGATGTGCCTGGTACAGTTGAGCGTATCGAGTATGACCCAAACAGATCATGTTATATTATGTTAATTAAGTTTGATGATGGAGCTCATTTTTATTATTTAGCACCTCAAAAAATTAACGTTGGTGATGTTATTGAAAATGGCTCTGCAAAAGAAATCAAAGTTGGTAATTGTATGCCGTTAAGAGATATTCCAGTTGGTGTAAACGTGCATAACGTTGAATTACAACCAGGTGGTGGTGGAAAAATAGCTAGATCTGCTGGTACCTCTGTGACTATAAGTGGTTTAGATGGTAATTATTCATTGGTTAAAATGACCTCTGGCGAAGTTAGAAGAATAGACTCAAGATGTCTGGCAACAATCGGTGTCTTGTCAAATCCAGACCAAAAAAATATTAAGATTGGTAAAGCTGGAAGATCAAGATGGCTAGGTAGAAGACCTCATACAAGAGGAGTTGTAATGAATCCAGTTGATCACCCGCACGGTGGTGGTGAAGGTAAGAGTGCTGGTGGTAGACATCCAGTATCTCCGACAGGCCAAGGTGCAAAAGGATTAAAAACAAGAACAAACGCAAGAACAGATAAGTTTATTGTTAAAAGAAGAAATAAAAGAAAGGATACTAAAAAATAATGGCTAGATCAGTATGGAAAGGTCCTTTTGTAGAAGAGAGCTTAATTAAAAAAGTTGAAAAACAAAAATTAGACCCCAAAAAAATGCCAATTAAAACTTGGTCAAGAAAATCAACTATAATACCTGAATTTATTGGTGTTAGTTTTTTGATTTATAACGGGAAAAAATTTATACCTGTCACCATTTCTGAAGATATGGTTGGACACAAACTTGGTGAGTTTTCACCTACAAGAACATTTTTTGGACATACGCCTGCAGATAAAAAGGCAAAACCAGCAACAGCTAAGAAATAACCATGAATAAGAAAAAGAAAATTAATAGAATTAAAGTAGATACCGTTAGATCAGTAAATAACAATATTAGATCTAGTGTGAGAAAACTTAATCCAATTCTTAAAGCAATCGTTGGAAAAAAAGTTGATGTTGCTATTAGAGAATTACAATTTTCTACAAAAAGAATAACTAGAGAGATTAGGAAAACAGTTTCATCAGCTATTGCTAATGCTGAAAATAATAATCAATATGATATTGATAAGTTAATTGTTAAAGAAGCTTATTGTGGAAAAAAAGTTGTTATGAAAAGATTTAGACCTAGAGCAAAAGGTAGAGCTGCACCAATTTTAAAACCATATTCAACAATTACAATTATATTATCAGAAGCAAAACAAATGGAGAGTCATGGGACAAAAAGTTAATCCGATAGGTTTTAGACTTGGTGTGAATAGAGGTTGGGACTCTGTTTGGTATGCTAAAAAGAAGGATTTTGGCAATTATCTAATTGAAGATTTTAAAATTAGAGCCTATATCAAGAAAAATGTAGTTAACTCTGGTGTATCAAAAGTAATGATAGAGAGAACTTCAAATAAATGTTTTGTTACAATTTATACTTCAAGACCAGGGTTTGTTATTGGTAAAAAAGGTAGTGATATTGATAAAATTAAAAATAATTTATCTAAATTTACAAGCAATGAGGTATCTTTAAATATTAAAGAAGTTAAAAAGCCTGAAACTAATGCTTTTTTAGTAGCCGAAAATATTGCACAACAACTAGTAAAAAGAATATCATATAGAAGAGCAATGAAGAGAGCCATGCAGTCTTGTATGAGATTAGGTGCCAAGGGTATTAAGGTTGCAATAAGTGGCAGACTTGGTGGTAACGAAATCGCAAGAACAGAGTGGTTGAGAGAGGGCAGTATTCCTTCTCATACATTAAGAGCAGATATTGATTACGATGAAGCAGAGGCTTTAACAACATTTGGAATTATTGGAATTAAAGTTTGGATTTATAAAGGTGAAGTTTTTGCAAGAGAATTTAGCCAGGAAACAAATAAAGTTAAACCTAAAGAGGTTAAAGAGTAATTATGTTACAACCAGTAAGAACAAAATATAGAAAAGCTCACAAAGGCAGAATTCATGGAACAGCTACACGTGCTGCGAAAATTAATTATGGATCATTTGCTTTAAAAGCTATGGCTCCTGAAAGAATTATTGGTAAACAAATTGAAGCTGCTAGGGTTGCTCTAACTAGACACATGAAAAGACAAGGTCGTGTTTGGACTAGAATTTTTCCAAATATTCCAGTTTCAAAAAAACCCGTTGAAGTAAGAATGGGTAAAGGTAAAGGTGCTCCCGAATATTGGGCATGTAGAGTTAAACCTGGTAGAATTTTGTTTGAAATTGATGGTGTTTCAGAAGCAATTGCAAAAGAAGCTCTTTATAAAGCATCTGCTAAATTACCTATTAAAACTAAATTTATAAAAAGATTTGCATAATATGAAAAAACAAGAAATTAAAAAATTATCTAAAGACGAAGTTTTAAAAAACATAGATAAATTGAAAAAAGATTTATTTAATTTTAGATTTCAAAGAATTAATTCTGAAATTAAAGACCCATCAAAAATTGGACAAACAAAAAAAACAATTGCAAGGTTAAAAACTATACTAAAAGGAAAATTAAATGCCTAAAAAAATATTAACAGGAGTAGTTACTAGTGATAAGCCTAATAAAACTATTACCGTAGCAGTAGAGAGAAAATATTCACATCCAGTGCTAAAAAAAGTGGTTAAAGTTCAAAAAAAATATAATGCACATGATGAAAATAATAAATTTAAAACTGGAGATAAAGTTTCAATTATTGAATGTAAACCATTTTCAAAAAATAAAAAATTTCAAGTAATGGATGGTTCTAAATGATACAGGTACAAACTGAAATGTTAGTCGCAGACAACACTGGTGCAAAAAGAATTGAATGTATTAAGGTTCTTGGTGGATCAAAACGTAGATATGCTAGTATTGGTGATACAATCGTCGTTGCTGTAAAAGAAGCAATACCTAAGGGTAAAGTTAAAAAAGGCTCTGTACACAAAGCAGTTGTAGTTCGTGTTAAATATGGAATTCATAGAGACGATGGTTCAAAAGTTAAATTTGATAACAATGCAGCAGTTTTAGTTGATGACAAAGGTGAACCGGTTGGAACTAGGATTTTTGGACCTGTTACAAGAGAACTAAGAAGTAGAGGTCAAATGAAAATAATTTCATTAGCTCCAGAGGTATTATAAAATGATTAAAAAAGGTTCTAAAGTAAAAGTATTAACTGGAAGAGATAAAAAAAAAGAAGGTGAGGTTATTGAAATAGATAGACCTAACAACAGAGCAAAAGTTCAAGGAATTAATATTGTGAAAAAACACGTTAAAACTACAAAAGAAAAAAAAGGTGGAATTATTTCCAAAGAAAGTTTTATACATATTTCAAACCTTGCACTTATTGATTTAAAAGAAAAAAATAAAAAAACTGAGGCTAAAAAATAATGACACCAAGATTAAAAGAACTTTATTACAAAGAAATTCAACCTGCCCTTAAAGAGCAATTAGGATTTAAGAATACTTTTCAGGGACCAAAACTTGTTAAAGTTGTTATTAATATGGGCCTAGGTCTTGATGGTGCTGATGCTAAAATTATGAAATCTACTGAAGAAGATTTAGGTAAAATTACTGGACAAAAACCTACAGTTACAAAATTTAAGAAATCTGTTGCTAACTTTAAAACAAGAAAAGGTACTAATGCAGGCTTAAAAGTTACCCTAAGAGGTAATAAAATGTATGAGTTTATTGATAGACTAGTTAATATTGCGTTACCAAGAATTAAAGATTTTAGAGGTCTATCTCCCAAAGGTTTTGATAAATTTGGCAATTATACTTTTGGAATTAAAGAACATATAATTTTTCATGAAGTTAATTTTGATAGAATAGACAAAATTAGAGGTCTTGATGTTGTAGTTGTAATTGCTGCTATAAACAAAGATCATAGTTTTGCGCTCCTAGAGAAATTAAATTTTCCATTTATCAAAAAAGGAGACAATTAGAAATGGCTAAAGTAAGCGCAGTTCAAAAAAACGATAAAAGAATTAAACTTTCAGATAGATTGTTTAAAAAAAGATTAGCTTTAAAAAAGATTATCATGGATAAGAAAATTTCTCTTGAAGAAAGATTTAAAGCACAGCAAAAATTATCTAATTTACCAAGAAATTCAGCTAAAAATAGAGTGATGAATAGATGTCAAATTACTGGAAGACCACATGGTGTTTACAGAAAATTAAAAATATCAAGAATAGCTTTAAGGGACTTAGGATTGCATGGATTAATTCCAGGCATGACGAAGTCGAGCTGGTAGAAAGGAATATATGAGCTTAAGTGACCCAATAGGGGATATGATTGCAAGAATAAAAAATGCTTTAGTGAGAAATCACAAAAAAGTTGCACTGCCTTCTTCTAACTTTAAAGTAAAAATTGCAGATATTTTAAAAAATGAAGGTTTTATTAAAGAATATAAAATTGATACTGAAGATAAAAAACCAGTTTTATCTATAGACCTTAAATATTATTCAGGAAACCCGGTTATTAGTACATTTGAAAGAGTGTCAAAGCCAGGAAGAAGAATTTTTTCAAGTGCTGACAGTTTACCAAAAATTAATGGTGGGCTCGGTGTTGCAATAGTTTCTACTCCAAAGGGTGTTATGACTGATGTTGATGCTAGAAAACAAAAAGTTGGTGGTGAAATAATCTGTAAGGTATTTTAATGTCTAAAATTGGTAAAATAAGTATTTCAATTCCTGAAAAAGTTAAAGCAGTGCTATCTGATAACGTGCTTAATATTGAAGGACCATTAGGAAAAAAATCTCTTAATGTTGATTTAGAAATGTTTAATGTTGATATTACTGAAGGAAAAGAGATATCAATCAAACCAAAGAAAGTTGACCAAAATTCAAAAAGACTATGGGGAATGAATAGAAGTTTAATAAATAATGCTGTTATTGGTTCTAGTACTGGATATGAAAAAATATTAGAGTTAGTTGGTGTTGGTTATAGAGCTGCGCTAAAAGAAAAACAATTAAATCTGCAGCTTGGTTATAGTCATGATATAAATTTTGATATACCAGAAGGTATTAAAATTGTTGTTGAAAAACAAACGACTGTCAAAGTAAGTGGATCTGACAAGCAACAAGTTGGTATGGTTTGTTCAAAAATTAAATCTTTTAGAAAACCAGAACCTTATAAAGGTAAGGGTATTAGAGAAAAAGGTCAGTATATATTAAGAAAAGAAGGAAAGAAAAAATAATGAAATTAAATGCAATCCAAAGAAAAAAATTTAGAGTAACTAATAAAGTTAAAAACGTTTCTTCTCCTGATAGATTTAGACTAAGTATTTCAAGGTCTTTGAAAAATATATCTGCTCAAATCATCGATGATGTTAAAAATATTACCTTGCTTTCTTCTTCTTCTATTGAAAAAGATGTTAAAGCTATGAGTAAAGTTAATAAGACTGATATTTCTAAAATTGTTGCTGAAAAACTAGCAAAAAAAGCAGTAGAAAAAAAGATAACAAAAATTTATTTTGATAGAGGTGTTTATAAATATCACGGTAGAGTTAAGGCATTTGCTGAAACGTTACGTAAAAATGGAATGGAATTTTAATTATGGACTTTAAAAACAAAATTGACGATGGAATTTTAGAAAAATTAGTTCACATTAATAGAATTACTAAAGTTGTAAAAGGTGGACGTAGATTTGGTTTTTCAGCACTAGTTGTTGTTGGAAATCAAGCAGGTAAAATTGGTATAGCACATGCTAAAGCTAAACAAGTTCCAGACGCAATTAAAAAAGCAAATGAAACTGCTAGAAGAAAATTAATTCATATACCTTTAAGAGAAGGTAGAACTATTCATCATGACGTTTATGGTAAAGATGGTGCTGGTAAAATTATCTTAAGATCTGCTCCTAAGGGAACAGGTATTATTGCAGGTGGTCCTGTAAGAGCAGTTTGTGAAGTTTTAGGAATTAAAGATATAGTTGCTAAATCAATGGGCACATCAAACCCGCACAATATGATAAGAGCTACAATGAAGGCTCTTTCAAAACAAAATTCACCAAAACATATTGCAACAATTAGAAATAAAAAAATTTCTGATGTAATTGAAAAAAGAGGATAATGACTACATTAAATACTACAGGAAAAGTTTTATACAAAAAAAAGATGAGAGTCGGTAGAGGTATTGGTTCTGGAAAAGGAAAAACATCTGGAAGAGGAGTTAAAGGTCAAAAATCTAGATCTGGTGTTGCTATCAAAGCTTTTGAAGGTGGTCAAATGCCTTTATATAGAAGACTGCCTAAAAGAGGCTTCAATGCAATTAAGAGATATCAAGCTATTATTGCAATAATGAACTTAGAAAAAATTCAAACTTTTATAACTGAAAAAACAATCAATTCTAGTGATGTAATTAATATGGCATTACTTAAAAAACTTAAATTAATTAATAAGAATTCTCAAAAATTAAAGATACTAGCTACAGGTGAAATTAAAGATAAAGTTAATATCGAAGCTGATCTAATATCAAAAGCTGCCATAGTTAAATTAGAAAAAGCAGGTGGCACAATACAATTAAAAAAATAATTAAGATATTATGAGCTCATCTTCTCAAACTAATGATCTTAAAAATCGAATAATCTTTACAATATTTATCTTAGCAGTTTATAGATTTGGTACTTTTGTACCAATTCCAGGTATTGACCCTGAGCAATTACAAACAATGATGAGTGGTAATCAAAAAGGATTACTTGGAATGTTTAACGTTTTTTCAGGTGGAGCTGTAAGTAGAATGGCGATATTTGCACTTGGAATTATGCCTTATATTTCATCTTCAATTATAGTTCAGCTGTTAACTGGCGTATCTGATTATTTTAAAAATTTAAAGGCGCAAGGTGAAACTGGAAGAGCAAAAATTACTCAGATCACAAGGTATGGAACAGTTGTGCTTGCTACTATTCAGGGTTATGGATTATCTATAGGTTTACAATCTTCAGCTGACTTAGTTATTAATCCGGGGTTATTTTTTACTGTAACAGCTGTATCAACCATTGTTGCTGGTACAATGTTTTTAATGTGGCTTGGTGAACAAATAACACAAAGAGGTATTGGTAATGGTATATCGCTAATAATTTTTGCTGGTATTGTTGCTGAAATTCCACGTGCTTTAGTTACTACATTCGAGCTTGGTAGAACGGGTGCGGTATCTACAATTATGATTGTTGGAATTTTTGTATTATTAGTTGCAACAATAATGTTCATTGTTTTCATGGAAAGAGCATTAAGAAAAATTTTAATAAATTATCCTAAAAGACAAATGGGAAATAAAATGTATGGTGGTGAATCTTCTCATTTACCTTTAAAAATTAACCAAGCTGGTGTTATACCAGCAATCTTTGCATCAGCTTTATTATTATTGCCTGTAACTTTTTCTAATTTTAGTTTTTCAGACAATGACACATTCTTAAATTTAAGTTCATACTTTACACAAGGACAACCTCTTTACATGTTGCTTTATGCTTCTGGTATAATTTTTTTTACTTTTTTCTATACATCAATAACATTTAATCCAACTGAGACTGCTGATAATTTAAGAAAATATGGTGGTTTTGTACCTGGGATTAGACCGGGTGAAAATACAGCTTTGTATATTGATAAAATTGTAACAAAACTTACAACAATTGGTGCTCTATATTTAACATTAGTTTGTTTAATGCCAGAATTTTTAATTGCCAATTATCCAATACCTTTTTATTTAGGTGGTACTTCTATCTTAATTGTTGTTGTGGTTGCAATTGATACTGTTACGCAAATACAAACTAGATTAATGAGCTCTCAATATGAGCAATTAATTAAAAAAACAAAATTCGGAAAATAATTAAGTGAATATAATTCTTTTTGGTCCTCCAGGAGCAGGTAAGGGGACTCAAGCTCAATCTATTGTTAAAAAATATAATTACTTTCAATTATCAACAGGAAACCTATTAAGAAGTGAAGTTAAATCTAAAACAGATCTTGGAAATGATATTGAAAAATTGATATCTAATGGTAAATTTGTTTCAGATGAAATTGTTAATACCTTGTTGAGACAATCATTAATTAATTTAAAATATAGAGATAGAATTATTTTTGATGGATATCCAAGAAATGTTGATCAAGCTAATAACCTGGAAGTTATATTAAAAGAGTTCAATCAAACAATAGGACACACTATATTCTTAAATGTCTCAAGAGACATCATTGAAAAGCGTATTATGGGTAGAATGACTTGTGAAAAATGTAATATGACCTTAAATGAGTATTTCAATAAAGAGCAAATAGAGCTTCATCCTTGTGGTGTTGAGTATTTAAAGAAAAGAAAAGATGACAATCTTGACATTATTATCTCTAGATATGACACTTACATGTCCTCTACAAAACCAGTATTAGATTTCTATTCAAAAAATTCAAATTTCACAGAAATCGATGGTGCAGGTGAAATTGATCAAATAACTAATAAAATCAATGAAATTCTTAAGGTTTAAGACGTTGACTTTGCAACATCTTCTTATATAAAAGGCTAAATTTATTCTCAAAAATATGGCTCGTATAGCAGGTGTAAACATTCCGCAAAACAAACTTGTCCACATAGGACTAACGTACATCTATGGTATTGGTGATAAATTTTCTAGTCAGATTTGTACTTCTTTAGAAATTCCTGAAGCAAAAAGAATTAATGAACTTACAGATGAAGATATTTTAAAAATTAGAGAATATATTGATGCAAACTTTAAAGTAGAAGGTGATCTTAGAAGAGATTATTCCTTAACTATTAAAAGATTAATTGATCTTGCATGTTATAGAGGATCTAGACATAGAAAAAAACTTCCTGTTAGAGGACAAAGAACAAGATGTAATGCAAGAACAAGAAAAGGTAAAGCAATCGCAATTGCTGGTAAAAAATTAACTCCACTAAAAAAATAATTAATTTATGGCTAAAGTAGATAAAGTTGAAAATAAAGAAGCTGTTGTAGAAAAAAAAGTTGATAAAAAATCAAAGAAAAGCTCATATTCAAAAAAAAAGAAGATAAAAAAAAACATTCTTAATGGTATCGCTTACGTACAGTCTACTTTTAACAATACAATAATTTCAATTGCAGATACTAACGGTGATGTAATTTCTTGGGCATCTGCTGGACAAAAAGGTTTTAAAGGTTCAAGAAAATCAACACCTTATGCTGCACAAATTGCTGCAGATTCTGCTGCATCTAAAGCTTTAGAATATGGAATGAAAACTTTATCAGTTGAAGTTAAAGGACCTGGTTCTGGAAGAGAAACTGCATTAAGAGCTTTACAAGCGAGAGGATTTAAGATTTTTTCAATAAAAGATACTACACCAATGCCACATAACGGCGTAAGACCACCAAAAAAAAGGAGAGTTTAATAAATGGAAAGTTTAAATGTAAATGCTAAAAATTGGAAAGCATTAATTAAACCAGCTCAGTTAGATGTTAAGATTAGTGATGATAAATCACATGCAAAAATTATCGCTGAACCTTTAGAAAAAGGATATGGCTTAACTTTAGGTAATTCTTTAAGAAGAATTTTACTTTCATCAATAAGAGGTGCTGCTGTAACTTCAATTCAAATTGATGGTGTTTTACATGAGTTTACATCTATCAAAGGTGTTAGGGAAGATGTTACCGACATAGTTTTAAACGTTAAATCATTAGCTTTAAAAAGTTCTTCAGATACTACTAAAAAACTTATTTTAGATGCTAAAGGTCCTGGAGAAATTAAAGCTTCAGATATAGCACAAGTTACTGATATTGAAATTTTAAATCCTGATTTAGTTATTTGTAATTTAGATGAAAATACACATTTCCACATGGAGATGAATGTTGGCACAGGTAAGGGGTACGTACCAGCAGTGATGAATAAACCAGAAGAACCACCTTTAGGCTTAATTGCTATAGATTCTTTATACAGTCCAGTTAAAAAGGTTTCCTACTCTATAAGCACTGCAAGAGAAGGAAAAGCTTTGGATTATGACAAATTAATTATGGAAGTTGAAACTAACGGATCAATTTCTGCAGAAGATGCTGTAGCTTATTCTGCGAGAATTTTCCAAGATCAACTAAATATGTTTGTTAATTTTGACGAACCTGTTGAAGCACCTGTAAAAGAAGTTTCATCTGAGCCTGAATTCAATAAAAATTTATTAAGAAAAGTTGATGAACTTGAATTATCTGTGCGATCTATGAATTGTCTTAAAAATGATAATATTATTTATATTGGAGATTTAGTTCAAAAATCAGAGGGTGAAATGCTTAGAACACCTAATTTTGGAAGAAAATCACTTAATGAAATAAAAGAAGTTTTAACTGGTATGTCTTTATATTTAGGTATGGAAATACCAAACTGGCCACCAGAAAATATAGCTGAAATGTCTAAAAAGTTAGAGGAGCAAATCTAATGAGACACGGAATGGCTAATAAGAAGTTAAATAGAACTTCTGAACATAGAAAAGCTTTATTGAAGAATATGCTTAATTCTTTAATAAAATATGAACAGATCACTACAACACTTCCAAAAGCTAAATTCTTAAAACCTCAAGCTGACAAAATCATAACTTTAGGGAAAAAAGAAACTCTTCAAACTACGAAAATGTTAATGTCCAAATTACAAGACATAACATCAGCAAATAAAGTTAAAAAAACATTATCAAAAAGATATGAAGCAAGAAATGGTGGCTATACTAGAATTATCAAAGCTGGCTTTAGATATGGTGATAATGCACCTATGGCTGTAATTGAATTTGTGGATAGAGATGTTGAAGCAAAAAGAGTGGATAGAAAGAAAAAAGATCCAGCAAAAGAGAAAACTGAAGAGAAAAAATTAGCTACTGCTTAATTTTTTATATAAAATCATATCATCATGAAAAAGTCTTTTAACGTTGATTCAACGTTTAACGATATGCGTATTGACAGGTGGATTCGTAACAAACTAGGTAATTACCCTCAAGGGTTAATTGAAAAAAGTTTAAAGAGTGGAAAAGTTAAAATTAATAGTAAAAAAATAAAAAGTTCTCATAAAGTAAAGACAGGGGATACTATAGATTTATTTAATTTTGATTTTAAAGAAACAATTGTTCAAAAAACAATTAAATTTGTACCTTCAGACGAAGTTATTAAAGAGAATGAAGAATTAATAATTGATAACAATGATGATTTCATTGTTCTTAATAAAAGCTCTGGTATTTCAGTTCAAGGTGGAACCAAATCTAAAAAAAATCTTGTTGATATATTTGCTCGCAGTGAAATTTTTCAAGACACAAAACCATTTTCTGTACATAGACTTGATAAAGATACATCTGGAGTTTTTATTATGGCTAAGCATAGACAATCTGCCCAGTTATTAACTTCTTTATTTAGACTTAGAAAAGTTCATAAAACTTACTTGGCGATATGTCATGGAGAGTTGCAGAAAGACTTAGGTGAGTGGAATGATGATTTAACTAGATATGATAATGATAGGGAGGTGGTTGAAAAAGCTAGAACACTTTATAAAGTACTGGATAAAAATTCTATATGTAGTCTTGTTGAAATGAAGCCAATTACAGGTAGAAAGCATCAATTAAGAAAGCAACTTTATGCAGTAGGATGCCCAATCTATGGGGATCAAAAATATAAATTTAGTAATACCGATAAAGCTATAAATAAAAATTTAATGCTTCATTCATACCAAATCAAATTTATGATTAATGAAAAAAAATACACCTATACAGCATTGTTGCCAGATTATTTCAAAAAACTTTTAAAGACAAAAAGGCTTAGATTTTCAAATTCTTAGAAAAAGTTTCAATAATAATCTTTTCTAAATTCTCATAGTTTTGATCTTTAATTTTTTTAAGATTGATTACACCTTTATCTGAAATACCGCATGGAATAATGTTTTTATATTTTGAAAGATCATTATTAATATTTATTGCAAATCCATGGTAAGCTATCCATTTACTTACCCTCACACCTATTGCTGCAACTTTATTAATTTCACCTTTATGGTCAGTCCAAATACCAATATTTTTTGGATCACCAAATGTTTTAATATCAAATTTTGATAAGCTATCAATAATTGTCTCTTCAATTAAAGTTATAAATTTTCTTATATCCTTTTTTCTTTTTTTTAAATCTATAACAAAATAACAAACCAATTGTCCTGGACCATGATAAGTAATTTTTCCTCCACGATTTGTTTTTATTAGATTTATATTTTTATTAAGAATTTCTTTTTCTTTATAACTAGTACCTGCAGAATAAACCTCTTCATGTTCTAAGATCCATATTAACTCTTCTTTTTGACCACTGTTTATCTCCAACAATCTTTTCTCAAGGAGCTTTATTGCATCTTCATATTTTATAGGTTTTATTGACTTTTTAATCTCTATATTCATTTAAAAATTGTATTATTCTTATTATGTACTATTAGTGCAAAACTGATTTATATGTAAATTTATGTCTTTAATAAAAAAAATAAAAGATAAAAAAGTTAATTTTGAGTTTAATAAAGAGTACATAAAAGTTGTTACTACTAAGATAGCTAACAATGATGCTCAATTTATTACCAATTCTTTTAATGAAATGCACCCAGCTGATGCAGCTGATATAATCGAACATCTTGGTCAAAATGATAGAGAAAGTTTAATAAAACTTAATAATTTCAATATAGATCCAGAAGTTTTTATTGAGTTAAACGAGTTCAGTACAGTCTGAAATCATAGCTTATCTATCCCCCGATACTATTGTTAGGCTATTAAAAAACCTTGAATCTGATGATGCGATAACAATTTTAGAAAATGTTGAAGAAAAAGATAAGAATACAATATTAAGTTCTTTACCACCAAAAGATAGATTTGCTTTATTAGAAAGTTTAAGTTATCCGGAAGACACAGCGGCTAGAATAATGCAACGTGAATTTACGGCTATTCCTAGTAATTGGTCTGTTGGTCAAACAATTGATTATTTAAGAGAAAATAAAGATTTACCTGAAGAATTTTTAGAAATCTTCATTATAGATGAGGGTTTTAAGCCAATTGGAACTGTTCCATCATCTAAAGTTTTAACCACTTCTAGAGAAACTAAAATGCTTTCTATCATGTCAGAGTCGCAATTACTTATTCCTGTAGATATGGACAAAGAGGAGGTAGGTAACGTATTTGAAAACTATAATTTGAATTCTGCTGCAGTTGTGGACAAATCAAATAAATTGGTTGGTATGATCATGTATGATGATGTCCTAACCGTATTAAAAGAAGAAGCAGAGGAAGATGCCTTAAGATTAGCTGGGGTAGGTGATGAAGAAATTACTGATGGTGTTTTTAAGAAAACTAGAAGAAGGTTTAACTGGCTTTTATTAAATCTATTTACTGCATTTCTTGCAACATGGGTTATTAGTTTATTTGGTGCAACAATTGAACAAATGGTTGTTCTTGCCTTTTTGATGCCAATCGTTGCTTCTATGGGTGGTAATGCTGGTATGCAAACTTTAGCTGTTACAGTCAGAACTTTAGCAACAAATGATTTAACAAAAAATAACTTTTCACAAAATATTTTAAAGGAATTTAATATTGGTATTTTAAATGGTATTATATTTGCAATAATAAGTGCGTTAGTAGTTCAAGTTTGGTTTCAAGAACTCTTTACTTTCTCTAATTATTTCTATGTCAATGATAGTTACGATGATTGTTGCGGGGTTATTTGGAATCTTAGTGCCTATAACTTTAAAAAAAATGGATATTGATCCCGCTATCGCATCAAGTGTGTTTGTAACGACTATTACTGATGTTATTGGTTTTGTTTCATTTCTTGGTGTTAGTGCTTATTTTCTCTAAAAATTGTCAATTAATCGTACGTTATTAATATAGTAAGCCACAAAAAGTTTAAAAGGTTTGTTCATAATTTTAGTGCTTAGATTGTGCGTGTTTCTACATTCCAAATATTCAATTTTAATATCAAGATTTTTAAGTAATTCTTTCTTTAAATTAAATATTAATTTTTTGTAATTTTTTTTATTTTTTTTGATCTCATTTTTTAATGATAATAATTTTTTTGTAATTATTCCCGATTTAATAAAACCTTTCTTATTTAATAAAGAGTTTCTTGAAGATAAAGCTAACTTGTTTTTATCCCTAATTGTTTTACATACGTAAACTTTGGTATCGTACTTATTTTCAATGTAGTTTCTAACTAAGAAAAATTGTTGAAAATCCTTTTCTCCCATAAAGATTTTTTGTGGGGAAATTAAATCAACAAAACGATCCAAAACATCAAGCACACCTTCAAAATGTCCTTTTCTAAATTTTGCACACAATATATTTTCTGATTTATTTAGCTTAATTTCATCATTTTTTTTCCAATAAATTTGTTTAATGGTTGGCAAATATACATAATCAACATTAAGTTTTTTAAGGTAGCTCAAATCTTTCTTTAAATTTTTTGGATATGTTTTGTAATCTTTTTTACTATTAAATTGAGTCGGATTAACAAAAATACTTACTAATGTTTTTTTGCAGTTTTTTTGTGATGTTTTGATTAATGTTTTGTGACCTTCATGTAAACTTCCCATTGTTGGTACAAAACCTAATCTTTTATCAAGCTCAATTGCCTTAATTAAATCAGTTTTTAATTTTATTAATTTCATTTGTAATAAGAATATTAATAAGTAAAACATTTATATGATTAAACAAGCTATAATTCCTTTAGCTGGCCTTGGGACTAGACTGTTACCACTAACCAGTGTTTTTGCAAAAGAGCTTTTACCTATTAATGGAAAACCTGGCCTTGAGTATATCCTTGATGAATGTATAGAAGCGGGAATTAAAGAAGTTATATTTATTATCTCTAAAAAAAAAATGATGATAAAAAAATATTTTTATAATGATAAATTTTATAAAGATATTATTAAAAAAAAAATGATCTAAATATTATCAAGGAGTATAAAAAAATTCTTAAATACAAAAAAATGATTAAATTTGTTTTTCAAGAAAAACCATTAGGTACTGGTGATGCCGTTTATAAAACTAAGAAATTTATCACAGACAAATATTTCTTAATGTTACTACCTGATGATTTGATAATTAAAAAAAACTGTTCTAAGTCTATGATTATGGTTCATAAAAAATTTAGAACATCTGTTATGGCAAGTATGAAGGTTAATAAAAATGAGGTATCTAGATGGGGCATCTATAACATTAAGAAAAAAATCGATAAAAATAATTTTATCATTAATAATGTTGTTGAAAAGCCTACTATAAAAGCTTCACCTTCTAATAATGCTGTAATTGGAAGGTATATATTACCTAAAACAATTTTTTCTAAATTAAAATCGTTAAAACCAGGCAAAAGTGGAGAATTCCATATCACTGATGCTATTCAAGCTTTAATAGAAGATGATCATCAATTCATTGGTCACAATTTTTCAGGTAAATATTTAGATTGTGGAACAATGAAGGGTTATATTAAATCAACTTTGGAGATTTCTAAACAATGAAACTCTGCATGATTGGAACGGGGTATGTTGGTTTAGTAAGTGGTGTTTGTTTTTCCGATTTAGGAAATGACGTTATTTGTGTTGATAAAGATTTAAATAAAATTGAAAACTTAAAAAATGGTATTATACCGATATATGAACCTGGTTTAGACGAATTAGTTATTAAAAATTATAAAAATAACCGTTTAGAATTTTCTACAAATTTAAAAGATTCAATTTCAAAGTCAGACATAATTTTTATTTGTGTTGGCACACCCACTAAAAAAAATGCAAATAATGCTGATTTAAGTCAGGTATATAATGTTGCAAAAGAGATAAGCAGATCTATTAAAAAATTTAAAATTATTATAACTAAATCTACCGTTCCAGTGACAACGGGTGATGAAATAGAAAAAATTATTTCAAAAAAAGTATCAAAAAAACTTTTTTCAGTAGTTTCAAATCCTGAATTTTTAAGAGAAGGTGACGCTATAAGAGATTTTACTTATCCAGATAGAGTAGTAATAGGTACAAATAATAAAAAATCTAATAAGATATTAAAAAATCTTTATTCGCCATTGATATCAAAAGGTGCAAAGTACGTTAATACCTCTAGAAGAGCTGCAGAATTGATAAAATATGCTTCTAATGCCTTTTTAGCTACTAAAATAACTTTTATTAATGAGCTAGCCAATTTATGTGAAAAAATTAATGTTAATGTGGAGGATATCTCCATTGGGATGGGGCTTGATGATCGAATTGGCAGCCGTTTTTTAAGAGCAGGTCCTGCTTATGGTGGATCTTGTTTTCCTAAAGATACTAAGGCTATTACAGCTACTGCCAATAAATTTAAAACAAATTTAACGGTTATTAAAAGTGTCATTAAATCGAATGAAAATAGATCATCATTAATGTTAAAAAGAGTTTTTGATATTTTAAAAAATAAAATAAACAATAAAAATATTTGTTTTTTAGGTGTAACGTTTAAGGCAAACACCGATGATATGAGAGATTCTTCAAGTTTGACTATGATCCCTGCATTGATAAAAAAAGGTGCAAAAATTAATTACTTTGATCCTACTGGAGAAAAACCACATTTTAAGAAATTTAAGAATATTGTTTTTTCAAATAATATTAAAGATGCGATTAAAAAATCAGATTTAATTATTATTCACACAGAATGGAATGATTTTAAAACTATTAACTTTAAAAAAGATGTGAAAAATAAAATATTCTCAATTTTTGATATGAGAAATATCTATTCACCAAAAAAGATGAAAGATCAGAAAATCAAATATTTTAGTATTGGAAATTAATTTAATTCAAAAATAGCGTCAACTTCAACTGACACGCCAAGTGGCAAACTGTTTGTACTAACCGCTGCTCTTGTGTGCATCCCAGCGTCTCCAAAAACAGAAGCTATTAAATCTGACGCACCGTTTATCACCTTGGGCTGCTCTATAAAGTCTTCTGTTGAATTGACAAATCCTGTCAGCTTTACACAAGATTTAACTTTAGAAAGGTCGTTATCACAAGCTTTTTTAACTTGTGAAATTATGCTTAAACCACAACGTTTAGCCGCCTCATATCCATCTTCAGTTTTTAAATCTTTTCCAATTTTACCTTTAATCAATTCACCCCTTTCATCAATTGAAATTTGCCCAGATATATACAATAATTTACCTGTTATCTTTGTTGCTACATAATTTCCTGCTGGGGCTTTTGCTTCAGGCAATTCTATTTTTAATTCTACAATTTTTTTATCAAAATCCATATTTGTTATTTTTTACAAATTATGTCAGCTAAAGTTTTGTTTTCACCAGTACAAGCTTTTCGTTTTGGCATTTTATCATTAATTGTTGCGCATGAAGTAAAGGCAATTGCTGTTAATAGTATTAATATTTTTTTTATCATTTTTCCTTTTTTTTTGTTATTTTTTTTTCAGTTTTATCGTATTTTTTTCTTTTCTCAATTAATATTAAAGCCTCTTCCATATTAAGTTCTAAGGGGTCTTTTTCCTCTGGTATCGTTGCATTAAGAGATTTATACTTGATATAAGGTCCATATTGACCCTTCATTACTCTAACAGGTTTTTTGTCCTCAGGGTGCTCTCCTAGATCTTTTATAATTGATGCTGACATTCTACCTGGCTTTGCTTCTGCTATTAAAGTGATTGCCCTATTAAGACCAATTGAGAAAATTTCCTCAACATTTTCAATTCTTGCTGATTTGTTTTCACATTTTAAATATGGCCCAAATCTCCCTGAATTTAATATTATCTCTTTTTGATTTTCAGGATTAATACCTAAACTTTTTGGTAATGAACATAAAAATTTAGCTCTATCAAGATCCACGCTATCTAATGTAATTCCTTTAGGAATAGACACATTTCTTAAATTATTATCTTCTTTTTTTACCTTCTTTTTTTTTGTTTTCTTTTTCTTTTTAGTTTCAACTATAACCTCTTCTTCTTTTTTTATTTCCTCAATTTTTTCATATTGTAAGTAGGGACCAAATCTTCCATTTTTAAGATACATGTCATTACCATTTTCATGCTTACCTATAAGTTTTGGCTCAGCCAGTTGAGATTGAGCAGCCGCTTTAGCTTTAGACAGTGGTCTAGTAAACTTACAATCCGGGTAATTTGAACAACCTACAAAAGCACCACCTCTAAAACTATTTTTTAAACTTAATGATCCACTGTCACATAACTTACATTGTCTATTAATATTTCCATCTTTATCTCTTTCAAAAATTAAACTGCCTAGGCTGTCGTTTAATAGATCTAAAACTTCTCTAGTTCTTTTCTCTTTAACGTCAGATACATTTTTATTAAAATCTTTCCAAAATAACTCTAGAACTTTTATCCATCCTTCTTTACCAGTTGTGATGTCATCAAGTTGGTTTTCTAAACTAGCAGTAAAGTTATAATCAACATATTTAGAAAAAAGTTTTTCAAGAAAAGCAGAAATTAATTTACCACGATCTGTTGGGTGAAATCTTTTATTAATTGCTTCTGCATAACCTCTAGTAGATATAACAGATATTATACTTGCATAAGTTGAGGGCCTTCCAATACCAAGCTCTTCTAATTTTTTAACTAAACTTGCTTCTGAGTATCTTGGTGGTGGTTGTGTAAAATGTTGTTCATCTAATAGAGCCTCTATATTAACTGGACCTTTGTTCATTTTAGGAAGTATATCTTCATCATCATCCTTTTTGTTGTCTTTCATAACCTTCAAGAACCCATCAAATTTAATAACAGATCCACTAGCCTTACAGATTGTTCTATTATCATCTGAGTTTATCGTAATAGTATTCCTATCAAATTGAGCAGGTTTCATTTGAGAGGAAAGGGCTCTACTCCAAATTAAATCGTATAATTTATGCTGATCTGGACTTAGATATTTTTTAACTGTATCTGGTGCACGTATAATATCTGTAGGTCTAATTGCTTCATGTGCTTCTTGAGCATTTTTAGCCTTTTTACCAGAATAACTTGCTGCATTATCTGGAACATAATCTTCACCAAACTCACTTTTTATATACTTCCTAAAAGTATCAATAGCGTCTGTTGATAGATTGGTTCCATCTGTTCGCATGTACGTGATAAGACCAATAGTTTCACCGTCTATTTCTATACCTTGGTAAAGTTTTTGAGCTATTTGCATTGTACGTGATGCTCCAAATCCTAGTCTACCAGAAGAAACTTGTTGTAATGTAGAAGTAGTAAAAGGGCCCAAAGGGTTTCTGTTAACAACTTTGCTTGAGATGTCATTTATATTGAACTTCCTAGATTTAACTTCTTCAATTGCTTTATCAATTTCAGCTTTATTTTTAAAAGAAAATTTTTCAATTTTTTTATCATTTAATTGAGTGATACTTGCTAATATAGAATTTTTATAATTGTCGTTGAATTGAACACTTAAAGTCCAAAATTCTTCAGGATTAAAAAGCTCAATTTCATGTTCTCGTTCTGTAATTAATTTTAAAGCAACTGACTGAACACGCCCAGCAGATTTAGAACCGGGTAACTTTGTCCATAAAATTGGTGATATATTAAAGCCCACTAAATAGTCTAGAGCTCTTCTAGCCATATAAGCTTCAACAAGTAATGGCTCGATTTGTCGTGGGTTTTCAATTCCATGAATAACTGCTTTTTTTGTAATTTCATTAAAAACAACTCTTTCTACATGTTTGTCCTTAATTAATTTTTTCTCATTTAAATACTCTTTAACATGCCAAGCAATTGCTTCTCCTTCTCGGTCGGGGTCAGTGGCTAATATAATTTTTGAAGAAATTTTAGCCGCATCTGTAATTTCTTTAAGATATTTTTTAGAAAAACTATCTACTTCCCATTCCATTTTAAAATTATTTTCTGGATCAACAGAACCATTTTTCGAAGGAAGGTCTCTAATATGACCATAACTTGCTAATACAATATAATCATCACCTAGATATTTATTGATAGTTTTTGCTTTAGCTGGACTTTCTACGACTACGAGATTCATTACTTAACAAATTACTTAAAAGACTTAGATAGTCAAATCAATAAATTTTAGTCTTGATTTCTTCTTTGTTCTTCAATCGTTTGACGTTTTCTCTGTGTGTGTAGAATATAAGTACAAACATTATTATGAAAAATATTGAGTTATAATTTTCAAAAATAATTAAATAAATTGGTACCATTAAACTACCAACTAGCGATGAAAGTGATGAGTATTTTGAAATAAGAAATGTAACAGCCCAACTAATAATAAACACTAACCCCAAAACTATGTTTATCGAAAATAATATTCCAACATATGTTGCAACACCCTTACCCCCTTTAAACTTGAGCCATATAGGGAAAACGTGACCCAAGAATGCACTTAGTGATGCAATAAAGATATAATCAGGATAATTAAATTTTACATATAAAACAGGCAATACAGCCTTTGTTATATCCAGCAATAAAGTTGCGTAGCCTAACGTTTTATTACCTGTTCTAAGAGCATTTGTAGCTCCAATGTTTCCTGAACCAATATCTCTAATATCTTTTTTTAAAAATATTTTTGTAAGTATAAAACCAAAAGGTATTGATCCTAATAAATATGAGCTTAATGCAATAATTAAATATTCCATCATTATAACTTAAATAATTCTTCACCTTTTACAAATGTATTAGTGACTTTACCTTGGAGTTTTTTGTCTTCAATGGAAGTGTTTTTCGATTTAGAGATAAGTTTATCTTTTTTAACAACCCATGGCTTATCAATATCTACAATGCAAAAATCTGCTTCATTACCCACTGAAAGATTACCTTTATCAATTTTTAAAATTTTTGCAGGGTTTGATGTTAAGGCTTTAATTATGATTTCTAATTTAACAGAACCATTGTGATATAACTCCAAACTTAGTGATAAAAGCGTTTCTATTCCAGAAGCTCCAGTAGATGCTTGTGAAAACGTTAATCTTTTTTGCTCTTCATCTTCTGGTTTGTGATCAGATACAATAACATCTATCGTTTCATCTTTTAATCCTTGCACTAGAGCAATTCTATCTTCTTCAGTTCTTAATGGGGGTGATAATTTTAAGAAAGTTCTGAAATCTCCTATATCATTTTCATTTAATGAAAGGTTATTTATGGAGACACCTGTCGTAAATTTAACTTTATTTTTTCTTTCTTCAATAATTTCAACTGATTTTGCGGCTGAAATTTGTGATATGTGATATCTACATTTAATATTTTCAAGCAACGTTAAATCTCTTTCAATAATTATTCTTTCGGCAACGGCAGGTATTCCAGATAATCCAAGTTTTGTTGCAATAATTCCAGAATTAATCATTCCATTTTTGGATAAATCATAATCTTCAGCATGCTGCATGATTAGTGTGCCCAAATCTTTAGCTGAGTTCATTATACGAGACATCAGTCTAGTATTTTGAATTGTTTTAATACCATCAGTAAATCCAATTATTCCTCTACTTTGAAGTAGACCAAATTCAGTCATGGCAGTTCCTTCAATATTTTTTGTAAGGGCGGCACTTGGAAAAACATTAATTTTAGATTTATCTCTTCCACGTCTTTTTAAAAAATCTACTATTGAAACGTTATCAATAATTGGGTCTGTATTCGGCATAGTAACAACTGAAGTAACACCTCCTGCAAGTGCTGCATTACTTAGAGTTCTAAAATTTTCTTTATATTCATAACCAGGCTCACCTGCAAAGACACGCATATCAACAAGACCAGGGAATATATAATTGCCATTCAAATCTATTACTTTTTCTCTTGATGGAATGTTGTTAGGATTTACCTTTTTACCAATAGCTTCAATTAAACCATCTTCTCCAATAATCAATCCACCGTTCTCATTGATAGAGTTATGAGGGTCAATTATATTTGCATTTATAAAGTATTGTTTTTTCATTTATTCACAAAATATTTTTAAACAAGCCATTCTAACTGCAACACCTAGTTCAACCTGTTCCTTGATCACGCTTCTGTTAATGTCATCTGCCAATTTTGTGTCAATTTCGATCCCTCTATTCATTGGGCCTGGATGCATAATCAAAGCATCATCTTTTGCATGAGCAAGCTTATCTGGAGTTAGTCCATAATATTCATAGTATTCTCTATTTGAAGACAAGAAAGAACTAGTCATCCTTTCATTTTGTAGTCTCAGCATCATTACAATATCACAATCTTTCAGACCTTTTTTCATATCTGTAAATGTATTAACGCCAAACTTTTCTATTTCTTTTGGCATTAAGTTTGATGGTGCAATAATATTAACTTCTGCACCCAACATATTTAGAAGATAAATATTTGATCTTGCAACACGTGAATGAGTTATGTCACCACAAATCGCAACTCTTAAACCTTCAATTTTCTTTTTACGATTTATAATTGTTAAAGCATCTAATAAAGCTTGAGTAGGGTGTTCACGGCTTCCATCACCAGCATTAAGCACTGCACAATTTACTTTTTGAGATAAAAGATTACATGCACCTAAATCTTGGTGTCTAATTACAATAATATCTGGATGCATTGCATTTAAAGTCATTGCGGTATCTATTAGTGTTTCACCTTTCTTAACCGCAGAGTTCGCCATGTTCATTGACATAACATCTGCACCTAATCTTTTTCCGGCTAATTCAAATGAACTTTGTGTTCTAGTGGAGGGTTCAAAAAACAAATTGATTTGAGTTTTACCATTTAATACATTTAATCTTTTATTTTTACTTTGATTTAATTTAATGAAGCTTTTAGCTTCTTCTAAAATGAGATTAACATCACTAATTGATAGATCTTGAATACCTAGGAGGTGTTTTTGAGAAATCTTAATAGCTTTATTTATTTTGGTTGCCATTAAAATTAACTCTATAACTATTAACCATCATTATGGCAAGTATTAATTATTTAAAAAGTCTATTGCCCCTTGTAAAATAAAGGCTGCAGCGTTTTGATCAATTGTTTTAACTCTTTTTGAAACATTAACGTCTAATAAACTTGATAGATTAAATGCGCCAACTGTTGAAAGTCTCTCATCCCACAAAATTACTGGTAGGTCTATAGATTTTGATATATTTGTTGCAACGTCATTAACTGATTGAGCAGATCTACCTAGACTGCCATCCATATTAACTGGGTTCCCAACAATTATTCCACCAATATTATTATCTTTAATTATTATCTTAAGTTCATCAATTAGTTCGTTTGTGTTGGTTTTGTTTATGGTTTTAAAGGGTGTGGCTATGGATTGTCTTTCATCACAAATTGAGACACCAATTCTTTTAGATCCTAAATCTAAACCAATAAACCTCACCTTATTTAAGTGTTTTATTTTAAAATCTTCAATTGTGATCATATTGTATATTTTACACTTAAGTGATAGTTTGCCGACATATTTAATTACCACATGACAATTGATCTTAAAACAATAAAGCATATATCTAAATTATCAAGAATCTCAGTTGATGATGCAAAAGCTAATAAATTAGCTGGAGATCTTAACTCTATATTTGATTTCATTGAAAAATTAAATGAACTCAATACTGACAATGTTGAGCCTTTAACCTCTGTTGCAGAAACCACATTAAAATTAAGAGCTGATGAGGTTAAAAGTGGAAATATAAGAGATCAAATATTAAAAAACTCACCAGAAGAAAATGAAGATTTTTTTGTTGTACCAAGGGTTGTTGAATAATGTCAAATATTACATCATTCACATTAACTGAATTAGTTAAAAATATTAAAGATAAAAAAATTTCTTCTGAAGAAATTACCAAAGCTTTTATTGATAGAGGAGAAAAGTCTAGAGATTTAAATGCTTACATAACAGAAGATTTTTCTAATGCACTTGAGAAAGCTAAAAGTTTTGATCAAAAACCTAATTTTGATTTAAAGCTTCCAGGTGTTCCAATGGCTGTTAAAGATTTGTTTTGTACTAAAGATTTAAAAACAACAGCGGGTAGTAAAATTTTAAATAATTTTATTCCACTGTACGAGTCTACTGTTACTCAAAATATTTGGAATGAAGGTGCAATATTACTTGGTAAGTTAAATTGTGATGAATTTGCAATGGGCTCATCTAATGAAACTAGTTTTTTTGGAAATGTACAAAGTCCAATAGATAAAGGTTTAGTGCCAGGTGGCTCTTCAGGAGGCTCTGCATCAGCTCTAGCAGCTAATTTAACACCTATTACAATTGGAACCGATACTGGTGGCTCTATTAGACAACCTGCTTCATTTACTGGTACTGTTGGATTAAAGCCAACCTATGGAAGTTGTTCAAGATATGGAATTGTTGCTTTTGCTTCTTCATTAGATCAAGCAGGACCAATGTCTAAAGATGTAAAAGATTGTGCATTACTTCAGGAAATAATTAGCACTTATGATGAAAAAGATTCAACTTCAATTGATTTTAAAAGAAATGAATACAGTAAAGAATTAACAAACAATATTAAAGGTAAGAAAATTGGAATTCCAAAAGAATATAGAGTTGATGGAATGCCAAAAGAGATAGAAGATTTATGGACTAAGGGAATTGAGTATGCAAAAGATTGTGGTGCTGAAATTGTTGAAATTTCATTACCTCATACGAATTATGCTCTACCTACTTATTATATAGTAGCACCCGCTGAAGCTTCTTCAAACTTAGCTAGATATGATGGCGTTAAGTATGGTTTTAGATCTAAAGGTGAAAACCTTATTGATATGTACGAAAAAACAAGATCTGAAGGTTTTGGTAGCGAAGTTCAAAGAAGAATAATGATAGGAACATATGTTTTGTCCTCTGGTTATTATGATGCTTATTATCTAAAGGCACAAAAAGTTAGAAAATTAATTAAAAATGATTTTGATGAAGCTTATAAAAAAGTTGATGCAATTTTAACTCCATCGACACCAAGTGCTGCTTTTAAAATTGGTGAAAAAACTAATGACCCAGTTTCAATGTATTTAAATGATATATTCACAGTTCCAGTTAATTTAGCTGGATTACCGGCAATTTCAATTCCAGCAGGAGTAGATGTTAAGGGTTATCCATTGGGACTTCAAATTATTGGTAAAGCTTTTGATGAACAAAATATTTTAAACATTGCTTATGCTATGGAAGAAAAAATCCAGTTTAAAAATAATATTACTGATTGGTGGATTAGATAGATGACTAAAGATAATTCAGAATATTTAATTGAAAGAAGAGATAATGTTTACGAAGTGGTAATCGGTCTTGAAGTCCATGCTCAAGTTACATCAAATTCAAAATTATTTTCATCATCATCAACAACTTTTGGTGCTGAACCTAATACACAAGTAAGTTTAGTTGATGCTGCATTTCCAGGAATGCTTCCAGTTATTAATGAGTACTGTGTAAAACAGGCAATTAAAACAGGTATAGGCTTAAGAGCTCAAATTAATAAAAGATCAGTTTTTGATAGAAAAAACTATTTTTATGCAGACCTTCCACAAGGTTATCAGATTTCACAATTTAAATATCCAATAGTAGGAGAGGGTACAGTTGTTCTTGATATGGCGCATGGTCAAAAGGAAGTAGGGATTGAAAGATTACATTTAGAACAAGACGCTGGAAAAAGTATTCATGATATGGACCCACAAAATACTTTAGTTGATTTAAATAGATCAGGTGTAGCTTTAATGGAAATTGTTAGTAAACCAGACATGAGAACTCCAGATGAAGTTAGTGCTTATGTAAAAAAATTAAGATCTATTATGAGATACCTTGGTACGTGTGATGGAAACATGCAGGAAGGCTCTTTAAGAGCTGACGTTAATATTTCCGTTAGAATTAAAGGTTCTGATAAACTTGGAACTCGTTGTGAGATTAAAAATGTTAACTCAATTAAATTTATGCAAATGGCCATTGATTATGAAGCTAATAGACAAGTTGATTTAATTGAAGAAGGTAAAATAATCGATCAAGAAACAAGATTATTTGATACCAAAAAAAATGAAACAAGATCTATGAGATCTAAAGAAGATGCTCATGATTATCGATATTTTCCAGATCCAGATTTACTACCATTAGAGGTAACTGATGAATTTATTGAACAATTAAAAGCAGATATCCCAGAATTACCAGACGATAAGAAAAAAAGATTTATTGATGAATTTAAAGTCTCTGCTTACGAGGCTACAATATTAGTATCAGATATTGAAACAGCGAAATACTTTGAAGAAGTAGTTGCTAAAATGGGCAAAAACCGAGATATGAAATTAGCCGTTAACTGGATTACAGGTGAATTATTTGCTGTTTTAAATAATAAAAATTTAGAAATTACACAAAGTCCAATAAGTGCAAAAAATTTGGCAAAATTAATTAATCTAATTAAGAATGGAACAATTTCTGGAAAAATAGCTAAAACAATATTTGAATTAATGATGGATGGAGACATAGATCCACAAATAATTGTTGAAGAAAAAGGTTTAAAACAAGAAAGTGACCCTAAAGCATTAGAAGCTTTAATTGATAAGATTATCAATGATAACAGGGAAAAAGCTATTGAATATAAAAATGGTAAAGAAAAGCTATTTGGTTTCTTTGTAGGACAAGCAATGAAAGCTTCAAGTGGTAAAGCTAATCCTCAATTAATAAATGAGATATTGAAGAAGAAACTTTAATATCATGGGTAAGAACCTTGAAATTACTAAAAAACTTGAAAAATATATAAATAATTTCAGTTTAAAGTTAAATCCCATTCAGCAAGAAATAATCGATTATAACAATACACTTGGGGACGTTAAGAGAATGCAAGTTGCGACATCTCAGTGTCATTTTCTTCATTTGATT
Organism: Candidatus Pelagibacter sp. Uisw_137; assembly: GCF_047720245.1. GTDB lineage: Bacteria > Pseudomonadota > Alphaproteobacteria > Pelagibacterales > Pelagibacteraceae > Pelagibacter. Next base: position 542,881 of record NZ_CP159811.1, read on the forward strand.
ATAAAAACTTCTAACATTAAAAATGTACTTGAGATTGGTACTTTTACTGGGTTAAGTGCACTTTCAATTGCTCTAGCATTACCAGATGATGGTAAACTTACAGCATTAGATAAAGACAAAGAGACCAACAAGATTGCAGTAAGTTTTTTTAAAAAAGCTAATCTGGATAATAAAATTCAAACAATTGTTAAGCCTGCATTAGAGAGTTTAGATGAATTAAAGAATAGTAAATTTAATATGGTTTTTATTGATGCTGATAAAATGAATTATAAAGAATATTATGAAAGATCACTGAAGTTATTAGATAAAGGTGGATTGATTATTATAGACAATGTTTTGTGGCATGGTGAAGTCGCTGATGAAGATAATTTAGATAAATATACAATAAATATCAGAGATTTTAATACTTATGTTGCAAACGATAAAAGAGTGGAACAAATCATTGTCCCTTTAGGTGACGGAATGACTGTTTGTAGAGTGTTATAATGTTTGATGTTTATGGTTTTTACAAATTTAAAAAACTTACCTTTTTAAAGAAAAATAAGATTTTACTACAGGATTTTTTAATTAAAAAAAACATCAGAGGAACAGTAATTATAGCTAGTGAAGGAATAAATGCAACAATCTCAGGAAAAGCTAGCGATCTAAAGTCAACTATCACAAAGATTAAAAAAATATTAGATTTTAAAAAGTTTGATAGTGAAAATATTTCAAATAGTAAATTTCAACCATTTCACAAACCAAAAGTTAAGATTAAAAAAGAAGTAGTCCCTATGGGTCTTTCCTTATCATCAAAAAATAAAAAAGATAATCATATTGACCCAAAAAAATGGAATAAGTTAATTAATGATAAAGAAACATTAGTTTTAGATTCAAGAAAACCATTTGAATATAATGTTGGGACCTTCAAAAGATCGATTAATCCAGATGTTGACAATTTTAGAGAGTTTCCAAAATACTTAAATAAACTAAAAAAAACAAAATCAATTGCAATATTTTGTACTGGTGGAATAAGATGTGAGAAAGCTTCAGTATTTTTAGAAAAAAAAGGTTTTAAAAATGTTTATCAATTAAAAGGTGGAATTTTAAATTACTTAAAAAACGTTAAGAAAAAAGAAAGTCTATGGAATGGGGAATGCTTTGTTTTTGACAACAGAATCAGTGTTAAACATGGATTGGTAACTGGAACATACTCAATATGCAGTGGATGTAGAAAACCTGTTTCACCAAAAGATAAAAAGTCTAAAAAATATGAGGAGGGTGTTTCATGCGTAAACTGTCATGATAATTTAACTCAAACTCAAAAAGAGAGATTTCGAATGAGACAAAAGCAAATAAACCTTGCAAAAAAGAGTGGTTCAAAGCATATATTTCAAAAAGAATTTAAATAGGAAAACAATTGTCTAAAGCCATAAATTTAACTAAAGATCCAATTTGGTCATTACTTAAAAAAGTAACTATACCAGCTAGTGTTGGTTCTTTGTTTCAAACATTCTATAATTTAGTTGATACATGGTTTGCAGGTAGAATTTCTGCAGAAGCTATAAGCGCAATAGCTAAATCTTTCCCAATATATTTTGTCATCATTGCTGTTGGTGTTGGTATTGGTGCTGCAACGAACTCTTGTATAGGTAATTTATTAGGTGCTAAAAAAATTAATAAAGCATCACTATTTATTGCCCAATCATTAATTTTTGCATTAGTTACTTCAATTGTTGTTACTTTATTTGGATTAAATGCTTCTGATTTTCTCTTGGGTGTTATGGGCTCTGATGCTGCTGGTATTGCTTTAACTAGAGAATATTTAGATATAATTTTTTATGGAACATTTATAGTTATGATCCAAATCTCTTTAAATGGAGCTTTGAATGCACAGGGTGATACCAAGAGTTATAGAAATGTTCTTATCTTTAGTTTCTTTTTAAATATTTTATTAAATCCATTATTTATTTGGGGATACGGAATTGTTCCAGCTTACGGCATAGGTGGTCTTGCAATAGCAACTGTTATTGCTCAATCTATTGGTACTATTTATTTAGCTTATAAAATTAACTCGTGTAAATTAAGAAAGTATTTATCTATTAAATGCTTTATTCCTAAATTTATTCTTCTTAAAGAATTGTTCTCTCAAGCAATGCCTATAATGATTAGCATGTTATTTATTGGTGTGGGTATTTTTAATATTTTATATTTTATTGGACAATTTGGTGATCTTGCAACAGCGGGCTATGGTGCGGCTTTAAGAGTTGAGCAAGTTTTTTTACTTCCAGTAATTGGTTTAAATACAGCAGTACTTTCTATTGGTGGACAAAATTTTGGTGCTAAAAATTATAACCGTATTAGAGAGCTTTATACTAAGGCATTATTTTTTGGATCTTCATTCATGGCTGTAGCGGGTATCATTTTATTCTTTGGAGCAGAGTTTTTTGTATCTCAATTTACAGATAATGCAGAAGCCATTTATCATGGTGCTATATATTTAAAAGTTGCTGCATTAATTGCTCCTATTTATCCTGTGTTCTTTATTACAACGGCAGTTTTTCAGGCACTTAAAAAGCCAGTTTACAGTCTTTACTTAAGCGTTCTAAGATTAACCGCATTCCCTTTCTTATCATTGTGGTATGTAATTAATATTAGAGGCGGAGATTACGCAGATATTTTTTACACCATCATGGCAACCAATTGGTTTATGGGTATTGCAGTAATCATCTTTATTGGATACTTTTTAAATAATGTTTTTAAACAAAAGAAAAGCCATTTTTCTTATTAGTGTCTTTGCGCTAATATGTATTTTAACTATTAATCAGGTCAAATCACAAACAATTAAAATTGTTGATGGAGATACAATTCATCTTAATGGAAAAAAAATTAGATTTACTGGAATAGATACACCTGAATTGAAACAAAGTTGTCTTAAAGAAGGTGTAAAAAATCCTTGTGGAGTTACAGCAAAAAAAATCCTTATTGATAAAATTGGAAATAATAATGTTGAATGTATTAGTGAAGGAAAAGATCAATACAAAAGAACACTAGCAGAATGTTTTGTTAATAATGAAAGTCTATCAAGCTATTTAGTAAGAAGTGGCTATGCATTTGCGTACAGAAGATATTCAAAAAAGTTTGTATCAGATGAGGATTATGCAAGAATCAATAAAATTGGTATGTGGTCTATGGAGTTTGATTACCCTTGGGATTACAGAAAATCTAAGAAAAATTAAAGTTAGCAGGGGCGTTCTGTTACCTGGTGCCCCAGAATTCTAGTTAATCTCTTGTTTATTAATTTTAAAGAGCTTTTCACCCAAAGGACTGATTGGGTCCTGAGGTGTAGGCTTGATTTTAGTTTTTTCCTCAACAATACTCAGTAGTTTTTTAGCAAGTCCTTGACGTCTAAACATGGGATTAACAAAGATGTATTCAACTTCAGCTTCAGCGTTATATCTAACAAAACCAAGTGTAGTATTAATGTTTTTAAAGGTAATTACACCATCATTTAGATCAACATCATAATTTATATTATCTAAATTATTCATTAATTATTACCATCTTGCTCAAGTTTTTTTTCTAATTTTCTTACAAAAAATGAAACAATTAATATCAAAATTAAATATTCTAAAATTAAGAATGTATAAATTTCTAATGGTCTATAAGTTGACACAACTAATTCATTAGCTTTTCTTGTTAAGTCACCAATACCTATAATTGATACTAATGAAGACATTTTTAATACATATACAAACTGGTTACCTAATGCAGGTAAGATATTTTTTATTGCTTGTGGAAGGATTACTAATCTTAATCTTTTATAAAAAGTTAACCCTAGTGACGAACCTGCTTCCCACTGTGATTTTTTAATTGAATTTATACCAGCTCTAAAAATTTCTGCTTGAAAAGCACTTTCACTTATTGCCAGTGCAATTATTCCAGACACAAATGGACTGAAACTTAACCCAGTCATGATAGGTAGACCGTAATAAATCCATAAAATTAAAACAAGCAACGGTATAGCTCTTACAATTTCTACATATCCAATGTTTATGTATGTTAAAAATTTATTCTTAGCTAAGGAAGGTATTGCAACAATAAAACCTAAAATTGCAGAAATAATTATAGATATTACTGAAATATAAATGGTTGTTGTTAAACCACTTAGTAAAAATTTTAGATTAGTTAATCCCTCAACATTATTAGGTGATAGAATAAACCACCCTAACTCTTGACCACTACAAGAGTTAAGGGGTAAAATTAAAAGTAAAAAAAGTAAATTTTTCACTCTTAAAGTTATAATGAATTAGAGATTAATATCTAATTTTTTATAAGCTTTTTAAATTATACTTAGCAAGTAGTTTATTAAAGAAACCAGATGATTTCTTATCCTTAATCCACGCATTAACATAATCATTCCAAACCTGATCATTTTTACCAACCATCATTGCTAAAAAGGCAGGATTTTTCTCTCCATCTGGAACAATTGCTAATTGAGGGTATTTTATAACTAATTTATTGGCCTCTGTTGAACTTGTAATGTTTCCATCTGCTCTTCCAGCTAATACTTCTTGAAAGTCTCTTGCAGGTGATTCAACCGATTGCAATTTAGATTTTGGAAAAAATTCTTTAGCTTTTTCTTCTTGAGACGTCCCAAGTGTTGTAGCAATAGTTACACTTTTATTGTTCAAAGAGTTCCACGTTGAATATTTTTCTAAATTCTTTTTAAGTACTAGTGGAACAGTTCCATACTTGTAGTAAGTATCTGTAAATCCAGCAACTTCTGCTCTTTTTGGAGTTTTGGTTACACTTGTAGAAATATCATATCTTCCTGCAGTAATTCCTGAAACAATAGTTTTCCATTCAGTGGGTACAAAAGTAATTTTTACACCCATATCTTTTGCTAATTCATTCATTACATCAATATCAAAACCAACATACTTATTAGTAGCTGGATCCTTCATTGTCATTGGATCCCAGTCGCCTGTTGTTCCAACTTTTAATTCACCAGAAGATATAATCTGATCAAGTTTAGTTTCTGCGTTAAGAGAGAAGGGTAAAAGTGCTAATAGCACCACAAAGAGTATTTTTTTCATACACTTCATATAGCAAAGATTTAAGAAAATATAAGGTTATAACCTTGACGCACTATCACTCATCCAAGAGTGTAAATGTTGAGAAAAAGAGCGTCTAACAAATAAATTTACCTCATTTATTTCCGTAAGATGAATAATTACATCAATATGCGACAGTATTGTTTGAACAACTGAACCTTTCTTATTTTTAAATTCATTAAAGTTAAAAGGAGATCCAGTGGCAAATAAATCAAAAACTTTACTGCCTTTTATATTCAACATTACAAATTGGTCACTCACATCAGTTACTGCACCTAATTTAACTTTAGATATATTTTTTATCAATTCATCTTCAGCTTGATAAGTATTATTATCCTCATTCACAGTTTCATTTGATATCAACATCCATTCATCAGGACTTAACCAAAATGCAGTTAATTTCTCTGCTGGTGTAGACGTATTAGCCTCAGTAGGTAAGACCATATTAAGATTTTTACCAATAGCTGTAATAAAATCTTTTGTTTTACCTCTTATAATCAATTTCATAATAGGTTTAATTTCTTTAATCACTAAATCAGAATAAGTCACATCACCTTTAATAGAAGTTCTATAATTAAGCATTTAACCTCACATTTTCTTTATCAAAAAAAACAGGGTCAACAATCGTTACATTAATATTTTTATCTTCCATAGGAATGAATAACTTTTGACCTAGCATATTTTTTCCACCTCTAACTACAGCTAGTGCAATTGATTTATTCAAATTAGGGCTATAGTAACTTGATGTTACATGACCTAACATTTCAACAGGTGTTCGGTTTGTATTAGCAACTATCTGAGCTCCTTCTTCTAAAACTTCACTTGGATTATCTGTCACTAAACCCACTAATTGTTTTCTATCTTCTTTCATGGTGTCTGACCTATAAAGAGATCTTTTACCAATAAAGTCATATTTCTTTTTACTAACAATCCAATCCATTTGTAAATCTATGGGAGTCATTGTTCCATCAGTATCTTGGCCAACAATAATAAATCCTTTTTCAGCTCTTAATAAGTGCATCGTCTCAGTACCGTAAGGAGTGATGTTAAACTCTTCACCTGCTTCCATGCACTTTTTCCATAAGTCTTCACCATAGTTTGCCTGAATATTGATTTCATAACTATGTTCACCTGTAAAACTAATACGCATAATTCTACATTTAATATTATCAATTTTCGTATTCTTGAAAGACATATGTGGAAAGCCTTCATCTGAAAGATCAAGATTAGGTATTAACTTATTTAGAATTTTTTTACTATTTGGACCACATATACTAGCTGTTGCATAATGATCAGTAACTGATGACAAATAAACATCCAGCTCAGGCCATTCAGTTTGAAGATAATCTTCTAATTTTCCTAATACATTTGCAGCACCACCAGTTGTTGTTGTCATAATATAATGATTTTCATCAAGTCTAGTTGTAACACCATCATCATAAACCATACCGTCTTCGTTAAGCATTAAACCATAACGACATTTTCCTATGGCTAGTTTTGACCATGCATTTGTATAAACTCTATTTAAAAATTCTGAAGCGTCAGTTCCTTGAATGTCAATTTTACCAAGTGTTGAAGCATCTAATATACCAGCACTATTTCTTGCAGCTTTACTTTCTCTTTGAACTGCATCATGCATAGTTTCATTATTTTTTGGATAGTACCAAGCTCTTTTCCATTGACCTACATTTTCAAATTTAGCTTTATTTTCTATATGCCAGCCATTCATTGGTGTTCTTCTAAATGTATCAAAATATTCACCAACGTTTCTCCCAACAATAGTACCAAATGTTAAAGGTGTGTAAGGGGGTCTAAACGTTGTAGTTCCAAGCTCACCCATCTTAACATCAGCAGTTTCTGCAATAATACCAAGGGCATGCATATTACCAAGCTTACCTTGATCAGTACCCATTCCAGTTGTTGTATATCTTTTTACATGTTCAATTGATCTAAAGCCTTCTCTAAGTGCTAGTTTAATATCTTTTGCAGTTGCATCATTTTGATAATCAACGAAAGGCTTTGTTTTTCCTAAAACTTTATCAGATGGAAGTAGCCAAATATTTCTAATCTCATTATCTTTAGGACAACTTATTTCTAAATTATCAAATTCAGTCTCTTTTATATTAAGAAATTCTTTTAAAGATTTTGTAGAATTTTTTATAATGTCATCTAATTCAAAATCTCCATTACATGAGCCAATGCTAATTTGCTCAGATGGGTATTCATTTGGTATAAAAACTTGATCTTTCTCTCTAAATTTTAATTTACCACCTGATTGGGTAAATAAATGAACAACTGGCGTCCATCCACCAGCAATAGCCAGACAATCACAATCAAGATTAATTTTCTCTGAACTTGTAAAAGATTGTCCATTTCTTGATAATTCCATTATCGTAATTTTATTAATTTTTTTATAACCTTCTGTGTTTACAACTGTGTGAGATCTGTAAATTTTAATCCCCAAATTCTCTATTTCTTTAGTAAATGCAGTATTAGATTTTTCTCTAATATCTATAATAGCTTCAACCTTAATTCCTTTTTTATTTAATGAAATTGCACTTTCATAAGCTGTATCATTATTAGTAAAAAATATATTCTTTTGACCAGTTGCAACACCATAATAATCTGCATATTTTTTAACCGCAGATGAAAGCATAATGCCTGGTCTGTCATTATTGTTAAATACCAGAGGTCTTTCTAAAGAGCCAGTAGCAACAATAACTTTTTTAGCTCTAATTTTTAATAACCTTTGTCTTATTTTTTTATTTTTTTCATTTTTAGGAAGATGATCAGTTAAGTTTTCTCTTGCTAATAAATAATTGTACCCATGATAAGCGGCAACACTAGTTCTTGTTTTAATTTCTAGATTTTCAATTTTTCTTAATTCGTTAATTTCATTCTCTAACCACGCAGAAGAATTTTGATCATTTATTTTTATATGTTCTGAATTTTGAAAAATTGTAGATCCTCCAATTTCATTTTTTTCATCAAGTAATAGTGTTTTAAGATTATTTTTTGCTGCAGTTTTTGCAGCTATAATTCCACTAACACCAGCTCCAATTACCAAAACATCACAATGAATGTATTTATGATCATATATGTCAGGGTCAGGCTCAGTTGGTGATTTTCCTAATCCAGCAGAATGTCTTATAACATATTCGTACTTTTCCCAAAAGTTAGCAGGCCACATAAAAGTTTTGTAATAAAAACCAGCAGGCAGAAGGGGCGATAAGAAGTTATTTATACCTCCAATATCAAAGTTAACACTAGGCCAACAGTTTTGGCTAGTTGCTTCAAGCCCATGGTATATCTCAAGTTCTGTTGCTCTAACATTTGGTTCAGTTAGTGCTGTGTTATTATTAACTTGTACTATTGCATTGGGCTCTTCAGACCCAGAGGTCATTATTCCTCGTGGTCTATGATATTTAAAACTTCTCCCTACTAAATGAACATCATTAGCGAGTAGAGCTGAAGCAAGAGTATCACCTTTGTATCCAAAATAAGCTTTGCCATTGAATTTAAAAGAAACTTTATAAGTTTCATCAATATATTTACTGTTTGTAACTCTTAAATTTTTAAGCATTAATTTATTTTAAAGGAGGTTTTTCACCCATTTTATATATGGCTTTAATTTTGTCATTAGAAGTATCCCTAACCATGTTGAACCATTTTCTACAACCATGTGCATGGTTCCATCTTTCAAATTGAATACCTTTAATATTTTTTCTCATAAATAAGTATTCTGCCCATTCATCATCACTTAGTTCTGTAGGCTGTTTAGGTCTTTCAATATGTGCTTCACCACCAGCTTTAAATTCACTTTGTTCACGTTCACCACAAAAAGGACAGGTAATTAAAAACATTAGTGAGCTACCGCCGCTGCACCATGTTCATCAACAAGGTCTCCACTAATAAATCTATTTAAGTTAAATGCTGCATTTAACTTATGTGGTTCATCGTTTGCTATTGTGTGAGCGAATAAATCACCCGATCCAGGTGTTGCCTTAAACCCACCAGTTCCCCAACCACAATTAAAGTACAAACCCTTTACAGTTGTTTTGCTAATAATAGGACTAGCGTCTGGGCAGATATCTACTATTCCACCCCATTGTCGAAGCATTCTCATTCTACTAAAAATTGGATAAAGTTCTAAGATTGCATTCAATGTACCCTCCACAATATCATGACTACCTTTTTGTGAATAAGAAATATAATCATCAGTACCAGCACCTATTACAAGTTCACCTTTGTCAGACTGACTAACATAAGCATGAACAGCGTTAGACATTACCACTGTATCAATAATTGGTTTAACTGGCTCTGAAACTAAAGCTTGAAGAGGTTTGCTTTCTAACGGTAACCTTAAGCCTGCCATGTTCGCTAATACACTTGAATGACCAGCTGCAACTACACCAACTTTTTTAGTTTTTATATAGCCTTTTGTTGTTTCGATGCCTTCTATTTCATCACCGTTTCTTTTAATTCCTTTAACTTCACAATTTTGAATTATATCAACGCCCATTTCATCTGCTCCTCTGGCATATCCCCAAGCGACAGCATCATGTCTTGCTGTACCAGCTCTTCTTTGTAAAGTTCCACCTAGTACGGGATATCGAATATCTTGTGAAGTATTAATGATAGGACAAAATTTTTTAACTTCTTCAGTGCTTAAGTAAACTGCATCTATGCCATTTAATCTATTAGCATGTGTTCTTCTTTTTAAATCCCTAACGTCTTGTAAGTTATGCGCAAGATTCATTACACCTCTTTGACTAAACATTACATTATAATTTATTTCTTGAGATAAGCCTTCCCACAATTTTAATGCATGATCATAAAGACCAGCGCTAGCATCCCATAAATAATTGGATCGTATAATCGTAGTATTTCTTCCTGTATTACCACCACCAATCCAGCCTTTTTCTACAACAGCAATATTTTTCATATTATATTTTTTTGCTAAATAATACGCAGTTGCTAAACCATGACCACCACCACCAATAATAACTGCATCATATTCTTTTTTTATAGTGGGATCTTTCCAGGCTTTTTGCCAATTTTCATGATAGGAAAAAGCATTTTGGACTAATGAGAATATTGAATACTTATTTTTCATAATATTATTCAAGAATTACTTTATAAATATTGAATATTCAATACAATCGGTTATATCAATGTCGCAGTGGAAGAGTGGGTGAGAGGCTGAAACCAGTCGTTTGCTAAATGACCGTGCGGGGAAACTTGTACCGAGGGTTCGAATCCCTCCTCTTCCGCCATTAAAATAAAGGGTGATCTTTAAAAAAGTTCTTCATTTTAATAGGCTTTTTTTCCAAGATATATCTATACACATTATAGTTTTCCATAACACGCTGGACATAATTTCTTGTCTCTTTAAACTTAATTAATTCAACCCAATCTATAAAATCAACTTGTTTTTTTTGTGGGTCTTTATTTATTTTTTTCCAATATTTAACTCTTTTTGGACCCGCATTATATGCTGCTGTGGCAAAAGGGTAGGCACCATCATACTGTAAAATTAATCCTGCTATATAATGAGATCCAAGATTGATATTATATTCAGGATCAGATGTTAATCTTGATTTTGAATAAGGAAGCTTCGCTTGTTTGGCAACCAGCTTAGCAGTGTAAGGCATCAATTGCATTAAACCTTGTGCACCCGCATGACTGTTAGCCGTCATATCAAATTCACTTTCTTGTCTAATCAATGAAAGTATAAATGCTGTCTCAGGTATTTTTCTACCATTTACATATTTAGGTGTGCTTATTATTGGGTAGCTAAAGTCATTGTGAAATCTTTTTTCATATGAGGCTAATTTTGAAATTTGTATCGCAAAATCATATCTTGATATATTAGTTGCAAGTTCTGCAGCTAAAATCTCGCTACCGCTGTCAATATTATCATTAGCAATATGTTTTAAAATATTTTTTGTATACTTATCTTTATTTAATTCATCTAAAAGATAAACAATTTTTACTAAGTCATTTTTATAAAAGTATTTTCTATATTCATCTGTAATTTTTTGTTGTTCTTCAAGTTCAAATTTTTCATTAGGTTTGATTTTTAAATGAGCTAATTGACCATAATATGTTGTTAAATACTTAGTTGCTTCCTCATACCATTGCTGAGATTGCTTTTTATCACCAATTTTTTCATATGCTCTTGCAAGCCAGTAGGCACCTCTAGATAAACTTATAGGATAGCTTACGTTTTGATAAAAGTTATTGAAATGATCTATTGCTAAAATAGGATCATCCAAAAAACTTAAAGCAATCCATCCACTCAGCCATTCTGCCTCAGCAAATTCTGGACTTTTATCAAGAGAATGTTGACTTGCAACCTTGTAAGCTGACTCATATCTTTTTTTATATATAAGAGCACGCGCCATAATTGCTCTTTCTTTCCACCATTTATCGGGTCTAACTAAATAATCTTTATTATTTTTTATTTTAAGAAGTATTTCTAATGAGTCATCAACTCTACCTCTTTTTCTTCTCCATTTTAAACGATCATAATTTAATCCAGAGTTATTTTTTAATCTATTAGGAACATCTCTAATTGCTTTATCAACACCATATGATTTACTCATTAGTATTTGTCTAGCCGTATAAAGTAATTCGTAGTCTTTAGGTAAATACCCTAGCATTCTTTTCAAATCCCAAGATTTGCCCTCCCAAGCTAAATAGTCAGCTCGTTTAATATAGTCATCTGCATTTAAATATTTTTTATATTTTTTTCTAAAAAATTTCATATTAGCTCTATTTAGATCTGCGGTTATCCATCCATCTTTAATTAAAGAAGTTCCCTTTTTTATATCACCAGTTTGTATAAAACTTTCTCCAAGTATTAATTTTCCATAACCACTTAATGGTTCACCTGAGTCAAACCAGTCTATTATTTTTTTTGGTGAAATCTTATCTGTTGAAAGTTTGTGCTCAGCTAAATAACGAATTCTACCAATTCTAGGGTAATTTTCATTACGTTTAATAAATGACAAATAATCATAAAAACTTGCTTGATTACCTGTTGTTAATAAATGTTTCCATTGTATAAAATTATAAATAGATTTATCTTTAGCCTTTTTTGATAAAGATAAGGCACTTGTCCATTGACGTTTTTCCACAGCCTTAACAGATTTTTTAGCAATATTAAAATCTTTCTGACTATAAAATTTTGATCTTGTTTTTTTTGCTGTAGATAATTTTTTTATTATTAAAGGTTTATTTCTTGGTATTATAGAGTTATTTTTTTTAATTTTTTTTTTAACTGTCTTAGTGATTGTTTTTTTTATTTTTTTTATGGGTTTAGATTTAGGCTTAAGAATACCTTGCGATATCATTTTATTCTGAATTTCATCGCTTAAAGTAGGTTTTTTTAAAGGAATTATTGATATTTCAACGGCATGTAAATTTCCTATTATTATTGAACTTAATAATAATGATTTTATAAAAAAAAATATCTTTCTGGGCATAAATTTACTAAATGAATCTTTAAACTATGTTATAAGTATTTATGTTCAAAGGATCAAATGTTGCTTTAATAACCCCGTTCAAAGATGATAAGCTTGATGAAGAGGCTTATATTAAGCTTATTCATTTCCAAATTAGAAATGGAACTAATGGCTTGGTCCCTGCTGGAACTACAGGAGAATCCCCAACATTAAGCCATGATGAACATCAAAAAGTTATTGAATTATGTATTAAAGAAAGTAATGGAAAAAATATAGTAATAGCTGGTACTGGCTCTAATTCTACGAAAGAAGCCATTTCTTTAACTACTCATGCAGAAAAAGTCGGAGCAAATGCAGCTTTAGTGGTTACTCCTTATTATAACAAACCAACTCAAGAGGGTTTATACCAACACTATAAAGCGATTAATGACAAGGTTGGTATACCTATTCTAATTTATAATATTCCAGGACGATCTGTAATCGATATGTCGCTCGATACAATGGCTAGGTTGTTTGAGTTAAAAAATATTGTAGGTGTCAAAGATGCCACAGGTGATCTTGATAGAGTTGATAAACAAAAAAATAAAATGGGTAATGATTTTGTTCAACTTACAGGCAATGATGATAATGCTTTGGAATTTAATAAAAGAGGTGGTGTAGGTGCTATCAGTGTGACAGCAAATATCGCTCCAAAACTTTGTTCTGATTTTCAAAAAGTCTCAAAAATAGAAAATGAAGAGAGCAAACTTGAAGCGATTAAGTTAGATAAAATTTTACAACCTGTTCATAACTCTATGTTTGTAGAAAGCAATCCAAGCCCCGTTAAGTATGCTGCAAAACTTTTGGGTCTTTGTGATGACGATGTTAGATTACCTTTGGTCAAGGTTACAGACCCAACCAAGGATATTGTTAAAAAAGCTTTAGTATCAGCAAATCTACTCTAATGAACAAAAAAGCCAATTCTGGTTTAGAAATTATTTGCTTAAATAGAAAAGCAAGTTTTAACTTTTTTTTTGAAGACTTAATTGAAGCAGGAATAGTACTTAAAGGATCAGAAATTAAATCCATTAGAGAGGGAAAGGTGAATATTGCAAACTCTTACGCTGTAGAGAAAGAAGGTGAAATAGTTTTGATTAATTCTCATATTGCAGCTTTTAAACAAGCTAGTTATTCAAATCATAACCCCACTGATGAACGAAAGTTGTTATTAAATAAAAAAGAAATTAATAAATTAATTGGTAAAATGCAGAGAGATGGTTTTACTCTTGTTCCAACAAAGATGTATTTTAAAAAGGGAAAAGCTAAAATAGAAATAGCAGTAGCAAAAGGTAAAAAACAATTTGATAAAAGAGCTACTAAAAAAAATAGAGATTGGAATCGTGAAAAAGCAAGACACATTAGAAAATCAAGTTAAACAATCATATTTAGCAATAGGATCAAATTTAGGTAACAAAATTAACAACATTCATATGGCTATGTCTGAATTAGCAACAAATAAAATTAAGATAACAAAAGTATCATCTCATTATTCATCAAAATCTTGGCCAAATCCTTTAATGCCAAATTTTATAAATATTGTTATAAAAATTGAGACAATCTTAGAACCGTTAGAATTATTAAAAATTTGTAACTTTATTGAATTAAAATTAGGTAGGGTTAGATCAAAAAAAAATGATCCACGAACATGCGATATTGATATAATTGATTATGATAAGAAAATTTTGAATATAAACAGCAATAAACTAACAACTCCCCATCCAAAGATGACTAAAAGAAATTTTGTTTTGTTGCCATTATTTGAAATAGATAGGGGTTGGAAACATCCAGAATCTAAGATTAATATAGTTAATTTAATTAATTCTTTACCAATTAAAGATTTAAGATCTATCAAACAAATATAAATTGATGTTATAGTTAAAAATGCTTAATTCAGAAGAGTTAATAAATAAAGTCAAAGTTTATAATAAGTTTTTAAATCCAGAAAAATTAAATAAAGCCTATAATTTTGCTGTTAAAGCACATGAAAATCAAATACGCGATTCTGGCGATCCATATTCAATTCACCCGATTGCTGTAGCTAATATATTAACAGAACTAAAGTTAGATAGTGCAACAATAGCAACAGGACTGCTTCATGATACTATTGAAGATACATATGCTACTTACGAAACTATAAAAAAAGAGTTTGGGCAAGAGGTTGCCGATTTAGTTGATGGTGTAACAAAGATATCAGTTTTTGAAAATCAAGCCACATCAACATCTAAAGCAGAAAATTTTAGAAAATTAATCATAGCAACCTCGAAAGATATTAGAGTTTTACTTGTTAAAATCGCTGATCGATTACACAATATGAGGACCATTGATGCAATTTCAAAAATTGAAAAAAAAGAACGTATCGCTAAAGAAACTATGGAAATTTATGCGCCATTAGCAGACCGAATGGGGATGCATAGAATTAGGGATGAACTAGAAGATTTATCTTTTAAAGTTCTAAATAATAATGCAAGAGAACTTATAAAAAAAAGATTAGATGAAATTAAAGATGATAAAGTAAACAGCTTTAATTCAATTTCGTTGCAATTCAGTGGATTGTTAAATGAACACAAAATAAATGCTGAAATTATTGGCAGAGAAAAAACTCCTTTTTCTATTTGGAGAAAAGTTCAAAAAAAAAGAATATCACTAGAGCAAATTTCAGATATCATTGGATTTCGAATAATACTTGATAACATTGAAGACTGCTATAAAGCTCTTGGTATCTTTCACAAAGAGTGGAATTGTATACCTGGAAAATTTAAAGATTATATTTCGTCGCCTAAGATTAATAAATATCAATCATTACATACTTCAATTATAGGACCTAATAGAAGGCCAATTGAAATACAGCTCAGAACATTACAAATGCACGAGTATGCAGAAAGAGGCATAGCATCACATTGGAAATATAAATCTTCTGAAAAATTTAATTCATTAACGTGGAAAGAATATGATTGGCTTGCCGATTTAGTTGAGATTATTGATAAGAATGAAAATCCAGAACACTCTTATGAATATACCAAGTTACAAATGTTTCAGGAAAATGTCTTTTGTTTTACCCCAAAAGGATCTGTAATTAAATTACCAAAGGACGCGACACCAATCGATTTTGCTTATGCTGTGCATACCAAAATAGGTAATAGTACTATAGCTTGCAAGATTAATGGTAACGATAGTGAGTTACAAAGTATACTTTATAATGGAGATGTTGTTGATATTATCACCTCTAAAAATAAATCACCTTCATTACACTGGATACCTGTTACAAAAACTGGAAAAGCAAGATCAGCAATTAGAAAGTATTGGTATAAAAAAGGAGAAGAGAAGGCTCAAAGAATTAAAAAATACAATACTACACTATGGATTTCTTTGCCTGATAAGCCAGGAAAGCTAGGAGAGATAACAACTTTGCTTGGTAGCCATAGTTTAAACATCTCGAGTGTTGAAATGAAAGAAAAGTCTAAAGAATATATTAATTTTAAATTCAATCTAATTATAAAAGACTTGAAGAACTTTACAAATTTTATCAGTGAGTTAAAACAAAAGGAAATAAAATTTAAAATCATTAGACATGAAGATAACTGGTTAAAGGAACGTAATGCTTTCACACGAAAAATCTTTAAATATTTTAAAAAAAACTAACGCACTCTTAGAAGGTCATTTTATTCTTTCATCGGGCTTACATTCACCTAAATATATTCAGTGCGCTAAACTTTTAAGCTTTCCTCATTTAGCTAAGGATATTTGTAATTCATTAGCAAAAAAAATTAAAAAAAATTTTAAATCTATAGATTTGATTTTAGCCCCTGCAATGGGGGGTGTTATTATTGGTTATGAAATTGGTAAACTTCTAAAAAAAGAGACAATATTCTGTGAAAGAGTTAATGGTAAATTTGCCTTAAGACGTGGGTTTCATATAAAAAAAGGATCAAAAGTTTTAATAATTGAAGATGTTATAACAACAGGTAAATCAAGCTTAGAATGTGTTAAGTTGATTACAAAACCAGGTGCAAAACTTATTGGCTTTGCTTCGATTATCGATAGATCAACCAATAACTCACTAAAGATAAAAAAGAATATTATTTCACATATGAAAATAGACGTTCCGACATTTAAGAAAAATAACCTTCCAGAAAGTCTTAAAAATACTCCGATTACAGTTCCTGGAAGTAGATTTATTAAATGAAAAGACTAGGTATTAATATTGATCATGTTGCTACAATAAGAAATGCAAGAGGATCGTTTCACCCTGATCCGTCAACAATTGCTAAGCATGTAACTCAATGTGGAGCTCATTCAGTAACTATACATTTGAGAGAAGACAGAAGACATATAAAAGATATTGATGTTATTAAAATTTGTAAAAATAAAAAAATAATCACTAATTTAGAAATTTCACTAAACAAAAAAATAATAAATATAGCATTAAAAAATAAACCTAATTTTATTTGCATAGTTCCAGAAAAAAGAAAAGAAGTAACAACAGAAGGTGGATTAAACTTAATAAAAAATAAAAAAAAAATAAAAGAAATAATATCATTATTTAATAAAAAAAATATTAGAACAAGTTTATTTGTTGACCCAACGTTAAAAGATATTAAAATTGCAAAAGAATTAAATTCTTCTTGTGTTGAATTACATACTGGGAAAATTTCTAATTTAGTAAAAGAAAATAAAAATTATAAAAAGGAATATTTAAAAATTAAGAAATGTTCAGAACTTGGTGTTCAGCTTGGAATTGAGGTTCATGCTGGCCATGGTCTCGACTATAAAACTACTGCCATACTAAGTAAAATTAAAGAAATTACTGAATTTAATATTGGTCATTTTATAATTGGTGAGTCACTCACTCATGGCTTAAAAAAAACTATTAAGGCATTTAAAAAAATAACTAATAAATAGATATGAAAATTCTTGGTATCGGTGTTGATATAATAGAAAATATTAGAATACATAAATCTTTAAAAAATATTAGTTTTATTAAAAGAGTTTTTTCTAGCTCAGAGATTTTGATAGCCAAAAAAATAACAAATAAAAAATCTTATTATTCTAAAAGATTTGCTGCTAAAGAAGCGTTTTCTAAAGCAATTGGAACAGGTTTAAGAGATAATTTGAATTTTAAAGACATAACTATAATTAACGATAAATTAGGTAAACCTTCATTTGTAGTCACAGATAAAATTAAAAATATTGTTAAAAAGCAATTTAAGATATCATCTTTTGATTTCTTTCTGTCAATTTCAGATGAAAAAAAATATTCTATAGCTTACGTGATTTTACAAAAAAAATGATAACAAAAAATATTATATTTGATAATGTTAAGACAATTTTTTACGCTTTAGTAATAGCTATTGTTATCAGATCTCTTTTTATTCAACCTTTCTATATTCCCTCGTCATCAATGGAACCAACACTTTTAATTGGTGATAGATTATTTGTTACGAAGTATTCTTATGGTTACAGCAAGCATTCTTTCCCATTTAGCCCATCAATAATAAATGGAAGACTATTTTCTAAGAAACCTAAGGTTGGTGATGTTATTGTTTTTAAAACACCAGCTGATAATAGGACAGATTATATTAAAAGATTAATTGGTCTACCAGGTGATAATATTCAATTCATTAACGGAGATCTATTTGTAAACAATAATCAAATATTCAAATCTAGAATTTCCCAAAATGATAAAATTTATTGTGGAAATCAAACTATAGACGTCAATACATTTGAGGAAAAATTTCCAAATGGCAAAACACATAATAGCGTATATTTAAAAAGTTATAGTTTTCAAAATTCTGATAATTTTATAGTTCCTTCTAAACACTACTTTTTTTTAGGTGACAACAGAGACTGCTCTAAAGATAGTAGATACCTGACTAGTGTTGGTTATGTTCATGAAGATAATTTAGTCGGCAAAGCCAAATTTATTTTTTTTTCATCTGATTTTAGAATCGGAAGTATTTTTTCTTTTTGGAAATGGCATAAAACAATTAGATTTGACAGGTTTTTTAAGAAAATTATTTAATGAAAATTAATCCCACAACATTAGAAAAGAAATTAAAATTAAAGTTTTCAGATCAAACAAATTTCATAAAAAGCTTAACGCACAAAAGTTTTGATTCAATAAACAATAATGAAAAAATTGAATTTTTAGGAGATAGAGTTTTAGGTCTTATTATCGCAAAAAAATTATTAGAACTTTATCCAGAAGAAAGAGAAGGGGTGCTTGATAAAAAATTTGCCTCATTAGTAAATAAAAAAAAATGTCTAGAAATTGCTAAAAAAATTGAATTAGAGAAATATATTTTAGTTTTAAACCCTAAGAATAAAAAAATTGAAATTGAAGATAAAATAGTAGCAGACTGTTTAGAAGCTTTAATTGGAGCGATCTATCTTGACAAAGGTTTAAATTTCACTGAAAAATTTATTCTCAATTTATGGTGTGATCATATTACAGCGAGTGTTGTAACCCAAGTTGATGCAAAGACAAAACTCCAAGAGTATTCACTTAAGATTTTTAAAGTCTTGCCTATTTATAAGCTAATATCTAATACTGGGCCTCGACATAAACCACTTTTTAAAGTTGCCGTTAAATTAAAAAATACTAAATTTTTCACAGCAGAGGGATCTTCTAAAAAGGACGCAGAACAGAATGCTGCCTCTTTATGCATTGAGGATGTTTTTAAAAAATGAATTGGGATGATAGCGCTTATTTAGTTTCCAAAAATAGATATAGTGAAAATTCAATAATCGCTGAAGTTTTTACAGAAAACCATGGAAAAATAACAGGGATAATTTTTGGTGGCACATCAAAGAAAATCAAAAACTATTTACAAATTGGTAATAAAATTTATGTAAACTATAATTCTAAAAGTGTTACTAGAATTGGTTATTTTAAAATAGAAATTCTAAAAGCCTTAACTCCACTCTATTTTGATGAAAATCAAAAACTATCATGTATTACCTCAGCAATGCATCTTATAAAGCTTCTTACTGCTGAAGCCCAGTCTAATAAAGAAATTTTTAAATTAATTGATAAATTTTTTGAAATATTAACTCATGATAATTGGATACAAAAATATATTTTCTGGGAGTTAGAACTTTTAAAATTATTAGGATATGATTTAGAATTAAAAAATATGGTTGAAAAAGAAATTGTTGATACTGAAATCAATTATTTTGTTAAATCCTCAACTGAGAAAAAAAGTATTCCAAATTTTTTAATAGATGAAAGCAATCTAGATGTTAATTTAAAAAATTTACTCAAAGGTTTAAAACTTGTTAGTGATTACCTTGAAAAAAGTATTCTAAAACCAAATAATCTAAACCTTCCAACTTCTAGGACTCATTTTATAAATCTTTTAAAATAATTATTTGATTAAATCGTTAATTCTATCAGCGTAATAGCTTACTATAGCGTTTGCCCCAGCTCTTTTAAATGAAATCAAACTTTCTAATACTGAGTTTTTATCTATCAGCCCTTTTTTTATATTATTACTTAATAAACTGTATTCACCTGAGACTTGATAGGCTAGAACAGGAATTTTAAAATTATCTTTAACTGTTTTAATTATGTCTAGATAAGGCATGCCAGGTTTAACCATAACCATATCAGCTCCTTCTTTAATATCTAGAGCTACCTCTCTTATCGCTTCATCACTGTTTCTAAAGTCCATTTGGTAATTTTTCTTATCACCTTTTAGCAAACCTTTTGAACCAACAGCATCTCTGAACGGACCATAAAAACTTGATGCATATTTTACCGCATAAGAAAGTATCTGAACCATTTCGTGACCTTCTTTATCTAAAGCTTTTCTTATTTTACCAATTCTTCCATCCATCATGTCTGATGGAGCTAAAACATCACAACCAATTTCTGCTTGTAATAATGATTGGTTTATCAAGACTTCAATAGTTTCATCATTTAATACGTAACCTGATTTTATTAAACCATCATGACCATGAGAAGTGTAGGGATCTAAGGCTACATCACACATAATACCAATTTCATTTTTATATCTTTTTTTAATATATCGTATGGCTTTACAAACAAGATTATCTTCATTTAAAGCTTCAGTTCCAATATGATTTTTTTTTGTTTTGTTTGTATTTGGAAATAATGCAACCATCGGTATTTTGTTTTTGATTGCTTTATCAACAATAATTCCAAGTTTATCTATTGTATATCTATATACATCAGGCATTGTTTTAATGGATTGTTTTATATTTTTTCCATCAATTAAGAATATAGGTAATATAAAATCACTAGATGATAGGCTATTCTCTTGAATTAATCTTCTAGACCAATCGTTTTTACGACTTCGTCTAAGCCTTAAATTTGGATAATTTCCTGTAATCATGTTTAAATCTATTTTTAAAATGCGACAAATGTATTATACAAATATATATTAAATTAAGTAAAAAACAATCAGCATGAGTATTGAAAATAAAAATATTATAAACTTAGATCTAAAAAAAGAAGAGAAGATTTTAGACTTTAGTGACTTTCAAAAACAAAATATCAAGTTTGATATTGATAAATTACAAGAAGCCTACAATCAAATTGTTCAAACTAAAAAATTTGATGATGGTGGAGGAATTGCCCACTTTGGAGCTATTTCTCTAACACAAATTCCTGGTGACCCAAACTCTGTAAAAGGAAGTAAAGCCAGAGGTGTTTATTGGACAAAACCAGATAAGTCAGGAAAAGAAGTTTCAAGAGATGTTTCAATTGACGAAGCTGCTTATTCAGAATTTATAACTGACTATGAAAATACCTACTTTAAAGAAGTGTTTGATGTACTTTCTTCAAAATATAAATTAGGTAGAGTTAGGATTTTATTAAAGGAACCAAGATCAACGTTGAGTTGGCATAGAGATCCAGAACCAAGATTGCATATACCCCTAATTTCAAATCCAGGCTGCCTAATGGTTATAGACAATGTTGCAAAACATATGCCTGCAGATGGATCGGTGTGGGTTACTAACAATACAAAATATCATAATGCTTTTAATGGTGGAGAAGAAAATAGAGTTCATCTAGTAGCATGTGTTTTAGATTATAAGTTTAATTAGATTGAAAAAAATATTTTTATCATCAGATCACGCTGGTTATAAGTTAAAGGAGTTAATTAAACTTCATTTAGATAAAAAAAAAATTAGTTATACAGACTTAGGCCCATACAATAGTGATAGAGTTGATTATCCTGATTATGCTCATAAAGTTGCAAAAAAAGTTAAAACCAATAATAATCATACTGGTATATTAATTTGTGGCTCTGGGATGGGTATGAATATTGCTGCAAATAGACATAAAAATATACGTGCAGCTCAATGTTTTAATTTAAAATCTACTAAATTATCAAGATTGCATAATGATGCAAATATCATTACATTGGGATCTAGACTGCTTACTAAAAAAAATGCTTTAAATTGTGTTAGTGTTTTTTTGAATACAAAGTTTGAAGGTGGAAGACACGCAAAAAGAATTAAGAAAATTTAATTATGTCTAGTGAAAAAAACTATTTAAACGAAAACTATAAAAGCTTTTTTGAAGATAGCTTATCTGTAACTGATCCAGAATTACATAAAGCAATAAGTGATGAATTAAAAAGACAACAACAGCATATAGAATTAATTGCTTCTGAAAATATTGTTTCACAAGCCGTTCTAGAAGCACAAGGTTCTGTTTTAACAAATAAATATGCAGAAGGATATCCTGGAAAAAGATACTACAATGGATGTGAACATGTTGATGTTGCTGAAAACCTAGCCATTGAAAGATTAAAAAAATTATTTGATTGTAAATTTGCAAACGCTCAACCACATTCTGGAGCTCAAGCGAATGGAGCTGTATTTTTAGCGCTATTAAATCCTGGTGATACTTTTATGGGGATGAGTTTAAATTCTGGTGGTCATATTACGCATGGATTAAAAATTTCAATGTCAGGTAAATGGTTCAATCCAATAGGGTATGATGTTGATAAAGAATCGGAACTTATCGATTATGATAATGTTGAAAAACTCGCATTAAAACATAAACCAAAACTTATAATTTGTGGTGGAAGTGCTTACTCTAGAGTAATTGATTTTAAAAGATTTAGAGATATTGCTGACAAAGTAGGTGCATATTTAATGGTAGATATGGCACACTTTTCAGGTTTAGTTGCTGGTAAAGGTTACCCAAACCCATGTGAACATGCTCACGTAGTAACTTCAACAACTCATAAAGTTTTTAGAAGTGCTAGAGGTGGAATTATTTTAACTAATCATGAAGACTTAGCAAAAAAATTTAACACAGCAGTATTTCCTGGTTATCAAGGTGGACCATTGATGCACGTCATTGCAGCAAAGGCTGCTGGTTTTTTAGAAGCATTAAGACCAGATTTTAAAGATTATATTAAATCAGTTTTAGCTAATGCTAAAATTTTATCAGAGACACTTAAGAATAATGGCTTTAAGATTTATTCTGGTGGAACGGATACACACTTAATGTTAGTTGATCTAAGACCTTTTAATGTTAAAGGTAATTTAGCTGCCGAAAGCCTTTCTAATGCTAATATTACCTGTAATAAAAATGGAATACCTTTTGATTCAGAAAAGCCGATGATTACTTCTGGTATAAGATTGGGAACTCAAGCCGCTACCACTAGAGGTTTTGGATTAAAAGAATTTGAAAAAGTAGGTGAATTAATAACTAAAGTTGTAAAAGGTTTATCTGATAATCCTGAAGACAACAGTAAAATTGAAGAAGAAGTTAGAAATGAAGTTATAGAGCTTACCTCGCATTTCCCAATATATAAAAATTTAAAATAATGATTTGTTCGATTTGTAAAAAAGGTGAAACATCAGTTGTAGACTCTAGACCCACAGAAGATGGTACCGCCATAAGAAGAAGAAGACTTTGTGTATGTGGAGCCAGATTCACAACTTTTGAAAGAGTTCAATTTAGAGAAATAATGGTTATTAAAAAGAATGGAAGAAAATCATCTTTTGACAGAGATAAGCTTTCAAAATCAATTTACATAGCATTAAAGAAAAGACCGATTGATACTGAAACAGCAGAAAAGTTTATTAGCAGGACTTCAAGAGCATTAGAGGAACTTGGCCAAAGTGAAATTTCATCAAATACAATTGGCACAATGGTTATGGAAGGTTTGAAAGATCTTGATCCAGTTGCGTACGTTAGATTTGCATCTGTATATCGAAATTTTAGAGAAGAAAAAGACTTTGTGCAATTCGTGGACAAATTAGATGTCTACAAAAAAAGATAAATTTTCAAAAAAAGATAAAAATTTTATGGAGCTTGCCTTAAGTTTGGCTAAAGCACAACATGGACTAACTGGTGTTAACCCTTCTGTTGGATGTGTAATTGTTAAAAATAATGAAATACTTTCAATTGGTCAAACAGGTTTTAACGGTACACCTCATGCTGAATTTAATGCAATTAAAAATTCAAATGAAAACCTAGATGATGCAAAAATGTATGTAACCCTTGAACCTTGTAGTCATTATGGAAAAACCCCTCCGTGCACAAATATTATAATTAAAAATAAAATTAAAGAAGTTGTGTATGCGGTAGAAGATATTGATAATAAAGTTAAAGGTAAAACTTTAAAAATTCTTCAATCTAAAAATATTTTAGTAAAAAAAAATTTACTTAAAAAAGAAGTAAGTAAATTTTATATACCTTATTTCTTTAATAGAAAAAATAACCTTCCTTATGTTACTGGTAAAATTGCAATTTCTAAAAATAATTTGATATATAGCAAGGATACAAAAAGAATTTCAGATATTCATACCGATAAATTTACACATTTTCTTAGATACAAAAATGATTCATTAATGATTTCTTCCAAAACTCTAAATAAAGATAACCCAAAACTTAACTGTAGACTAAAAGGTTTAAGTAAATTTTCTCCTAAAAGAATAATTTTAGACAGAAACCTAGAAACTAAAAAAAATTCATATATTTTTAAAACAGCAAATAAGAACAATACTATAATTTTTTATCATAACGCTAAAACCAAAGAAAAATTAATGTTTAAAAAAAAAGGTATAACTCTAATCAAAGGTAAATTAATTCAAGATAACTTTGATATTAAGTTAGTTTTAAAAAAACTCTATGTCCTTGGCTGCAGAAATTTATTAGTTGAAGGTGGAAATGATCTCTCGAAACACATTATTAAAAAAAGGTTATTTAATGAGTTTTATCTATATAAATGTGCAAAAATTTTATCAAAGCTGGTTAACTATAAAGAGCTTAGTTTTCTTAATGAATTAAAGAAAAATTATAAAAATAAATTGAAGATTAATAAAGAATTAGGCAAAGATGTAATTACACTTTACAGATAATAATATGTTTAATGGAATAATTTTTAACCAAGGTTTAATCACTAAATTTGAAAAAAGATCAAAGGGTATTAATATTTTTGTAAAAGCTGATTTAAAGTTAACACGTAAAGATCTAGGTGTATCAGTAGCATGTGACGGTGTTTGTTTAACATTAATTGATATTAAAAATAAAATAATGGAATTTTATCTTTCAGATGAAACCATACAAAGATCAAAGTTTAAATTCTTAAAAATAAATGACAAAATTAATCTTGAACTTCCTTTGAAGTTCGGTCAAAAAATATCAGGTCATATTTGTCAAGGTCACATTGATGCAGTAGGTAAAATTGAGAGTATTAAGAAGATTGATAAATCATATTTATTTGACTTTGAGCTTGTTAAGAAAGAAAGATCAAATTTAATTGAAAAAGCCTCTATATGTATAAATGGAATTTCTTTAACAATTTCTAAAGTAGCCAAAAAAGGATTTCAAGTTTGGGTTATTCCACACACTTTTAAACTAACCAATTTATCTTCATTAAAAAAGAGTAGCCTAGTTAATATAGAGATAGATATCTTATCTAAATACGTTAGAAATTATTTTAATGAAAAAAAATAATTATGCATCCATTGAAAGTATAATTAATATCGCAAAGAATGGTGGTATGTTTATCTTGGTTGATGATGAGAAAAGAGAAAATGAAGGAGACTTAATAATATCAACCACTGACTCAAGTGCTAAAAATATAAATTTTATGGCCAAATATGGTCGTGGATTAATTTGCCTAGCGCTAGATAGTGTACAGGCAAAACGGTTAAATTTATCTTTGATGTCACCAATAAATCAATCAAGGAATAAAACTGCCTTTACAATTTCTATTGAAGCAAAAAAAGGAATAACAACTGGGATTTCAGCAAAAGATAGAGCAAAGACAATTAAAATTGCCTCAAAGAAAAATGTAAACAAGAAAGACATTGTATCACCAGGACATATTTTTCCAATCATTGCCAAAGATGGGGGTGTTTTAGTTAGAGCTGGTCACACAGAAGCCTCTGTTGATATTTCAAAACTTGCTAAAAAAAATAACTCTGCTGTTATTTGTGAAATAATGAATGAAGATGGCACCATGGCCAAAGGTCAAGATTTATTTAATTTTGCAAAAAAACATAATTTAAAGATAGGTAAAATTGAAGACCTTATTGCTTATCGTTTAAAAAAAGAAAAACTAATTAAACTTAAAAAACAATCTGATATTGATGTTAAAAATCAAAAATATAAAATTAGAATTTATGAAAATCTTTTAGATGGATCTGAACACTTTGCTTTAATCAAAGGTAATATTAAAAAAGGGATAATACCAAGAGTTAGGGTAATTTCATCTAACGTAGTTCAAAATTATTTAATCAATCAACAATTACCAAATTCATTTGATAAAACTTTAAATTATTTTAAGAAATTCAATAACTGTGTTTTAGTTTTTATAAAAGATACAAACTTAAAATCTGTTACACAAACACTTAAGGATTATAAGAACAAAGATTTCTATAAAAAGGGAAATGATAAACTTATTAGAAATTATGGTATTGGGGCTCAGATAATTAAAGATTTAAAGATTAAAAATATGATATTAATTACCAAATCTCTTAAAAAAGTTATTGGTTTAGAGGGTTATGATATAAAGATTACTAAACAGGAAATCATTTAATGAAAAAAAAATATTTAATAGTTATTGCTGATTATTATAAGGACATATCAAAAGGCTTGTTAAGTAGTGCCAAGAGCATATTGCCCAAATCTAGTTTAATAAAAATTATCAATGTTCCAGGGGTTTTTGAAATACCAGTTACGATTTCAAAGAATATTAAGAAGTATGATGCTTTTTTAGCTCTTGGTTGTGTTATTAAGGGCCAAACACCTCATTTTGACTTTATTTCTCATGCTTCAACTGATGCAATAATGAAACTATCAATAGATAGCAAAAAACCCATTGGTAATGGAATTATTACCTGTCTAAATATGCGTCAAGCTATAGCTAGGAAGAAAAAGGGAAGAGAAGCAGCTCATGCTGTAATATCTGTCCTTTTTCAATAATAATGAGAACTCCATATAATCCAAATCAAAGCCCAAGAGTTATAATTATCCAAAAATTATATGGTAATTTTTTTAATGATGACACAGATTTAACTTTTCCCAAACATAGGTTTAAAAAATTTATTAAAGATGTTGTTTTAGGCACTATTGAAAGAGATGAAGTTATTAAAGAAGAGGTTAAAAAATATCTAAGTGAAGACTTGCAGTTAACTAATTTAGATCAGGTTTTTCAAGTGATAGTAAAGTCTGCTATATTTGAGTTTTTATACAAACCTAAAGTTTCTACCAAAATAATTATTAAAGAATATCTTGATGCATCAAACTTCTTTTTAGAAGATGGTCAAACTAAATATTTAAATGCAATATTAGACAAAATAGCTAAAAAAATAAGAACTACTAATGCATGAATTTGAATTAATAAAAAATTATTTTCAAAAACTTTCCAAAAAATTACCAAGTGCCCTAAATTTAAATGATGATGTTTTTTTTGATAAAAAAAATAAATTAGCAGTATCAGTTGATACATATATAGAGGGCAATCATTTCATAGACTTTAAAAGACCTGAGCTTGTTATTAAAAAAATAATTAGATCATCAATTTCAGATCTTATATGTAAAGGTGTTAAACCAAAATATTATTTTATTTCAGGATCAGGTAATAAAAAAAGTTTTTCTAAATTGAATTTATCAAAAATTAGCAAATCACTTAATCAAGAACAAAATAAATATAAAATTTTTTTAAGTGGTGGAGATACTGTTTTTTCAAATAAGTTAAGTTTTACAATTACCACAATAGGCTTTGCTAATAATATTACCTATAGAAACAAAGCTAAAATTAATGATGATATATATGTCTCTGGAAA
The DNA here is from genome assembly GCF_047720245.1 of Candidatus Pelagibacter sp. Uisw_137. Lineage (GTDB taxonomy): Bacteria > Pseudomonadota > Alphaproteobacteria > Pelagibacterales > Pelagibacteraceae > Pelagibacter. The sequence continues at coordinate 570,767 of NZ_CP159811.1, forward strand.
TTTAGGAGATAGCTATTTAGGTCTATTAGTTTTAAAAAATAAAATTAAACTGAATTCAAGATTAAAAAAATATTTTACTAATCAATATTTTATGCCAAAAATTCAATCAAAATTAATTGATCAAATCAATAAATTTGCAAATACTTCAATTGATGTCTCCGACGGACTAATAGCGGACCTTGACAAAATGATTAATAATCAGAAATTGTCCTATAAACTTTTTTTACAAAATATTCCAATTTCAAGCAATCTTAAAAAGATACTTGATCTTAAAAAACTATCCAAGATTAATTACATTTCTAATGGTGATGATTATCAAGTCTTATTTACAGCCTCTAAAAATAAGATGAGAATCATAAAAAAAATAGCTTCTAATTGTAGAGTCAAGCTTACAAAAATTGGCTCAATCCAAAGCCATGTTGAAAAATCATCCATTATTGATGGTAAAAACAGGCAAATTAGCCTTAAAAACAAAGGTTATTTTCATAAGTTTTAGAAAGTTAAATATTGCCTTTTATTGCTTTTTTTGTATTGTCCGGACTTTAAACAATAAAATTTAACAACCAAACAACCAAGGGCAAAATGAACTCACTAGTAGAAACAATTTTATTATATACTATAGCGGCAGGATCACTTTCAATCGTTTATGGTTTCTTTACAGGTAGAAATATTCTTAACTCAAGTGCTGGAAACGCTAAGATGCAAGAGATTGCATCAGCAATTCAAATTGGTGCTAAAGCATACCTAGCAAGACAATATAAAACAATTGCCGTGGTTGGAGTTGTTGTTTTAGTTATTATTTGTGTGGTGTTTAGTCCATTAGTTGGCTTAGGTTATTTTATTGGGGCTGCATTATCGGGTATAGCTGGTTATGTTGGAATGTTAGTTTCTGTTCAAGCTAACGTTAGAACTGCAGAAGCATCAAGAAAAGGTTTAGCAAGTGGTCTTGCCGTTGCATTTAAATCAGGTGCTGTTACTGGAATGTTGGTGGCTGGATTAGCTTTACTTGCAATCGCAGTTTATTACTATTTTTTATTAAAAGCAGGAATTGATGACAGAGAAGTTGTTAATGCATTAGTTGCATTAGGCTTTGGTGCTTCTTTAATATCAATTTTTGCAAGATTAGGTGGTGGAATTTTTACTAAAGGTGCCGATGTTGGTGCTGACTTAGTAGGTAAAGTAGAAGCAGGTATCCCTGAGGATGATCCTAGAAATCCAGCAGTTATCGCTGACAATGTTGGAGATAATGTTGGAGATTGTGCTGGTATGGCTGCAGATTTATTTGAAACTTATGCTGTAACAATTGTTGCAACTATGGTTCTTTCTTCTATTTTTTTCTACGGTGATATGAATATGATGATCTACCCTTTAACTATTGGTGGGGCTTGTATTTTAACATCAATCTTAGGAACTTTCTTTGTTAAACTTGGAAAAAGTAAAAATGTTATGAATGCTTTATATAAAGGATTTGTAGTTTCTGCTGTTTCTTCATTAATGATTTTATACCCAGTTACTGATTATGTAATTGGTTTTGCAAGTGAATATACTGTTAATGGTAAAAGCTTTACTGGTATGAGTTTGTATTATTGTGGAATAATTGGTCTAGTGATTACTGGATTGTTAATTTGGATTACAGAATACTATACGGGAACCGAATACCGACCAGTAAGAAGTATTGCTAAATCTTCTACAACAGGTCATGGAACAAATGTAATTCAAGGCTTAGCTGTTTCAATGGAAGCAACTGCTGTGCCTGCTTTAATTATTGTTGCAGGTATTTTAGCAACAAACTCAATTGCTGGTCTTTATGGAATTGCTATTTCTGTAACTACAATGCTTGCATTAGCGGGTATGGTTGTTGCGCTTGATGCTTACGGACCAGTAACAGATAACGCTGGTGGTATTGCTGAAATGGCCAAGCTACCAAATAGTGTTAGAAAAACTACAGACGCATTAGATGCAGTAGGGAATACGACAAAGGCTGTAACTAAAGGCTATGCTATAGGTTCAGCAGGTTTAGGTGCTCTAGTATTATTTGCGGCTTATGTTGAGGACATTAAACACTTTTCAGGTGTTGCAGGTTCAAAGCTTGAAGGAATTGTTGTAACTTTTGATTTATCAAACCCTTATGTTGTGGTTGGTTTATTGATTGGTGGAATGCTTCCATATTTATTTGGATCAATGGGCATGCAAGCTGTAGGTAGAGCAGGTGGTGCTGTAGTTGTTGAAGTTAGAAGACAATTTAAAAAATATCCAGGTATTATGAAAGGTAAACAAAAACCTGATTATGCTAAATTAGTTGATTTATTAACTTTGGCTGCAATTAGAGAAATGATTATACCTTCGTTATTACCAGTTCTTTCTCCTATTGTTTTATACTTTGTGATATTTGCTATTGGTGGACAAGTAGCTGCTTTAGCTGCGGTTGGTGCAATGTTATTAGGTGTAATTATAACAGGTTTATTTGTTGCTGTTTCAATGACTGCTGGTGGTGGTGCTTGGGATAATGCAAAAAAATATATTGAAGATGGAAATCACGGTGGAAAAGGTTCTGAAGCACATAAAGCTGCAGTAACGGGTGATACTGTTGGAGATCCTTACAAAGATACTGCTGGTCCTGCTGTTAATCCAATGATTAAAATAACAAATATTGTGGCATTGCTATTGTTGGCGGTGATTGCTGGTTAAATTAATTTATTTTTTTTTTACCGAGAGGGTCGTTTATCTTTTGTCTAATTGAGTATAAAAACTCATATATAAAACTATTTTTAGAATAACTCATTTGAGTTGTGTCTTCGGAAAATTTTATATTGTTCATGTCTTCTTTATTAAAAAAAATATTTTTTGATAAAACACCTCTGCTATCAATATCCAATAGTAATATGTTATTTTTTAACAATTCTTTTTTCCCTAAATTTGATAGTTTTGAGGAGCTAGTTTGTATTTCCATATAAATCCATAATTCCTGATTAAAAGCCCCTATTGTTGAAGGAGGTCCTAAAAGTTCAATTATATCATTTTTATTTGTTTTACCAATTATAAGTTTTTCATTCTTCTTTTCTAAAAAATGTACTCCATGGTGTTTTATAACTTTATTTAATGTACAATTTGAAATAAATAAAAAAATAACAATTAGATAAAAATAATTTTTCATGAGCAAAGACTATATAAATATTTACAACAATTTAGTTAAATTAACTAGAAATAAAGATTTGTATAAGGATTTTAAAAATCAGGATACTTTTTCTGATAGATTGATATTTTTTTTACTGCATTTTGCTTTCTTTTTGAAAGTTTATAAGGAAAATAATGACAAAAAATTACTCCAAGAAATTTATGATTTTATTTTCAGGCAAGTTGAATTAAGCATAAGGGAGATTGGTTATGGTGATCAATCAATTAATAAAAAAATGAAAGATTACTTAAACTTATTTTATGGAATGATTGATAAAATTCACAGTTGGGATGAATTAGATACAGAATCTAGAAACTCTATTTTGGTAAATTTTTTAGATAATTCATCTAATATTGAGTATTTGGTTAAATATTTCGAAAATTATAGGTTAATTTTAAAAAATAATACTTTAAATTCTTATATAAAAGGTGTAGTTAAGCATTAATTTTATTATGGCTGTACCTAAACGAAAACAATCACCGTCAAGAACTGGAATGAGAAGAGCTCAGAATATGAAGTTCAAATCTACAAATATTGTTGAGGATAAAAAATCTGGAGAATACAGATTACCTCATCACTTAGATCTAAAAACAGGCATGTACAGAGGTAGACAAGTTTTAGATCCTAAGGAATAAAAGTCCAAAATTAAATGAGCAAAATGATTAAAATTGCAGTTGATGCAATGGGTGGTGATAATTCACCAAAAAAAATTATAGATGGAATTTATCATCACTATAAAAATAACGTTAATACCTTTTATCAAATATTTGGTGATAAGGAAAAAATCCAAAATTATATCAATGACCAGTTACCAACATCTTCATTTGAAATAATTCATACTAAAGATGTAGTTAAAGGAACGGATAGTCCTTTAGAGGGAGCCAAAAGAGGAAAAAACACTAGTATGTGGTTAGCCATAGAAAGTGTTAAAAAAAAAAATTCTGACATAGTCATTTCTGCTGGTAACACTGGGGCATTACTTGTTATTTCAAAACTTAATCTAAAGATGATTGAAAATATTGATAAACCAGCACTTTCAGCTTTATGGCCAAATAAAAAGAATATGAGTGTTGTGCTAGATTTGGGAGCTAATATCGAATGTAGTCCAAAAAATTTAATTGATTTTTCTATAATGGGATCTTCATTATTTAAATCGTTATATCCTAATGATACAGCAAGAGTTGCTTTATTAAATATAGGTTCTGAAGAAATTAAGGGCAATGAAACTATCAAAGAAACTTACCAACAACTAAATCAAAGAAATAACACAGACTTTGAATTTAAAGGTTATATAGAGGGTAATCAGTTAATGAATGGTGATGTAAATGTTATCGTCGCAGATGGATTTACTGGAAATATTGCTTTAAAAACAGCCGAGGGTACTGCAAATTTTATTACAAGTGAATTAAGGAAAGCCATGACAGGTAATATTATTGGTAAAATTTCATCTTTGCTAAATATTTCAAATTTAAAAAAATTTAAAGAAAGATTAGATCCAAGACTTTATAATGGTGCAATTTTTATAGGTTTAGATTCTCCAGTTATTAAAAGCCATGGTGGAACGGATTATATAGGTTTTTCAAACTCATTAAGTGTTTGCACTAGAATTGTTAGTGGTAATTTAATAGAAAAGATAAGAAACAACTTAAGTTAATGCAAAGAACCAACTTAACAAAAAAAGATCTTATAAATTCAATTTATATGCAAATTGGTTTTTCAAAAAATATATCTGAAAATTTGATTGATGATTTTCTAATCACAATAGTAGAAAATTTAAAAAAAGAAAAAAAATTAAAGCTCTCAAAATTTGGTACTTTTGCTATAAGGGCAAAAAAAAGCAGAATTGGACGAAACCCTAAAACAAAAGAACAAACAACTATATCTAATAGAGATGTTGTATTATTTAAAGCTTCTAAGGAATTTAAAGATTTGGTAAATTCTAAGAATGATTCATAAAAATAATGATGCTTATAAGTCAATAGGTGAGGTTGCTAAAATTCTTGATCTTGTAAACAAGAAAAAAGGAACCTTGAATACTCATACTATTCGATTTTGGGAGAAGGAATTTAAGCAAATCAAACCAAAAATTTTAAATGGTAATAGAAGATATTATAATAATGATACAATTGAGGTTTTAAAAAAAGTTAAATATCTCCTTAAAGATCAGGGAATGACAATTATTGGTGTTAAAAAAGTTCTTAATTCTGATAAATCATTAAAACTTGACGAATTACCAAATAATTCTATAAATGCTGACTATAGTATAAAAATTAAACTTAAGAAGATATCTGATCTGATAAAAAAAATAAAAAATTTAAAATAATATGGCAAAAAAAACGCACGTTAAAGTTAGATTAGTACCAGAGGCTAAACCGGATAGTCCATTTTTTTATTATGTTAAAAAACCAGCTGGTGGTGAAAAAGCTAAAGTTAAATTATCTGCCAAGAAATATAATCCTTCTACAAAAAAACATGAAATGTTTGTGGAAAAAAAATTACCTCCACACAGTAAATAGTATTATTTTTTTCTAAAATTTCTTTTTTCGTAATCAATAAATGACCAAATCATATTTTTCCATATTCTATTTGTAATTTTTGGGTCTATGTTAGTTTGTATTGATTTTTTTTTAATCTTTTTAAGGATAAAATTGATCCTTTTTTGATCAATTATTTCTTTCTTATGTATTTTTACTTTTAATACTTCATTAACTAGTGATGATCTTTTTTTGATTAGTTTAAGTAAATCATTATCAAGTCTATCAAGCTTTATTCTTATCTGATTTAATTTTATTTTATTACTAGGCGACATTTATTCAATTGGTTATTAAGATAATTATTATAAGTATAATTTATGTTTGTAAATAGCGACAACTATATAAAATATTTAAAATTGTGGTTAATAACTTTATTTTTGTTAATTATTCTCATGGTAGCAGTTGGTGGACTTACTAGGTTAACTGATTCAGGTTTATCAATCACAGCTTGGGAGCTCTTTACTGGAATTCTACCACCACTCAATATTACTGAATGGAATTTTTATTTTTTAGAGTACAAAAAAATACCTGAATATCAAAATATCAATTATGGAATGTCTCTAGAAGAATTTAAAGTAATTTTTTATTGGGAATATGCTCATAGATTATTAGCAAGATTTGTTGGATTGTTTACATTGGTACCTTTACTTTTCTTTAGTCTATATTTTAAAAATACCCAACATTATTCAAATAAATATTATTGGATATTTTTTCTTGTGTGTTTTCAAGGATTCATAGGTTGGTATATGGTCTCTAGTGGATTAATTGAAAATAATGACGTTAGTCACTTTAGACTTAGTATTCATTTATCTTTAGCTTTATTCATCCTATGTTTAATTTTCTGGTATATTTTGGACATTTATAAAATTAAAAAATTTCATAAAAGAATTCCAAATTTACTTTTATTATTCATACTCAAGTTGATAGTGTTGCAGGTTATATTTGGTGCTTTTTTATCAGGCTTAGATGGGGGTCTAATCTATAATTCGTGGCCTGATATGAATGGTAGCTTTTTCCCAAATGACGTTGGTTATAGTGATGTAATTAATGCTCAATTATTTAACAACCAATCAATTGTTCAATTTCTACATAGAGTTACAGCTTATATACTTTTATTTTTTATTATTATTTTAAATTATCTCTACATAAAAAATAACCATGGAACTAAAAATATTATACTATTTGATATTGCAATATTGGTTCAGATTTTTTTGGGAATTATAACTTTACTATCTGGTGTAGAGATTAAATATGCATCACTACACCAGCTAGGTTCAATTTTTGTATTAACTACTTATCTTGTAATTATATATAAAAACTCTAACCAGCAGCTTTAGCTTTATTAATATCTTCAACATTATCTGTTCTCTTTAGAGCTTGCTCTAAATCTTCAATAATGTCTTCAATATGCTCAAGACCAATGCACAATCTTACATATCCTGGTGTCACACCTGAAGCTAAAAGCTCTTCTTCATTTAATTGACTATGTGTTGTTGTTGCTGGATGAATTGCTAAACTTCTGGCATCACCAATATTTGCCACATGGTAAAACATCTTTAAAGCTTCTATGAATTTTTTACCAGCTTCAATACCGCCCTTTAGCTCGATACCAACTAAAGCGCCATTTCCACCATTTAGGTATTTTTTAGCTCTATTTCCAATTTCACCTTTGTATTGATTTGGATATATAACTCTGGAAACTTTAGTATGTTTAATTAGATATTCGACAACTTTTTTAGCATTTGAACAATGCTGTTTCATTCTTAAAGCTACAGTTTCAAGTCCTTGGATTAATCCGAATGCATTATCAGGAGATAGTGCTGCACCCAAATCTCTTAATAGGACAACTCTAGCTCTAACTGCAAAAGAAACATTCGCACCAGTTAATTCAGGTACCGTTTTACCCCATACAGCGCCACCATAACTTGCATCAGGTTCATTAAATAGGGGCTGCCTTTTAGGATCTGCTGTCCAATCAAAATTACCACCATCGATTAAGGCTCCACCTACAACTGTACCATGTCCACCTATATATTTAGTAAGTGAATAAACAACTATAGCAGCACCGTGCTCTAAGGGCTTACATAGAACGGGAGAGGCCGTATTATCCATTATTAGTGGTATGTTATATTTTCTACCTATATCAGATACTTCTTTAATAGGAAAAACTCTTAAGTATGGATTCGGTAAAGTTTCTCCATAAAATGCTCTTGTTTTATCATCTATGGCTTTTTCAAAGTTTTTAGGATCAGCAGGGTCTGCATATCTAACTTCTATTCCAAGCTTACTTAAAGTGTGTGTAAATAAAGAAACTGTTCCACCATAAAGATCTGTTGAACTCACAATATTATCTCCTGCTTTTGCAACATTTAAAATTGAAAAAGTTGATGCTGTTTGACCAGATGATACCGTTAAGCAAGCTAAGCCCCCCTCTAATGCAGCAAGTCTTTTTTCTAGGGCATCATTAGTAGGATTCATTATTCTTGTGTAGATATTACCAAACTCTTTTAAAGCAAATAAATTTGCAGCGTGTTCAGTACTGTCAAATTGATAAGAAGTTGTTCTATAAATTGGAACAGCTACAGCTTTAGTTGTTGGATCACTTCTATAATCGCCACCATGTATGGCTATAGTCTCAGGGTTTTGTCTTTTTGTGCTCATCTTTATACTCCTTTTTTAGTACTTTTGCTTAATGCAAGGCGTACAATACAGCTCAAATGCGCCTGCCGATGATGTGGGTAAAAAATCCTGTTTAGCATTAACTAGCCTGCAATAGGAACAAATCGGCTTAAACAAACTATCATTTAACTAAACTATTGCAAGGGAAATATAAAATTGACATTATATCTAATAATAGTATTAATCCTCGCACAATGACAAAATTTCTAAAAAGTGGTGAATTAAACAGTAACTGGTTTGAGATAGATGCTAAAAATGCTGTAGTTGGCAGATTAGCTTCAATCATTGCTATGATTGTTAGAGGAAAAAACAAAACTACTTTTACACCTCATATGGATGATGGTGATTTTGTTGTAGTTAAAAATGTTGAACAAGCAAAGTTCACAGGAAAAAAATTCAAAGATAAAAAATATTATCGACATACTGGTCACCCTGGCGGAATTAAAGAAATTACTCCTGAAAAATTACTAGAAAAAAACAAACCTGGTGAGACACTAAAATTAGCTGTTAAAAGAATGTTACCTGGAGGAGTTCTTGGAAGAAAACAGTTAACTAAAGTAAAAATTTATGCTGGTGAAGAACACCCTCATGCGGCACAAAACCCTAAACTTTTAGACCTAGGTAAATTAAACAGTAAAAATTTAATAAGAAATTAATATGGAAACAGTAGCCGCAACAACTAAAGCATCTATAAAAAAACCTAAAATTAAATTAGATTTTAAAGATAGCAAATACGCAACTGGTAGAAGAAAAAAATCTATTGCGAAAATTTGGGTGAAAAAGGGTACTGGTAAAATTTATGTAAATGGCAGAACAATGGATGAATATTTCACTAGTGGCAGTCATAAAATGCAAATTACAAGACCATTTGAAATTATAAACCAAGCAACAGACTATGACGTAAGATGTAGTGTTGCAGGTGGTGGACACACAGGTCAAGCTGGTGCAATGGTACATGGTATAGCTAAAGCACTAATCTTATTTGATTCAGATAATAGAGCGGTACTTAAGACTGAAAAGCTAAATACCAGAGATTCTAGATCAGTTGAGAGAAAAAAACCTGGCCGTAGAAAAGCTAGAAGAAGCTTCCAATTCTCGAAAAGATAATTCTTTTTTAACACTAAACTGCTATAATAAATAAATGCCTAAGCTTAATGTTTTAGTTGCTGGATCTACCGGTTATATCGGTGTTCAATTAATTAAATTATTAGTTAAACACAGCGATGTTAAGATTAAATATCTTTGTGGAAATTCTTCTGTTGGAAAAAATATCTCTAGTTATGAAAAGTCACTAACTTCAAAAAAGTTGCCTAAAATAATCAAATACGACAAGTCACTTTTAAAAAACATAGACCTTGTTTTTACAGCCTTACCTAACGGAGAAGCGCAAGATATTTCAAATGATTTATTAAAACATAATATACTAATTGATTTAGCTGCAGACTTTAGACTTAATAAAGCATCAGGTTATCTAAAATGGTACAAACAAAAACACAGATCTGTTAAAAATATTAAAAAATCTATTTATTCATTACCAGAAATCAATGGTGACAAAGTAAAGAAATTTAATATTATTGGATGTCCAGGTTGCTACCCAACTTCAATACTTTTACCACTTATACCTTTAGTTAAAAAGAATTTAATTAAAACAGATAATGTTATTATAGATTCAAAGTCTGGTTACTCTGGAGCTGGTAGAGGTGTACATAATAAATATAAAGATAAAAATCTGTACGAGTCATTAAGTGCTTATGGCGTAGGCTTTCACAGACATAACTCTGAAATTCAACAGGAAATTGACATCAACACTAAAAAAAAATTTTCTTTTACATTTACACCTCATCTAACTCCAATGTTTAGAGGTATACTTAGTACTATTTATGTAGATCTTAACAAAGGTGTAAGTATTAAAAGATTAGAAAATACTTTAAAGAGTCAATATTCAAAAAACAGATTCGTTAAAATTTTAAAAACAAATTCATTGTTAAGTACAAATGACGTAATTAACACAAATAATTGCTCTATAGTAATTTGTAAAACTAAGTATAAAAATAGAGTTATTATCTTGTCTGTTATTGATAATTTAATTAAAGGGGGAGCAGGTCAAGCAATACAAAATATGAATATCAAATTTGGTTTTAAAGAAACAAAAGGATTAAAATGAAATACCTTTTTTTAATTAGTCTATTTATCTTAGCAGGTTGTCATTTAGATGGAAAATTAGTTAACTTAAATGAAAAAGCCATTAAACAATCTAGTAAAAAAACAAAAAATCTGAGTGCTGATTTACCAGATGCAGACTTTAAAAAAATGTCATTCGATGAATTTAACCTGTTTCTTAAAGATTATTCAAATAACGCAGAATACCCAGATATTAACCAATAGATGAAAAATATTATTAACATTGCTGTAGTTGGTCTAGGACAAGTAGGTATCTATTTGTTAAATGAACTTAATACAAAAAAAAAAGATATTGAGCTTAAGACGGGTAAAAAGATTAATATAGTAGCTGTTTCAGCAAGAAGCATTTCTAAAAAAAGAAGATTTAAAGTTAATAAGAAAATATTTTTTAAAAACCCATTAGAAATTTTTAATAAGACCAAAGTAGATATTTTATTTGAAGCTATAGGTATGTCAGATGGAGTATCTAAAAAAGTTGTAGAAACTGCTCTAAAAAATAAAATACATGTAATCACTCCCAATAAAGCGCTTATCTCTAAACATGGTGATTATTTAGGAAAGTTAGCTGAAGACAATGGTGTTAACTTAGAATTTGAAGCATCTGTTGCTGGTGGTATTCCAATATTAAGAACTATTAAGGAGGGTCTTGCAACTAACAAAATTTCTAAAGTTTATGGAATTCTAAATGGTACTTCTAATTATATTCTTTCTGAAATGAGAGATGCTAAAGATAGTTTTGCTAATGTTTTAAAAAAAGCACAAAAACTCGGTTATGCTGAACCAGGTAATCCTAAATTAGATTTAAATGGTTTTGATGCTTTTGCTAAAGTAAGAATTTTGTCTGCTCTTGCATTTAATACTAAGATTTCAAAACATAAATGCCTAATGGAAGGTATTGAAAAAATTGAATTAAAAGATATTGAAATTGCCAATCAATTAAATTCGCGTATTAAATTATTAGGTATTTCTGAGATTATTAATAATCAATTATTTGAAACTGTTCATCCATGCTTAGTTAGTAAAAATTCGTACATTGGTAACGTTGGTGGAGTTATGAATGCTGTTATTCTTGAAGGAAAACCTGTTGGTGAAAGTATATTACAGGGAGAGGGAGCTGGCCCTGGTCCAACTTCATCATCATTATTATCTGATCTACTTTCAATATTGAATAGGAATGTTAAAAAACCCTTTGGTATTCCTGGCAATAAACGTAAATCAATTAAATGTTATAATGTTAATAATTATACTAATTCTTTATATTTACGATTTGAAGTTAAAGACAAACCTGGTGTTTTATCAACAATTACTAACAGATTAGCTAAGTATAAAATTTCAGTAAAAAGATTAATTCAAACTCCTGATAAAAAAAATAACAAAGCTACTATTGTTATTATTACGCATAAAACTAATGAGCTTAATTCTAAGAATTGTCTTTCTGTGTTTAAAAAAGACAAAAATATTCTTAAATATCCAACGCTGATTAGAATTTATAATTAATGGAGTTATACCTAAAACTGTTTGAGGTTTTATTTCCTGTTTTTTTTGTTGTTGGTATTGGATATTATTTAGGTAAAAATAATCCAAAAATTGACACCACTTTCATAACAAATTTTGCTGCGAATATCGGAACTCCAGCAATGATTATATATGCACTAACTTCAACTGGTACGACTTTTGAAATATTTAAAGATTATTTTTGGTATTTTTTAATTGCAATTGTTGCCTTTACTTTTATCGGAATTGTCTTTTTATTCTTCTTAAAAACAAAAGACATCATCCGCGAGCTTCCACCATTTATTATGCCAAATACTGGAAATATGGGCTTACCAATATGTTTGTTTGCTTATGGGTCTCAAGGATTAGGTGTTGCTGCTGCTATTTCAGCTTTAATAATTCTATGTCACTTTACGTTAGGAATTTTTCTTGCTGATAGAAAATTCAATATTAATGTTATTCTTAAAAATCCACCATTTTATGCAATTATAATTTCAGTGATTTTCCTATATTTCAAAATAAAACTTCCTGTCTTTGTAGAAAACACAACTTTTCTACTAATGTACGCTACAATTTTTTTAATATTAATGTCTTTAGGAATTGCTTTAACTCGTTTTAAAGTTTTTTCTTTTAAGAAAGCTTTAATTTCATCTATTGGAAGAGTTGTCTTGGGTCCTATTGTTGCTTTATTAATTATTAGATATTTTGATTTATCGGGATTTGCTGCTGGTGTTTTGTTAATTCAATGTTCAATGCCTAGTGCTGTTTTAAATTATCTTGTAGCTTCAATTTATTCGCCGAAAAAGATTGTAGATAGTGTTGCTAGTACTATTGTTGTCTCTACAGTTATGTCTTTTGCTACTATTCCGGTGGTCGTATTCTTTGCTTTAAAGTACTTTAATTAAACTGTATCTATTGGCTTATGAAAGCCATCATATTTAACCTTTTAGCTTGGGTAATGCTTCCAATCATGGATGGTTTTGCTAAATATTTAAGTGCTGATATGCCAGTTTTGCAAATCACTTGGGCAAGGTATTTTTTTACGGTCGCATTCACGCTCCCAATAATGTTCTTCTTTTATAATAAACAACTCGTTTGGACTGATAAGCCAAAATTACAAATAATAAGAGGATTAATACTGCTTTGTGCAAATATTTGTTTCTTCTATGCAATATCTGTTATCTCTTTAGCTAAAGCTTTAACGCTTGCCTTTGTGGCACCCTTAATTGTTACCTCATTTTCTCCTATATTTTTGGGTGAGAAGGTGGGTATTAGGAGGTGGACTGCAGTTATTATAGGGTTTATTGGCTCTCTAGTCGTTATAAGGCCAGGTTTTGTAGAGATTAACTTAGCTAGTCTTGCTGCATTAGGAACAGGTATAATGTATGGGTTCTATTTAATAATTACCCGTAAATTGAGCACTTCAGATAATCCTTTATTAACCCTATTATTAACTGGATTAGTTGGATTAGTAGCTGTTTCAGGTTTAATGCCTTTTATTTGGGTTAATCCAAGCCCTTCTCAATGGTCTATGATGGCCTCTATAGGTGTATTTGCCTGCATTGGGCACTTATTTCTTATATTGTCGCTTAAATACGCAGATGCTTCTAAATTAGCTCCATTTAGCTACTTTGAAATCATTACTAATATCATTATTGGGTATTACTTTTTTAGTGACTTTCCTGATAATTGGACATTCTTAGGTTTGTCCATTATTATTATGAGTGGAATTTATATATCAAAAAGAGAATCCTATATAAAATCAAATTAATTAGGTAATACTTGTTTACTAATGCTTAATATTATACATTAATAGTATAATTTAAACTATTGTAATTATTGATTTAAATATGATATAATAAATTTATAAAATTTTATATAAAATATTATATAAATTAAAAAATAGTTAAATTATAGTTACTAAAATAAGACTATAATACAATAAAAGTAGCATAAGTATTTTTTCTATAGTTGAAAATGTGAAAATTGAGAAATTTTAAATTTTTAGGAAATTAAATATTGTTTTATAGCTAGGTAAAATGGCGATTTAGTATTGATATTAAATGCTTATTTCAATTAATAGGGTATTTTTGATAAAATTAGATTATTTATGGAGTAGAATAGGGGGCTAAAAAACCCAGTAAAATGGTCTTTTTTACTTCTTCTATAATCGTTGCTACTGTTGACGAGTATAGCAATGCAGTATGAGAATATAGTGTTTAAACGTCCATAGGATGGTCTATTTTAGCTGAAAGTCCATTCGCAGTACAACTGAAGGATGCATTACAGCAATTAGACAAAAATATGGCTAAATACCTAAAAAGTATTTGATACCAAGGGTTTTTGAGTTTTTTTGGGGTTAAAAGTACTATTTTATGAAGATCTTTTCTGATCTCAATAAACGTCGTTTTTGTTGAATTCCACCTTTTCCAGAGTATCCGCCGAGGCTGCCATCTGATCTGATCACTCGGTGACAGGGTATTTTAGGTGGATAGGGGTTTTTACCCACTGCATTAGCAACAGCTCTAAATGCCTTAGGTTTTCCAACGGCTTTAGCAACCTCTAAGTAAGTCTTAACTTTGCCTTTAGGTATTTTCCTCAAGTAATTCCAGACTTTTAGCTGAAACTTAGTCCCCTTTAAGTTCATAGAGTTCAAAACCTGTGTTATTGGCTATTTTATCGTATAATTTCTTTGCATTTTCATTGGAAGAGTGGGTGATCCAACGAATTCCTTGCCAGTTATTGGCTTTAGATAAGGATTTTAGATGGCTAATAAGCTTTTGAGCTATTTTTTGACCTCTAAAACCTGGCTCTACGAACAAATCGTCTAAAAAAGCAATATATTGGCCCTTAATTGGTCTTGGCATTGTTCTATAATGGGCAATTCCAACGATTTTACCCTCTAATTCAAAGCAAATACCGTTAACATCATGGGCTTCATCATGAATCCAGCTCCAAATAGTGTCTAAAATCCCTGTATTCATTGAAACTTTGTAGAAATTAGCATAACCATTGTATAATTTAGCCCAATTTTCCTTATCTTTTTGTTTTAATTTTCTAATCATTTACTTGAATATTATAAATTAAGTGTATGAATTTATTGTTAATTTTTAATTCTTAATTCTTTCATAATCAACTCTAATCGCTTTGATCTCTTGTTTTAACATAACTATTTGATCCGTAACAAGGTCAAGATTATGATTACATTGCTTTTCCAGCAATGTGCTAGAAAGTTTGAGTTGATTTGAAATTTTCATTATTAAAAAAACTAAGATTGCAAACAATAGAATTTCAAGGATAATATAATTAGAGCCCATGTAAATTCTTAACAAAAAAGAAAATCAATTAATACTGGAATTTTTTATGTGAGACAATTTTAAGCACAGATAATTTTATATTTTAATTATTGACATTGTTTAAGTTAATATATATTACTAACGATAATTAATGGTTATCAATAGTAATAGAGATGAATGATATAATTACAGACATAAAGGCTTTACAAGAAGAAACATTATTAAACTTACAAAGCTCTAAAGCAACTAACACAGTAAGAGCATACAAATCAGACTTTAAAGACTTTAGTTTATTTTGTGCGCAGAATGGCTTCAAAGCATTGCCATCAGAACCAAAAATAGTTTCCTTATATTTGACCTATTTGTCAACCAAAGACATTAAAATGAGTACTTTGAAGCGAAGGCTAGTATCAATAGGTGTCATTCACAAATTAAAAGGGCACTATCTGGACACTAAACATCCATCAATTATAGAAAATGTTATGGGAATAAAAAGAAGGAAAGGAAGTATTCAAAAAGGAAAAAAACCTATATTAATCAATGATTTAAAATTGATAATAGATGTAATAGATCAACAACAAAATGAAGATATTAAGAAACTAAGAGATAGATCAATAATCTTAATTGGTTTTTCAGGTGGATTTAGAAGAAATGAAATAGTAGCGTTAGACTACGAAGACCTTAATTTTGTATCAGAAGGCTTAAAGATTGATATTAAGAGGTCGAAAACAGATCAATTTGGAGAAGGTTTGAAAAAAGCACTACCCTACTTTGATAATTCTCAATATTGCCCAGTAGTTTCATTGCAAAAATGGATTAGAATATCAAATATTAACTCTGGGTCTTTATTTAGAAGATTCTCAAAAGGTTCAAAGCTTTCAGAAAATAGACTAACAGATCAAACAGTAGCATTAATCATTAAGTCATATTTACAATTAGCGGGCATAAACAGCAAGAATTATTCTGGTCATAGCCTAAGATCAGGATTTGCCACCTCTGCAGCAGAATCTGGAGCAGAGGAACGTAGCATAATGGCCATGACTGGTCATAAATCGACAGAGATGGTGAGAAGATATATTAAAGAAGCAAATTTATTTAAAAACAATGCATTAAATAAGATCAAAATATAATGAATAGGAATATTAGTAAAAAAATAACAATCATTTTAATAGCTTATAAGAGTGAAGAATTAATTAATACGTTTGTAAAAAAAATTCCAAATACTGTTAAAGTTATAATTATTGAAAATTCAAATAATCTTTTGTTAAAAAGAAAAATTGAAAAAAAACATAAAAATATCAAAGTGTACATTAAGAAAAATGAGGGAGTAAGTGCATCAATAAATTATGCTGCTAAAAAAATCAAAACAGAGTTTTTTCTACAAATAAGTCCAGATATTAAATTTGATTACATGGATATAAATAAATTCATTGAAGTAGCAAAAAAACTTGATAATAAATTTTCAGCTCTTGGTCCAAGATTTTTAAACGTTAATAACAAAAGTCATAAACAAATAAACAAAAACTTAAAAATTGGATCAATCAATTCTATACATGGGTCTTTTATGTTCATAAATAAGAAAAAATTTAAAGAAATTGGTGGATTTGATAATAATTTTTTTTTATATTTTGAGGAAACAGATTATTGTAAAAGAGCATCTAATGGAGGCTTAAAGGCATATCAAATAAATGAAATAAAAGTAAAAACAGAGGGAAGATCAGTATTAATTAAGAATAAAAAAGAAAAGAAAGAATTAAATAACATTTTAATTTGGCATTTCATATGGTCAAAATATTATTTTACAAAAAAAAATTATGGGTTAATATTATCATTATTAATATTTCTTCCTATAATTATTAGAATAATTTTAAAGATTATTTTTTATCAAATAATTAACAAAAAAGAGTTGATAGAAAAATATAAGTATAGATTGAATGGTTTAATGAATTCTATTAAGGGAAAAAATTCAAGCTTAAGACCCTAATTGAAGATTAAAAGTTAAATTAAATTATATACCCCAAGATGTATGCGATGCCGATAAACGTTTTTGATTAGATAATTTAAAATATTTTCTTGTATGTTTATCAGATATTAAAGATTTAGATTGTTTTAAATAGTTGTAAGTTTCACTTAACATCCAATTATTTTCTGTAAATTTAAGTCCGTCTGAGTTTATAACGAATATATCATATTTTTTTCTTTTAAAATAATTGGTTAAACCATTAAGACCACTTTCAGCAAACCAAGCATCCTCCTTATTTGTAATTTTTTTATTTTTAATGAATGAAATAAAATCCTCCCCTTTTATTAAAAAACTTGAGGTTCTAATATGTGGATTTGGAAAAGTTTTAAATTTCTTTTTATATCTAAATAACTTAATCAAAAAAGAGATGATTTTGTGAGCTTTTTTAAATTTTAAAGATGTTAATAAACTTTCATAAGATGCCGAAGTACCAATTAAAGTTTTTCCTTTATAGTAATACAATAATTTTTTTAACCAATTTTTTTTTAAAGGATATGAATGACTATTTAAAAAAAAAATTGTGTGAGATCTGTATTTTTCTGATATGCGCTTATAACTACCAAAATCAAAATCATTGAATAAAACTGGATCAATAAACTCAATATATTTAATACTTTTTAACTTGTTTCTAAAAAAAAGAATTTTTTGTTTATTAAGTAATTTAAAGCATATTAATAAAGTATGTTTAGCCCCCGCTGCATTAATCTTGTAATATTTTAAAAAATTTATGAAGGATTGCTTATTGTCAAAACCAGTAAATAAATAACATACTAAAATCTTCTTATTCATAAAAACTATTCAATTGTTAAAAAAATATCATGATGCTCTATTAAATTCATGTATTGTTCATGGTTTTGATAATAATCTTTGTATTTTAATCCTTTAAAATCATTTTTATTCAGTATCAATTTATTCATATTTTTTCTTGGAACAATCACGCCTATTCCTCTATCCGCTATACACGTGTAAGTATCTATATTCTCATATGTTCGACATTCAACAATTGCTTTCCATACATCCCCGTTCCAGTCAGAATTAATTCTTGGATATATTTGATTCCAAAGAGTTCTTGGTAGGCAATCGTGTAAAAGAATTATCCCATTTTTTGTTAGACAATTAAGAGAATTATTAACATCTTTTATAACTTGCTCATACTGATGTAGGCCATCAATAAAAATTATATCAAACTTATCATTGTTGTTTGAAAAAAATTCATCACTTGTCATTTTATGAGTACCACCTTCAACTGGGTCAACACCGACTCTTTTATCAATATTAATATTTAAAAAACTTTGATTTCTATCGCACCCAATTTCTAAATAAGATTTATAATTTTTAAATTTGATTATGTTTTGGATTATTTCAAATCTAGTTGGGTATTTGGACCAATCATATCTTTTTTTTTTAAAAAATTTTTCTCCATAGAAAAAATATTTAATTTTTTCAAATTTATATTTGATAGTAGTGAATAAATTCTCTCTTTCAGCCATATATTTTTCTAAATAATTTTTGGCCTCGGTACATGTGTGATAAATTTTCCATTTTTTTTAATAAATTGTTTCTCTTTTTTAAAAATTTCATTTTTAAAATTCCATGCACCAAGATAAATATAATCAACATTATCCAATAAAGTTTTTTTATATCTCTTAATCTTAATATTCTTTCCAGGTATAAATCTATTAGATTTATCTGGAGTCGTGTCTACAAAATAATCAATTGTCTCATTACCAATGTTACAGTAATTTAAAACAGTACAGGCCTTTGCAGTAGCTCCATAACCTATGATTTTTTTATTCTTATTCTTTATTTTCTTAAAAATTTTAATTAGATCATTTTTAGATTTTTTTACAGAAATACCAAATTTTTTATAAGTCATAAAGTTAGCTAAACCAAATTTTAATTCTGTTGATATTTGTTTTGAAACAGTTTTTTTAATTTTAATTTTATTATTATTAATTCTTTTAATAAAATATCTGAGAGAGCCACCGTGTGTATCTAATTTTTCAATATCAAATAATTCTAGATCAAACTCATGAATTAATTTTTTTACAGATAGAGCAGAAAAAATATAGATATGTTCATTGTAAAATTGGTCATAAGATAATTTTTTAATACATTCTAAAAAAGAAGGATCTTCAATGATTAAAATACCGTCTTGAGTTAATAAATTAGAAATTGACTCAAAAACTTTATTAAGATCATTAATATGAGTTAGTGTATTAGCTGAATAAATAGTATCTACAGTATTAAATTTACTTTTAATTTTGTTAGATAAATTTAAATCCCAGTAATTATTATATGTAAAATAGCCCTTTCCTCTAGTAATTTTAGCTAAATTAGAACATGGCTCTACACATATAACTTTATTTTTATCAAAATTTTTAATTAAAGCACCATCGTTACTCCCAATTTCTAGGAATAACTTTGGATTAAACTTTTTTTTGATTTTAACTGAAAGTTTTTTAAAAGAGTCAGTCATAGTTTTTGACATTGAGGATTTATATGGATAATTGTTATCAAACATTATCTTATCAGGAATTTTATTAAATAAAGAAACAAGTTTGGTTTTAGTGTTAAAACCAACAGTGAGTCTGTAAAGTTCTTTTTTTTTGATTGATAATTTTTTATAAGATTTTAAATATTTATTAGCTAATGGCTGATATCCTAAATCCAAGAATTTTTTAATCATTATTTTAAGTTAAAAAATTCTATTAAACTTAAACCTAAATTTTTATCTTTATGGGATAAAATTGGTTTATTAATCGGCCATTTCACACAAACATCTTGATCATTCCAACTTAGTGTTTTTTCATGTTTAGGATCTCTATATTTTGAACATTTATAATTGATAGTGCATTCTTTAGACAGGCATAAAAATCCATGTGCAAATCCTTCGGGAATATAAAATGAAAAATCATCATTATCAGAAATTATGATACCAACAAATTTACCAAAAGTATTTGATTTTTTTCTCAAATCAACAGCTACATCAAATATTTTTCCATGTGTAACAGTTATAATCTTGGCTTGGGCATTTTTTGTTTGTATATGTAGACCTCTTAAAACATTTTTTTTTGAGTACGACATAACATCAAAAGGAAAATCTTGATCATTTAAAATATTTTTTCTAAATGTTTCTTTTAAAAATCCTCTGCTATCCTTAAAAATCTTAGTTTTTATTAGCTTAGGTCCACTTATTTTTGTTTTAATCAATTTCATTTTTAGATCAGGTTGTGTTTATTGTTCACATTATAGATGTATTTTATATAGATAAAATTTAATTTACATATAATAAATTGTAAAATGTAATTAATATTTTTTTTAGGTTTTTTTAATTCACCTAAATATTTTGTATCAGAATTAAGAATAAATTTTTTAAAAAAACTAATTGAAATTCCCCATTTTAGTAAAAAAATTTTTGCCCCCCTACTACCAGATTCTGTTTTTATAGTAGGGTGATTTTTATATTTTCGAGTTACTATTGACCCAAAATGGTAGACTTTGAAATTATTTATTCCTTTAAAGATTCTTACCCCTTGTTTCCATAATTTCATATTAAGATCAGGGTCTGAGCCTGTACCAGGAAAAAACTCTTCACTGAAACCGCCTATTTTATTCCACATTTCCTTATGAATTAAATGTGGTGCCCATGTAGAACCTTGAAAATCATAATAATTAGCATTATCAATTTCTCTTAGTAATTTTTTTTCATCAAATGTATTGAGATCATTTCCACAATCAAGATCAATTTGGCCATTGTTAACCATTGTTCCAGATAAATAAAATTTATTATGTCCAATTTTATCAAGTTCTTTTTTAAGAACAAAATCCCACTTTGGACAAAAATAAAAATCATCATGAGCATATAATAAGTAATTAGTAGTTGCTTTTTTTGCAGCCATATTCATACCAGTGCAAATTCCAGAATTATGTTTTGTGTGGGTATAAATAAAAGAATTCTTTGCTAGAAAATCCAGCGTACCATCAGAACCATCATTAATATGAGGTATTATTTCGTGTCTACTATAATAAGAATTTTTTTTGATACTTTCGATACATTTTTTAAGGTATTCTAGATTATTAAATGTTGGTATGATAATAGAAAACATTTATTTTTCCCAAACAAAATTATTTTTACTTTTATTATCAAATGTCTTGGATAAAATAAAATCAGCTACTAAAGTTGAATTAAGATATTTTAAATAATATTCTCTACCTTTCTTGGCTATTTTTTTTCTTTCTTTACTGTCTTTTTTATATTTATTAATTTTATAACTTAAGTCTTCGATATTTTCGTAGTCAATGAAAGTATTTTTTGGTAAAAAATCATCGAATTGTGCTTTTTTATCAATAAATGTAAGTAGACCGTTACCAATTAGCTGTGCTATTCGATCACTACTATAATGCTTAACAGCTGGACCTCTACTTAAATTAAGACCCATTGATGAATTAGAGATATTGGATAAAAAATTATCTCCCCATGTTGGTTGTACGTTGTTCATTCCATATATATCAAATTTGATATGTTTATTTTTAGAAACAAGTTTATTAATAAAGTATTCTCTATCATCATTCTTACCCTTTTTTAATGAACCCCGGTGCACACCATGACTCATTGCGAAAAAAACATCATTTACACAATTATTGTTATAATTTTTTAGAGTTTCGAAAGAATGGTCAGATGGGTTTGGAATAAAATAAGAATTATTTAGCTTAATTTTTAAAACACTTGGGTCAGTAGTTAAAAATGTTGCATCAATAAATTCTAATTTATCAGAAATTCTATCATTATTTTTTTTGTAATCTGGCCCCTTTTCACCAACGGGATCTAAAAACCATTGGCTGATTTTCAAATTTTTATTTGAGCTTTTTAATATATCTAAAGTGTCCCTATCTACAGAGTCGGCATGGCCCAAAATTAAACAATCTGCTTTGAAATTACTATAAGTTTCAATTATTGATTTTTGTAAACTTTTTTTCCCACTAATATCTCTAATAGATTTGTTTTTATTTAGAATATCCCTATCACTTAACGCTAAAACATTATGGCCCAATCTAATAAAGCCATTTTGTAATCTTTTACCTGTATTGTAGTGTAGGCGACCATTAAATCTTTGATTAAAATTTGTTATATGCAAAATTTTTAAAGATGTTTTTTTATAGATATTAAATATTTTTATTTTTTTTTCATTCAAAAAAACATCTCTTATCTTATCAATAATTGATGAAATATATTCATGAGTAAAAATAAAATTTGAGTAATTATTCTTTTGTATTTGTAGCAATTTTTTTTTATTAAGAATTAGCTTATCAATTGCACTGCACAAAGCACTACTATCTAGTTTCTTTAAAATTATTGCAGCATTTGTTGTCTCTGGCAGCCCACCCTTATTACTTATTATTACGGCTGAGCCTCGACTTGCAGCTTCTAAGCTAGTTCTGCCAAAAGGTTCTTCCCATCTAGAGCATACTACTGAAATACTGATTTCTTTTAAACTGTTTAGTATCTGTTTATTATCTTTAAAACCTAAAATTTTTAAATTTGGGTGATTGTATGATAATTTTTCTCTAGGTTCGTCACCATAGACTTTAGCCCTCCAATCAGGATGCTTGTTGAGAATTTTTGTTATAGCTTGACCAAACAAATCATAACCTTTTGCTCTATTTAATTTACCTACAAAAGAAATAATCTTTTTCTTATTGGTAAAATTAATTTTAGTACTTGATGAAGACTGGTAACAAATTGATGTTTTGTCCAAAAGAGTACTTTTATTTGACAACCCAACAAAAAAACGATTTTGAGACCATTTACTATTAAAAATGATTTTATCTATATTATTTAATAAATAAATACGTTGATCTATTGTTTTAGAACCATTCATTGTAAGAGGATCATTGTGAAAAAATAAAAATAATCTATTTTTAAAATCTTCTCTAATTAATTTAATATAATTAGGTCTATTATGTACCTCTATAAGATCAGGTTGTATTTTTTTTTGATAATCTAAAAATGATTTGACGTAAATTTTACTATTACTTTTAAAAATTTTTTTATCAAAATCTAAATTGATGTAATTTTTTGATAACTTAACTTTTGAATTTGTGTTTCCAAAAATATGAATTCTTTTTTTATAATCACTTACTTTAGTAACATCGTTTACAAATAATGACACTGCACCTGCATATTGAGATGAAAAATTTTCTTTATATGGAAGTAATATTGAAATTTTCATTTTTTTGATTTTTCTAAAATTTTGCTTCTTAAAAGCCTATCGTTTTTTAATTTATATTCAAATGACATAGCTTCATTTATAGTTTTAAATTTTTTATTATATATTAACAACCATTTATACCCTTTAGTGGATTTGGCTCCCTTATTTGAATTATGTTTTTCTAATCTTTTATCTAAATCAACAGTGTATCCAACATAGGTTTTTTTTGTGCCGGGTGTAATTGATTTAAGCATATATGTGTAATAATACATAAATATTTTGGCGGTCCCTGGGGGAATCGAACCCCCCTTTGCAGGATGAAAACCAGCTGTCCTAACCGATAGACGAAGGGACCATGTTGTGACCTTTTATTTTAAAAGTCATTATTTATCAAGTGCAATTAAATTATAAGATAAGGTCTCTAATAGTTAATTGAAGAGTTTTTTTATTATTCCAGATATTTTCATTGATTTGACCTATTACATTAATGTTATTTAAATAACTCATTAAGTGTTCACCAATCTTAGTATTAATAGAATTAAACGATATTGATTTAATTGAAAACCCTGTTTTTGATTTTAATATAGCAGATATATGTTTGTTATTTAATACTATTGGTTTAATGATTCTTAGATCTCTTAACATGAATGTTGGAATTGAATTTCCTGTTCCAAACGGTTCTAGTTTTTTTATATTATTATAAAAATCTTGATTAAATGCTAATGGTGATACTTCTGACTCATATGAAAATATATTATCATTTATTATTTTCGATTTAAAAAAATCCTCTAATATATATTTTTCAAAATCTCCAAGCTTTGCTTTATTTAGTGTAAATCCTGCAGCCATATTGTGACCACCGCCTTTTAATATTATACCTTGATCTAGTGAATTTTTAATTACAAGGCCAATATTATAATTATAAATTGATCTTGCGGATCCTTTTAATAATTCATTAGACACTGTAATAACAATAGAGGGTTTATTAAAATAATCTTTTAATCTTGCAGCAATAATTCCAATTAAACCTTCGTTTATATTTGGATTATAATAAATAATTACTTCTTTATTTTCTTTTTCAATTTTTTGAAAATCAATTTCATTTAAAACTAAGGTTTCAATTTCTTTTCTTTTATTATTTAATTTAATTAAATAAGTAGACCTATCTATGATAATTTGATCATTATTAGAAGATAATAATTCTGTAGCATATTGGGACTTACCCAGTCTTCCACCAGCGTTCAATATAGGACCAATTAAATAACCTAAATCATTAATATTTATCTTATTTTTTTTTTCATTTAATTCAAACAAAGTATTGAGAGGTAAATTTTTTGTTATATCAAAATTTTTAAGAGCATTTAATGCAATTAATCTGTTAAGTTTTCTTAAGGGCATCACATCACACACTGTAGCTAACAAAACATATATCAAATAATCAGATATATTCATTTCACTTTTAATTTCTTTAATTAGTAAATCCAAAAAAAAATAAGAAAGTGAGGTGGCGCATAAATAATCATATTCTTTATACCCATTATCTTTTTTAGGATTTATAATTGAGTTTGCATTTGGAAATGGTTTATTAATTTCATGATGATCAATGATTAAGGATTTAATTTTATTCTCATTTAGAAAGTCAATTGCTTCATTAGAAGTAGAACCACAATCAACCATTATAATCAATCTAGGTTTTTCCAAGATCAGTTTTTGGAATAATTTTTTGGTGGCACCATACCCATCCTTTTCCCTGTCAGGTATATAATAAAAAAAAGGGTGATTTATACTTTCTAAAAATTTAACAAATAATGATGTAGCAGCAGACCCATCCACATCATAATCACCTAAAATACATATTTTTTCATTATTATTAATGCAATTAATAACAATTTTAATAGACAGATTGAAATCTTCATTGTTTAAAAAAACGTTGTTTAAATCTAAATCTGTATTGATTGTTGCAATTTCATCATCTTCAAATTTTCTTGAAATAATTAGTCTAGATAAAATGTCACTAAAATTAAAATCTTGTTTTAATTTATCAACTAGGTTTTGATTAATTTTTTTTTGTTCCCACTTCTTACCTGAAACAGAAATCATCCTTCAATAAGATTTGTTCTTTTTATAGTTTCTTTAAATTTTAAACTTTTGTGTGTAACTAGTGTCTCTGTTGTATATTTATTGTCATTAATTTCGACTCCACTTAACATATCACTAGTAGTAATACCTGTTGAGCAAAAAATAGAATCTCCTTTTATAATTTCATGTAATTCATATTTTTTATTTAAATCAGTTATTCCCATTTCTTTTGCATCTTTAATATCTTTTTGATTATCAAATATAAATCTTCCTTGAAAATGGCAGTCAAAAGCATCAAGAGCTGATGCTGCCAAAACTCCTTCTGGTCCACCTCCTATACCCAAAAATATATCAACATTATATTTTGGATTTGTCACATACAATGCACCAAGAACATCACCATCAGTAATTAATTTAATATTAATATTTAGTTGTTTTAATTCATCAATTATTTTTTTATGTCTTGGCCTATCCATGACACATGCTGTGAGTGATGAGATATCCTTGTTTAGGAAATCAGCCAAATTTGAAGTATTTTTTTTTAATGTAAAATCTAGATCAATTAATCCTTTTTCAATTGGTCCAGTTGCAATTTTGTCCATATAGGTTTCTGGTGCATTAAAAAGATTTCCTTTTTCGGCAATTGAAATAACCGATGTTGCTCCAGGTAAATTGTTTGCTGCAAAATTTGTTCCTTCTAAAGGATCAACAGCTATATCAAAATAAGGACCATTTTTATTTCCAAGTTTTTCACCAGTATAAAGCATTGGAGCCTCATCAAGTGACCCCTCTCCAATAACAACTTCACCATTCATATCTATTTTATTTAATTCAAATCTCATTGAATCAACAGCTGCTTGATCTGCTGCAATCTTGTTCTTTTTTCCAACTAAATAAGATGATGCTAGAGCAGCTTTTTCAGAAACTTTTATAATTTGAGCAACATATTTTTTATCAATAGCCATTAATCTTTTTGAATAACTATTTCAGTAGAATCTATGACACTCTCAAATTCTCTTAGACGTTTATAAACACTTGCCAACTCTATAATGGTAGGCCAGGCTTTTAATAAGTATTGCATAGAACCTTCAACTCTTCCAAAAGCTCTTATAATTTGCTGCATAACACCTAATGTTACAACACCTGCTACAATAGCTGGGGCTAAGAAAACATAAGCAGATAATACATTTGCTTGTAAGTAAGCCATACGACCAATATTAAAATATAAATATCTTGTGTAGCTTAAAAAGTGAATTGAACGAACGTCATCAAATAATTCATTTATTGTTTTAGGTCTAATGTTACCATCATCTTCAGCTACTACTAATATCTTTCTGTATGCAGCCTCTTTTTTTTGTAGATCATATTCCACTCCAACTAAACGCAATATCCATCCTAATCCTATCAAGAATGCTGTACCACCCAATGTCCAAAGTAATGCACCAGTTATCAATCCATATTGCCAATCACCAAAAAAGAAGATTGGTATACCGATTGATAGCCCTAATAAAATTGGAGTAAATTGTATTAATACCATGACTGACTCAATAAAACTTGTACCTAGAGATTCCATAATACGGGTAAACTTAATTGTATCTTCTTGAACTCTTTGTGAGGCACCTTCTATCTTACGAGCTCTATCATAAACAGAATGATACCATTCGACCATTGCAGTTCTCCATCTAAACAAGAAGTGAGCTGTAAAAAAACTAATTACAACGTAAAGAGCTATATATATTCCAGCGAGTGTAATAAATGATGCTAAATTTTCCCAGTACTCTTCAATTGTAATAGCGTTGGGTTTAGCAAGTGCTTTTTGAATCATGTCGTAGAACACACCAAACCATTCATTTATTTTTACATCAATTTTTACCTGAACCCACAATGATAATAGAATTACAAATGAACCTAACCAAGACCATAATTGCCATTTTTTTTTTGTAAAAAATTTAAACATATAGATTATTTAAGAAAGTTATCAGCGTATGATTTTTTAATTGTTTTTCTTTTTTGTGGTTCAATAATTTCGAAATCTATTTTATTCTTTTTTGCATATTCAACTGCTAGTTCTTTGGTTGAAAATTCTAAATTTAATTCTGAAAGAGTATTAGTGCTTGTCTCCCAACCCATTAAAGGGTTAACACCAGCATTTTCAGTTTCAAATTTGATAACCCATTTGTCAGATTTGCCCAAGCCTGACTGCATGGAATTTTTTGTAGGAATATATATTTTTACTTTTTTCATAAATTGGTCGGGGCGGCAGGATTTGAACCTGCGACCCTCTGGTCCCAAACCAGATGCGCTACCAGGCTGCGCTACGCCCCGATTGAGGTACTAATACATTAGATATTGATAATTTCAAAGAATAAAGAACATCAAAAATAAGGCTTTTTTATAAGAATTCAGATATACATCAATTATGATCATTACTTGTAATAATTGTAATAAAAAATTTAATATAGACTCAAATTTAATTCCAGACGAGGGCCGTTTGTTACAGTGTGCTAGTTGCGATCATAAATGGTTTTTTAAAAAAGAAGTTCTTGAAAACACGGTAAGTCCAATTGATGAAGATATTAGTATTGATAGTGTTAATATTTTTGATCAAAATAACTCATCAACGAACGAAGAAGAAAGTGTATCAGACGTACCTAATGATGATGTTGAAGTAGATTTAGAAGAAGAGTCTAAGAAAAAAATTGAGATTAATATAAATGATAGCACACAAGTAAATGCTAAAACAAAAAAACAAAAAAACATTAAAATATTAAATATTATTATAGTAGCAATTATTTCATTCGTAGCTTTTATAATTATTGTGGATACATTTAAATATCCTATTGGACAAGTTGTCCCAAATATTGAAATTATACTTTATAATCTTTATGAAAGTATTAAAGATATCTCATTATTTATTAGAGATTTAACTTAAAATTATGATCAAAAATCTATCAAAACCTTTTAAATGGTTTTTTCAATTAGAAGCAGCAAGTGGACTTGTATTATTAATTGCTGCAATTATTGCTCTTGTGATAAGTAATTCTAGTTTTAGTAATTTATATTTTGATACTTTAAACCAATACCTGTTTATTGGTATTAATGATTTCGGTTTAAAACTTTCCGTACATCACTGGATTAATGATTTATTGATGGCAATTTTCTTTTTCTTTGTAACACTAGAAATTAAACGAGAATTTATTCAAGGTGAGCTTTCTAATTTAAAAAAAGCGTTACTTCCAATCATTGGAGCTGTTGGAGGAATGGTAGTCCCTGCTCTAGTCTATATTTTTATAAACTTCGGGAATTCGGAAACATTAAATGGTTGGGCAATTCCATCAGCTACAGACATAGCATTTTCACTAGGAATTTTATCCTTACTTGGTTCAAGAGTTCCAATTTCTTTAAAAATCTTTTTAACGGCTCTTGCTATTATTGATGACCTTGGTGCGATATTGATTATCGCTTTTTTCTATTCTGGTGATTTAAGTATAAGCTATTTAAGTTTAATCTTAATCTCATATATTTTATTACTTACCTTAAATAAATTTGGTATTAAAAAGTTTATTCCCTATTTAATAATTGGTGCCTTTATGTGGTTATTCACATATAAATCAGGAATTCATGCAACAATAGCAGGTGTTCTTTTAGCTACGACTATACCTCATAGAATTAAAGACAAAGATTTCTCTTTGTTAATTAAACTTGAGCATGCAATAAGTCCTTATGTTGCTTTTATGATAATGCCTATATTTGCATTCGCTAATGCAGGTGTGTCTTTAGAAGGATTATCATTATCATCTTTATTAGAACCAGTTCCATTGGGAATTCTTTTAGGGTTGTTTGTGGGTAAACAAGTTGGAGTTATGCTTATTTCTTTCTTTGCAGTTAAATTCGGTGTGGCTCAGATGCCTGATAAGTCTAACTGGTTAAGTCTATACGGAGTTTCAATATTAACAGGTGTTGGTTTTACAATGAGTTTATTTGTTGGAAACTTAGCCTTTGCTGAAAATATTCAGTATATAGATGGTGTAAAAATTGGTGTTCTTGCAGGATCATTACTTTCTACAGTATTTGGATATTTTATATTATTGTATGCTTCTAAAAAATAATTCATGCTTTATAAAAATAATTTATTAATCTTACTAATTATATCTATGTTCACATTTTTTGAAAAAGTTGACGCTAAATATGAAAAGCTATTTTTTGATCACTCAATAAAGAATATTGATAATGAAACTATTGATTTAAATCAATACAAAGGAAAAACTATACTTTTAGTAAATGTTGCTAGCAAATGTGGCTTTACTAAGCAATATACGGGCCTGCAAGACCTTTATGAAAAATACAAAGACAGAGGTTTTTATGTAATTGGTGTTCCATCAAATCAGTTTGGTGGACAAGAACCAGGGTCTAATTCTGAAATTAAGGATTTTTGTGAAACTAATTTTAATATTACATTTCCAATAACTGACAAAACAGATGTTAAAGGTGAAGATGCCCATGATTTATATAAATGGGCAAAAAAAAACTATGGTAACTCGACTGTTCCTAAGTGGAATTTTCATAAAATTTTAATTAATAAAGAAGGAAAAATACAAGACACGTTCAATTCTTTTATTACACCAATGTCAGACAAAATAACAAAACAAATAGATTTAATTCTATAATTCGACAGTCAAACCATCAAAACCAGGAATAATATTTTTAGGTAATCTTTTTTTAAGTTTGGCGTAATCTAAATCGCTATGCATATTTGTTAATATAGTTTTTCTAGGAGTAAGGATTTTAACTATTTCCAAAACTTGATCTAAATTGAAATGCGCTGAATGATTACGGTACCATAGACAGTCAATAATTAAGTATTCTAAATTTTTTAATTTTTTGTAATCTTTCTTAAAGAATAAACTAATATCACTTGCATAGGCTAATTTATTATTGATTAGATAGCATATACTTTTAATTTTTCCATGCTGAACTGGTATTGATTCAATTTTAATTTTTTTATTTTTATTTGTAAATTGATGTTCTTTTTTAAGACTATTAATATTTAAAGTAGATGGATAACCATAAGATGATTTAAAACAATATTTAAAAGTTGAAAGTAAATATTTCTTAGTATTAGAGTCTGCATAGACTGGAATTTGTTTCTTGTTTATTAAAAAAAATGGACGCAGATCATTGATACCATGTGTTTGATCTCCGTGAAGATGTGTATAAAAAACTTTATTAATAGATTTAATTTTATTTTTTAGAAGTTGTGACCTCAAATCTGGAGATGTATCTATTAAGATATTTTGATCGTTAAATTTAATTAAAGCAGAACATCTTGTTCTAAAATTTTTTTTATTTCTTAAATCACAATTACCAGAATATCCATCTGCTCTAGGTACACCCATTGAACTACCACTACCCAAAATGACAAATTTAAGAGACATTATAGTTTGAAAAGTTTATTAAAATTTTTAGTAGTTAAATCAGACATTTCCTGATTAGTCTTTTCTTTTAGAATAGATAATTTTCCTAGAGTATATTTGATAAAACTTGGTTCATTTTTTTTTCCTCTCATGGGTATTGGGGCTAAAAATGGGCTATCAGTTTCAACAAGTAGTTTATCTAAAGGAATATTTTTAAAAGTTTCCTGAAGGTCTAAGCTATTTTTAAAAGTAATTATCCCACTTGCAGAAAAAAATGCATCTAATTCAAGTAATTGATTTACAAAATTTAATGAACCAGTAAAACAATGCATTAAAATTTTAAGTTTTTTTGATTTATATGATTTTAAAATTTCATATGTTTCATCTTCAGCATTTCTAGAATGTATGATAATAGGCATATTAAGGTGAATAGAAGCCTCTATATGAGCTTTAAAGCTATCGATTTGCCTTTCTTTGTTACTATGATTATAAAAAAAATCTAAGCCCGTTTCGCCTATACCAATAATTCGCTCATTTTGATTTATTTGATTTATTATATAATTTTTATCTATTAAATGGCTTTCCTCAGTTTCATGGGGATGAATACCAAAAGTTCCATAAATCATTGGGTCGATTTTAATAATTTTTTTGATCTTATCAAAACTTTCTACTGTAGTGCATATTGTTAATAGTTTTGAGATACCAACTTCTTTAGATCTTTTTATAATATCACTTAAATTTTCAAGTAAAGGTTCGTGATCTAAATGACAATGAGAATCAATCATTTTTCTTTTCAATTTTTTTAAATAAAATATCTATTTTGTTGATAGGCTTTCCAGACACAAGATAATCATGTTTTGCAATTGATTCAAAATTAATTGCATCAACATTTAAATTAAAAATCTTTAAGGCTTTTTCTATTGAACTTGGAATTATTGGATAGAGCATGAATGAAATTTTTCTAATCATTTCTAAAGATGTATAGACAATTGTATTTAATCTATCTTTATCACCTTTCTTTTTCCAAGGTTCTTGATCATTAAAATACTTATTTGCTTCAAATAAAGCACTAACAATGAAATTAATATAATAATTAATATTTTGATTATCAATTTCAGTACGTATTGCATCTAAATTATCAGTAAATTTATTTAGCATAACTAAATCTTCATCATTAAATTTTGTATTATCTGGTACTAATGAAGAGCAATTTTTCTCAGCAAATGCAGTCACTCTTTGACATAGATTTCCATAATTATTAGCCAAATCACTATTGATACAATCCTCTAATCTATCTTGTGAAATATTACCATCATTTCCAAATGAAACTTCTTTAATCAAATAATATCTTAAGGGATCAAGTCCATAAATTTCAATAATATCTAAGGGATCAAGAATATTTCCTTTTGATTTGGACATCTTTTCATCACCAGATAAAATCCAGCCGTGACCATATACTTTTTTAGGTAAAGATATTTTTGCAGCCATTAAAAATGCAGGCCAATACACTGAGTGAAATCTTAATATATCCTTACCTATTAAATGAACAGATGCAGGCCAAAATTTTTTAAATAGTTCATCATTTGTATTTGGGTAGTTTAAAGCGCTTATATAATTAGTTAGAGCATCGAGCCAAACATAAATTACATGATCTGGACTATTGGGAACTTTAATACCCCAAGAGAATGCTTTACGGCTTATAGAGAGGTCTTTTAACCCACCTTTTACAAAACTAATTACTTCATTTTTTCTTGATTTTGGTGAAATAAAGTCTGGATTTTTTTCATAATAATTTAGTAATTCATCCTGCCATTTAGATAATCTAAAAAAATAAGACTTTTCTTCTATCCATTCAACTGGAGAACCAGATGAAGTAGCTATCTTAATGTTTTCTTTTTCACTAATTTCTTCATCACTATAATAAGCTTCATCAGAAATAGAATACCAACCAGAATATTTTGATAAATAAATATCGTCATTTTTTTCAAGCTCATTCCATAGATGTTGAACTGTTTTTTTGTGTCTTTCTTCAGTAGTTCTAATGAAATCAGTATTAGATAAATTTAATGTTTTTGAAAGATTTCTAAATGTTTGACTAATTTCATCACAAAAAGTTTGAGGATCAATTTTCTTTCTCTCTGCTGCTCTTTGTATTTTTAAACCGTGCTCATCAGTACCTGTTAAAAAATGAACATTGAAACCATCTATGCGTTTGAATTGGCAAAAAAATCAGCAGCAATACTTGAGTATGCATGACCCATATGAGGTTTCGCTGATGGATAATAAATTGGTGTAGTTATATAATAATTTTTATCCATTTATAATAATCTTGATTTAAATTCTAAAAACAAACTTTCTTCATCTAGATTAAATTTTTCCGTATCATGAATCTTTTTTATAAATTTTTGATAAAAATTAATTAATGAAATCTTTGTATTTGTTATCAAATATCTTTTCAAAAAGAATAACTCGATAAGATTTATTAATAAAATTTTAACAGGTTTATTTTTTTTATAATAATTATTTTCTATTATTGAACTTATAAAACTTGAAATAGTATGATCTTTTAAATTAATTGATTTTTCTTCAGCAAAATTAAACAAACTAATGATTTCACCAGGAGTATTATAAAAACTTAGTAAGTCATAATTAATAAATTCAAGTACATTTTTTTCAAGTATTAAATTTGAGATATTTATAGAACTATCAAATGTTAAACTAATCTTAAATGTTAAACATCTTGATTTTAGCGTTGGTAGTATATTTTTTTCACTATTATTTATTAAGATAAAAAAAACATTTTCATTTGGCTCTTCAATAATTTTCAGTAATGCGTTAACAGAATTCTTATTTAGATTTTCAACATTATCTATTAAAATAAATCTTGCCATATTATTAAATGTTGATTTATTTGTGTAATTAATCATTTCACGTATTTGACCTACATCAATGCTCTTTTTTTCAGTTAATAGATCTATTAAATAGAAATTAGGATGGGAGTTATTTTGCAAAAGTTTATAGGATTTATTATCCTTATTGATGCAAAAATTTTTTAAATTATATTTGTGCTCCTCATTTTCGGATAAAATATAGTTGATTAAATGATAGGCTAATGTTGATTTTCCTGATCCTTTTTTCCCAGACAGTAAAATTTTATTAGGCAATTTTTTTTGCTTATATAGTCCACTTAATTCATTAAAGAAATTTTCCATACCGTAAATTTTAGTATTTTCTGATGGTTTTAAATTCATAAGTTTAAATTAAGTCTTTAATTTTATTTAATATTATATTTTCATTAAGATCTATATCTAGATTTGAATTTATTCTAATATATTTTTTAGGATTTTTTTTTAATATCTTTATAAAACCATTTTGTACTTTTTCATAAAATTTGCTGTTAAATTTATCGTATCTGTTAAGCTTTTTTCTTAGTCTAAGTCTTTTTTTCATATTTGATAAATTTACTGTATTTAAAAAAGTAAAATCAATTTTAATATTTTTTAAAAGATGATCGTTAATATTTTGTATAAACTTAAGGTTTACACCCATACCATAATGTTGGTAGGCGATAGTTGAATCTGAAAACCTATCTATCAGTATTATTTTTTTACCAATATTTTTTCTTATAATTTCTATATTTTCACTTCTTGCAGAAAGATAAAGTAGTAAATCAGTTTCTTTATTAAATGTAGATTTGTTATTGAGAATAAGATTTCGTATTTTTTCAGAATTTGCACTACCACCTGGTTCTCGAATTTTAATAAATTTAATTTTTTTACGTGTTAAGTAATTAGCAACATTTTTAATGTGATAAGATTTGCCTGTCCCCTCTATACCTTCAAATACTATTATTGGTTTTTTAGACATCACCCCAAATTAAAAAATTAATTGATTTCATTAACCTTGAAAAAACATTTAATTTTTTAACATCTTCATAAGCAAGTAGATTATATTCTTCAATAAGTTCACCATCATAAGTTAACATTAGTTTTCCTAGAATATCATCTTTTTTAATAGGAGCTTGAATTGGACCATTATAGTTCAAAGATAACTTTAATAGTTTTTTTTTTGCTTTTGGAATAGTTTTATAAATATCTTTTTTTATATAAGTTTTAACAGTATCTTTTTTACCCAACCATACGTTTAAATCTTCTATTGGTGTGTTTGCTTTTGTGATTTCAACCAGGTCAAAATTACTTAAACCCCATGTTAAAAGTTTGGCACTTTCACGAGATCTATCATTTTTAGTATTGAAGCCACTACCTACCGCTATTAGTCGTCTTCCATTTCTTTCTACAGATGATGCTAGTGAATATTTTTCAACAGCTAAATAACCAGTTTTAATTCCATCTGCTCCAAGGCTTTTATACAATAGAGGATTTCTATTACCTTGAGTAATTGGGTCACCCCCAGTTCTATCCCAAGTAAATTCCTTTTCTGCAAAATATTTATATTCTTCAGGAAATTCTTTAATAAGATATCCAGACATAATCATAATATCTCTTACAGTTGATACGTTTTCTGTATTATTAATACCTGATGAATTAGCAAAATTGGTATTTTCCATTCCTATTTCTTTAGCCTTAGCTGTCATCATCACTGCAAATTCATCCTCTGTACCAGCTATACCTTCAGCTAACGCAACACAAGCATCATTACCAGATGCAATGATTATTCCCTTAAGTAAATTTTCCACACTAACTTCATCACCAACCATTATGAACATCGAAGAATAGCCAGCTGACGAAAGTCTCCAGGCATTTTCAGATACTAAAAATTTTTCATCTAAATTTAAGTCACCACTTCTAATTAAATCAAATGCAATAATGGTAGTCATAATTTTTGTCATTGATGCTGGATAAATTGATTTATCAGCATCTTTTTCAAATAATATTTCACCTGAAAGATAGTCTTGTAATATTGCTGTTCTTGCCTTTATATCAAACGCAGCATTAGCATTAGTTGTAAGTAAGAATGTTAATAAAATTGTTATAAGTCTTAATTTAATCATTTTTTATAATTTCGATATTTTCAAATTCAAGCATGCTTATATCATTAAATGAATTTTGTAGAGTGTTAATGTTATTAAAAGGACCAGCATATACTCTATATTTTTTTTCATTAATTTTTTTGATTTTAATATCCTTAATCACTGTTTCTTTAATGATTCTATCAACTAGTAATGATGCTGTATCATTAAAATAAAAATCAGCTATTTTTATTTCATAAGAAAATTTGTTACTTATTTTATTTTTGATTTTTGTTTTTCCAATATTAAGATCATTAATTTTAATATTATTAACTGGAGCCTTGCTAGCAACATTTTTTTCTTCTTCAAATATTTTCGCTCTTTTTGCTACAAATACTGAGTTTTGTAGTACTTCTAAAATTTCTACATAAGGTTCATTTTCATTCAAACTTATTCCATCTGCTATTCTCAATGATAATACTGCATTATTAAATAAGGGATAATCAGCATTATTGCCAACAGTGCCTATAATAGATTTATTGTTTAAAATATTTGTAATTTTAACAATTGTGTTTTTTTTTAAATTTTTTTGAAAAACAACTAAGCTTCGTTCATCAATTTTTTTTGAAATAATCTTATTATCATAAAGTTTATCATTATAAATGAGGCTAAATCCTTTATTTATAAATGGATTGTCTAATGAATTAGAACTTTTGTTTTTTGTTAAGTTTGTTGTTGTGCAGTTATTTAACAAAATGAAGCAGCATAGAATTAATAGTTTCTTATAAAGCATTTTCAAATTTTTCCTTTAAAGTACATACTGCCAGACCAAATCGTAAGGATCTATTCCATTGTAGTATTTTTTCATAATTTTCAAAAACTATGTAGGCTGGATCTAAATTTTGAGCATCAGGTATGATATCTTTGTCTGGTGTTATTATTGATGCAATCAAATTTTCGTCAACAACATTAAAACTATCCTCATTAATTAAATATTTTTTTAATAGCTTAAACTTATTTTTATGGTGAAGTTTTTTTGCAGATATATTTAATATATTGTTAGGTATATTTTCTTTTAATTTAACTTTTATGAAACAAGGCTGGTTTTTTTTCCATCCTATTATATTTATATAGTTAGCTGCAGATGCAAATGAATCTATAGTTGATTTAAGCTCAATAATATTATTTTTATCATAGTCTATGGCATACCTATCTATTGTAGAGGGCATAAATTGAAAAAAACCAAAGGCTCCTGCCCATGAACCATATAAAATATCATGGTCTATTTTTCCTGCATCTATTAATTGAAGAATTGTAATTAACTCTTTTGTAAAAAAATCCGATCTTCGTTTATCATAGCTTAAAGTTGCCAGTGATGACAATATATCCATTTTTCCTACATAAGTTCCAAAATTAGTTTCTATGCCCATTAGTGCTAAAAGTAATTCTTTCTCAACAGAAAATTTATCATCTATCAAATTTATGAAATCTTTATTTAATTCATAAAGTTGAATGCCCATACTTACTTTTTGTTTAGAAGTCCTCTTTGATATGTATGTTTTTGTATCTTCATAGAACTCAGGTTGAAAACGGTCATACTTTATCACCTTAGGTAAAAACACAACATCAGACATTGCTAGATTGAATGTATTTTCTGAAATTTTTTTTTCTAAAGCATAAACTTTAAAATTTACCAGCCATTCATCAAATTCTTTTTCATTAGCATTTAATGTTCCATGGATAATTGTGAAAAATATAATTATAAAATATTTAATTATTTTCATATAAATCTTTTAAATAAATAATTACAGCAATCCATATTAAAATGAAACTTAATGATTTATCAAAAGAAAAAGCCTCATCATAATAAAAAAAGCCTAATAAAAACTGAAATGTTGGAGTTATATAGAAAATCATTCCAGTGGGTCCAAGACCACACAGCTCAACACCTCTTACGTATAGAAATAGAGGTATGACAGTCATTGGTCCAGCTAACATTAATATAAACATCAACGAAGGATCATTCAAACTAAAGATATTTAGATTATTTTTAAAAAGTAAAAAAAATGCAAATAAAGCAAACGGTAATATGAAAAGACTTTCTATTAAAAGACCAACATCAGTATCAACATTAACTTTTTTTCTAAGAAGGTTGTAAAAACCCCAACTTAGAGCAACAATTATTCCGACCCAAGGGATTGAGTGAAAACTTTTAAATAAGAGAAATAATATGGATAACAAAACTAGCAGTATGGAAAGACCTCTTCTTTTATTTATTTTTTCACCATAAAAAATATATCCTAAGAATACACTTAAGATAGGCATAATAAAATAACCAAAACTCGCATCAATAATTTTTTCTGTACCTACAGCATAAATCCAAGTTGCCCAATTTATAAAAATTAATAAACTTGAAAAAAATAAATAAATTATGCTCCTTTTATTTTTCATAATTTCGAAAAAAACATCCCATTTAGAAAAATAAAAAGTAGTTATTATTAAAACTACAGATGTCCATACGCAACGATGGATCACCACCTCTATAGACCCGGCAAAAGAAATATACTTAAAGTAAATAACACCAATAACACCCCACCAAAAAGATCCTAATGCAGTTAATCCTATACCTTTATTGAATTTTTGCTTTTCCATAGTAATAAAATTATACCTATAAAATGATTATCTGTTTAATTTATCAATTTTATTGTTGAATTAAAAATTTATAATAATAAAACGTTGCTAACGGAGAGATGGCAGAGCGGTTGAATGCACCGGTCTTGAAAACCGGCAAAGGGGCAACTCTTTCCTGAGTTCGAATCTCAGTCTCTCCGCCACTATTCACTTGCATAATTATAATTTTTAAACATTTCTGAAACTTTATTTAATTTAATTTGAATTGTTAAATTTTGACCTTGATTAAATTTATAAAGATTTTCATCATCACAATCTAACAAATCACATAAAAGTTTTAACTCTTGTTCATTATATTGATCAATGTATTTTTTAGTAAATGAACCTAGTAAATTATCCATTTCCTTAGTGCCTCTATAGTTGGCTCTATAAATTATTTTATTTTTTAAATCCTTTATATTAATGGTCATAAAATTTAATATATTATACCTAACATGAAAAATAAAAATAATTATGATTATTTATTGGCTGATCTAACCAAATTAAATGGTGTGGGTAAAAAAACCATGGAAATTTTGAAGAAAAAAAAAGTGAATAATATTTTTGATCTACTGTGGAGGTTACCTAAATCTTATACTGACAGAACACTTGTTAGTAAAATTTGTGATCTTCAAATAGGTGTTATTCAAACTATCAGAATTGTTCCACTAAAATATCAATTTCCAAGAGTTAGAAACTTACCTAATAGAGTTAATTGTATTGATGAAACTGGAAAGATTGATTGTATATTTTTTAATAGTCACGAGGGATATGTAAGAAAAATTTTACCATTAAATGAAGAAGTGACAATTAGTGGCAAAATAAGTAATTATAAAGGACGATATCAAATAACAAACCCCACATATATTTCACAAGACAGTTCATTAATTGAAAACATTGATAATAAGTACTCATTAACAGAAGGTATTACTGAAAAAACTTATAATAAAATTATTAATCAAATTTTAAAAAACTTACCTATTTTAACTGAGTGGCACGACAAAGACATACTAAAAATCTTCAATAATGAAAGTTGGAATGAGTCAATAATAAAATTACATGATCCAGAAAATATTGAAAATTATAAATCCAATTTTTATAAAAGACTTGCATATGATGAAATACTGGCATCATTTTTAGTTAATTCAGAAATCAGAAAAAAAATTAAAAAGATAAAAAAAATTTCAAAAAATTTTAATGAAAAAGCTCATAACAATATAGTTAATAAATTAGATTTTACTCTCACTAATGATCAAAAAATTTCATTAAATGATATTAATAAAGACCTAAATTCTAAAAGTAAAATGTTTAGACTTTTGCAAGGTGACGTTGGAAGTGGCAAAACTATTGTTGCATTAATTTCTTCATTAAGTGTAATTAGTTCAGGGTTCCAAGTTGCATTAATGGCCCCTACTGAAATATTAGCTAGACAGCATTATAGTTTGGCAAAAAAACTATTTCCTAAAAATATTAAAATTGAATTACTTTCCAGTAAGAGTGAAAATAGTAAAAAAAAAAGTATTGTAAAAGAATTAGAAAACAACGAAATTCAAATGGTATTTGGTACACATGCAATTTTTCAAAAAAAAATATTTTTTGCAAACCTTGGTTATATCATAATTGATGAACAGCATAAATTTGGAGTTAGGCAAAGAAAGCTTTTATCGGATAAGGGTGGTGATAATTGTGATGTTCTTTTAATGTCTGCAACACCCATTCCAAGAACCCTAACTATGTCAGTTTATGGTGATATGGATGTTTCTATTATTAAAGAAAAACCAAGTAATAGAAAAGAGGTTAAAACTTATAGTAAATTAGAAAGTAAAATGGATGATGTTATTAATTTTGTTAAAAAAGAAATAAAAGAAGGAAACCAAATTTTTTGGGTATGTCCCTTGATAGAAGAATCAAAAAAGTTAGATCACCAATCATCAGTTACTAAATACAAATTTCTTAATGAAATTTTTCCAAACAATGTTGCATTACTTCATGGAAAAATTGACAATGAAGAAAAAGAAGAAATATTGAATAAATTTTTAAACAAAGAATATTCAATTTTAGTTTCAACAACAATTATAGAAGTTGGTATTGATTTCCCTAATGCCAATGTAATCATAATAGAAAATGCTAATAAGTTTGGATTGTCTCAGTTACACCAATTAAGAGGAAGGGTTGGACGTGGAACAAAACAAGCGAGCTGTATATTGATGTTTAAGTCTAATTTAAGTGTCAATGCCAAAAAAAGGATTAATATTTTAAAGAACTCTAACGATGGTTTTAAAATTTCAGAAGAAGATATGAAGTTAAGAGGTTTTGGTGATTTACTTGGATTTAAACAGAGTGGTGTTAAAAATTTTAAATTAGCAGACCCTATTCAAAATGAAGATTTGTTTTTAATGGCAGAAAAACAAATTAAAAAAATAGAGATAGAGAATATTGATATTAAAAAATATAAAGCATTACTGAAACTATACGATCAAGCAGATATAATTAATGATATGGTTTAGCTTTTAGGCTTAGAAGTTCCCGCTGAAACTATAAATTTTGATGCTTCCTCAAATGTCATATCTAGATAAATCAAATCATCTTTTGGTATCATTAGTAGAAAACCACTCGTTGGGTTAGGTGTTGTTGGAACAAATACATTAACCAAGTTAATATTTGTTTTAGCTTTAATTTCGCCTGTATTTTCTTTGGTGGCAAAACCTACGGCCCATGATCCTTTTCTTGGATATTCAACAAGTACAACACTTTTTTTATTACCCTCTTGTTCCCTAAATAAGTCTGTCATTTGACCAATAGCAGAGTAAATAGTTCTTAATATTGGCATTCTTTTAAACAAATCATCTACTACTTGTAAAAATTTTTTACCAATAAATGTTAAGGAAAGACCACCAACAACTGTAATAAAGACAATTGTTAAAATTATTTCAATACCTGGAATTGCATACGGAAGATAAGTATTCGGATTTAGTCCCGAAGGTACTAATTTTGTTGAAAAATTAATTAAAAATTTGCTTAGATAAAGTGTAAAACCAATTGGAATTAAAACAATTACACCAGTAAAAAAATAGTTTCTTAATTTTAGTGCGAATGATTTTTTCTTCTTAATAGGCATAAATAATTTAGCGAAAACTAGAATAAATAACAAATGAAACAGCTATAATGAAAAGTACAAGTAAGATTTTATTGTTTAAATTCATAAAAGTATATAATTATACTATTATCAAAATTTTAGTAAAATGAATAGAAGAAAATTTTTAAATTACGTTGGGTGCGGATGTTCAAGTCTAATGGTTGGTGCCTGTTCTACAGCGCCAATAACAGACAGAAGACAATTAAAAATTATACCAGAATCTAAATTAAACGCTCAAGCAGCACAAATTTTTGAAAAGGTTAAAGAAAAAGAAAAAATGAGTGGTGACAC
Source organism: Candidatus Pelagibacter sp. Uisw_137 (assembly GCF_047720245.1). Taxonomy (GTDB): domain Bacteria; phylum Pseudomonadota; class Alphaproteobacteria; order Pelagibacterales; family Pelagibacteraceae; genus Pelagibacter. Next base: position 612,920 of record NZ_CP159811.1, read on the forward strand.
TAAAACGCTCAATGAAATTAAAGATATAGGAAAAAAAATGGAAGAATCTATATCTGAATATTTTTATAGAGCTGGTCTAAACGATCCTACTGTTAATTTTAATTGGGAATATATTTTAATAGATAATAAAAAAGTTAAAAATGCTTGGTGTATGCCTGGTGGTAAAATTGCTGTCTACACAGGCATTCTTGATGTTACTAAAAATACAAACGGTTTAGCCTCAGTTATGGGTCACGAAATTGCACATGCTGTTGCAAAACACTCTGTAGAAAGAGCTAGCAGAGGCGTGCTCTTAAATACTAGCACACAACTTATAGATATATTTACTGGTGGAAGACTATCACAAGTAAATAGAGTAACAGGTATGAATACTGTTGGTTTACTATCACAAATAGGAATAATGAATCCTTTCTCAAGGACACAAGAAAGTGAAGCAGATTACTTGGGTATGATTTTTTCTTCATTGTCAGGATATGATATAAGAGAAACTAAAAAATTATGGGAACGAATGAAAGCAGAAAACAAAGGCAAAGAACCCCCTCAATTTATGAGCACACACCCATCATCCTCAAAAAGAATAAAAGATTTATCAGAATGGGAAAATAGTATCATTTTAGATTATCCACCAATTACAAGTAGCTAATATACAAGGGATTATTTTAGTGGTGAGCCCTGATGGACTCGAACCATCGACCCATTCCTTAAAAGGGAATTGCTCTACCAACTGAGCTAAGGGCCCACATAAAAAATAATAAAGTTGAGATAAATGTTTCTTTTTATTTAATTTTAAAAAAAAACTTTTGGTGAAGCCTTCTTTAAAATTTTTAAATTTCTTTACACTTAAAAATTTAAACAATAAAAAAATATCAAACTTAAATAATTTTTATTACCAAAAAACAATTATTTATTCCATAACATCACAAATTGCAAATATTTAAATTACAATTTATCAATGTATTCGTCATGAAATTTATCAAATGTACCTTTTTTAATATTTTCTCTAATAGAAGACATTAATTCTTGATAAAAGTTGATGTTATGTAAGGTTAAAAGTGTAGAACCCAGTATTTCATTCGTATTAAAAAGATGATTTAGATAGTTTTTTGAATACTTGTTAAGATTTAGATTTGAACAATTAGGATCAAGAGGTTCATTGTCATTTTTAAATTTATTATTTTTAATATTTATACGACCTTTCCATGTAAAGGCTAAACCGGTTCTTCCAGATCTCGTAGGCATTACACAATCAAACATATCAACACCCCTCTTAACAGCTCCCAGAATATCAGCTGGCGTCCCTACACCCATTAAATATCTTGGTTTATCATCGGGCATAACATTTTTTAAATCATCCAGAACAATAAACATTTCATTTTGACTCTCTCCTACTGCAAGACCTCCAATCGCATAGCCATCAAAACCGATTTTGATTAATTCATTAAGAGATTTAGTTCTTAAATCTTTAAATAAACCGCCCTGGACTATTCCAAATAAAGCTTTGTGTGGGTTTAAACCAAAAGCTATTTTGGATCTTTCAGCCCAATATATGGATAGTTCCATAGATTTGTTTATTATATCATAATTGGTAGTTTTTTTGGGACACTCATCCATGATCATAACAATATCTGAGTCTAACCCTCTTTGAACTCTAATGCTCTCTTCGGGACTTAATATGAATTTTTTACCATCTACATGAGAGTTAAACATTGCACCTTTTTCTCTGTTTACTTTGTTTAATTTTGAAAGTGACATAACTTGAAACCCACCAGAATCTGTAAGTATTGGAAGCTTACAATTCATAAACTTGTGAAGCCCACCTGCAGATATTATTCTATCCACACCAGGTCTAATCATTAAATGATAGGTATTAGATAATATTATTTCAGAACCAGTTTTAATAACATCATCAATAAGGCAAGCTTTTACAGTTGCTTGAGTACCAACCGGCATAAAAGCTGGTGTTTGAATGTTCCCTCTATGGGTTTCGATAATACCAGTTCTGGCAAATTTATCATTTTGAATGACATTAAATTTGAAATTTTTTAATGTCATTGAAATGTGTATTAATATTATTTAAAGGTAATAATTTTATCTGGGTTAGAAACGGAACCGTTATTATTTTGGTCTCCTCTTTTAATTTTATCAACTAGCTCCATACCTTCAACAACTTTACCAAAAACAGTATATTGTCTATCTAGGAATGATGACTCTTTAAAACAAATAAAAAATTGACTATTAGCACTATTTGGATCTTGTGATCTAGCCATAGACAGAGTTCCTCTTTCATGAGGTAAGTCGCTAAATTCTTCTTTAAGATCTGGTAAATCAGAACCACCCATTCCTGCTCTTTTTAAATCAAATTGATCATTAGAAGAGTTACCAAATTGCACATCTCCTGTTTGAGCCATAAAGCCATCAATTACCCTGTGAAAAACAACACCATCATATTTTCCATCTTTGGCTAATTGTTTAATTCTTTTAACATGATTAGGGGCAACATCTTCAAAAAGTTCTATTTTAATGTCTCCATCTTTAAGTTTTAAAATCATTATATTCTCCTCTGCGATTATATTGTTGGTTAGTATAAAAAATAAAATTAAAAATTTTGTTATAAATTTATTCATATTTCTCTTTTAAAGACTTTATTGTACTTTTTGTAGTAAATTTTTTTATATCACCTTTTAGTCTCACTATTTCTTTAACAAATCTTGATGAAATAATTTGATTTTCAACATCAGACATTAAAAAGATTGTTTCTATATTGCTATTTAATTTTCTATTCATTCCAGCTAATTGAAATTCATATTCAAAGTCAGATACAGCTCTTAGACCTCTTAAAATAATATTAGATTTGTATTGTTTACATAAATCAGTTGTTAATGATGTGAATGAAATAACTTCAATTATTTTTTTATCAAACTTTAAATCAACAAATAGAGCTTTTTTAATTAACTGTATTCTTTCAAGTGAATTAAAAAGATAATTTTTATTAGTACCATCAGAAGCAGCAACAACAACTTTATCAAATAACTTTAAAGCTTTTTTAATTACATCAATATGACCAAAGGTTATTGGGTCAAATGTTCCAGGATATACGACAACTTTTTTCATTACTCCAAGTTATCATCAATTTTTATTGCTGAAACAACTTTTTCATCACCAGATAATTTGATAATTCTTACACCTTGAGTATTTCTTCCTGCCGTTCTGATTTCTTTAACAGCAACTCTAATCACTCTTCCTTTATTAGTTGAAATCATTACATCATCACCTTCAATAACTGGAAACGACGAACATATACTACCGTTTCTCGGTGAGTTAATAATTCCAATTATGCCCTTACCGCCTCTATTGGTAACTCTATATTCATTGTTCAAAGTTTTTTTGCCATATCCATTTTCTGTAATAGATAAAACAAATCTTTCCTCAGATTTAGAATCTTTTTTTGTCTTTTCTTTATTTGCAATTGAAAGAGAAACGATCTCATCATTAGGTGATAACTCTATACCCTTAATACCTTTAGAAGATCTACCCTTAAATATTCTTAGTTTTTTAAACTCAAACCTAATGCATTTACCATTTTTTGTACTTAACATTACATCTTGAGCATCCTTACAAATTTCAACACCTACAATTTTGTCATTAGGATCTAATTTTATTGCAATTTTTCCAGCTGAATTAATTGAAGAAAAGTCTTCTAAACTATTTTTTCTAACTTTGCCTTTTGCAGTAGCAAAAACAATTTGAAGATTTTTCATATCGCTCTCATCATCAGGAAATGGCATTATTGAACTAATAGATTGATGATTTTTTAAAGGTAAGATGTTGAATAGAGATTTACCTTTTGATGTAGTTGATCCCTCAGGTATTTTCCAAGCTTTAAGCTTGTAGACAAGTCCTTCTGTTGAAAAGAAAAGAACGGAAGTACGAGTATTAACTGATAAAGTTTGAACCACAAAATCTTCATCTCTCGTTGTGATCCCAGATTTTCCTTTACCACCTCTTTTTTGTTGTTTGACACTACTTAAAGCTCCTCTTTTAATATATCCCTGAAAAGTAACTGTAATAATCACTTCTTCTTTTTGAATAGTCTCTTCAATATCATAGTTTAAAACGGCATCTATAATTTTAGTTCTTCTTGGAACTGCAAACTTTTCTTTGATAGTTTTAAGTTCTTCACTTATTACGTTTAAAAGTTCTTTTTTAGAATTAATTATTTTTTTATAACCTTTGATCAGGTCAGCTAATTTTTTAATTTCAACTTCTATTTCATTAATACCAAGAGCTGTAAGTTTTTGAAGTCTAAGTTCTAAAATAGCAATTACTTGAGGATCGGTTAGTGAGTATAAATTTTTTCCCTTCTTATCTTCAACAAGTGAAATTAGCTTTAAAGATTTATTTATTTTCCACTTAGTGCTTAATAATGATTTTTTCGCATCATCGGGAGTTTTTGAAGACCGTATAATTTTTATAATCTTGTCTAAGTTCTCAACAGATACTGATAATCCAATAAGGATGTGTGCTCTGTCTTCAGCTTTTTTTAAATCAAACTTAGTTTTTTTGATTACTACATCTTCACGGAATGCTAAGAAATTTGATAAAAATTCTTTTAAATTACAAATTTTAGGTTTGCCGTCAACAATAGCTAAAGTGTTAAAACCAAAAGAGCTTTCTATAGATGTATTTTTATAAAGTAATCTTTTAATAGTTTCTGGTTCAACACCATTTCTTAAATCAATAGCAACTCTAATCCCTTCTCTGTTAGATTCGTCTCTAATATCTTTTATTCCCTCTATTTTTTTCTCTCTAACAAGTTGGGCAATTCTCTCATTTAAAACTGATTTATTTACCTGATATGGTACAGAAGTTATAACGAGCCTCTCTCTACCATTTTTTTGTGCTTCAACACTAATTTCACCTCTAATTTTAAATGACCCACGACCTACATTATATCCAGCTTTAATAATTTCTTTTCCAATGATGACCCCACCTGTTGGAAAATCAGGACCTGGTATATGTTTCATTAACTCTTTAATTTTAACATCTTTATTTTCAATTAAAGCTAATGTTCCATCTATAATTTCACCTAAATTATGTGGGGGAATGCTTGTAGCCATTCCCACAGCAATACCACCTGCACCATTTACTAGTAAATTAGGATATTGAGCAGGTAAAACTGTTGGTTCTTTTTCAGTTTCATCGTAATTACTTTTATAATCAACAGTATTTTTTTCTATATCATCAATTAAGTATTGAGAAACTTTAGCTAATCTTGTTTCCGTATATCTCATAGCCGCAGCTGGATCTCCATCAATAGATCCAAAGTTACCTTGGCCTTGAACAAGAGGTAAACTCATAGAAAAATCTTGAACCATTCTGACAAGAGCGTCATAAACAGATTGATCTCCATGTGGGTGATATTTACCAATAACATCACCAACTATTCTTGCAGATTTTCTAAATTGTTTTGACCAATCGTAGCCACCTTTATACATGGCAAATAATATTCTTCTATGAACTGGTTTAAGTCCATCTCTAACATCAGGAAGAGCCCTACTCACAATTACACTCATTGCATATGATAAGTACGATGAGCTCATCTCATCATGCATTGAGATAAGTTTAATATTTTTGTCTTTAGGTATTTCTGTGTCTTTCATAGAAACTAAAATGGAATTTCGTCATCCATATCATTAGGGGCTTGGGGGCTATCATCAGGATTGCTAGCAACAGCCTGCGAATTGTCATTTTGAATACCACCACCGCCAGTGTTTCCACCACCCAACATAGTAAGTGAAGAATTGTATCCTTGAATTACAATTTCAGTTGAATACTTGTCTTGACCAGATTGTTCATCTTTCCATTTTCTAGTCGTTATCTGTCCCTCAACATAAATTTGAGCACCTTTTTTCAAATATTGCTGAACAACATTGACTAACCCTTCATTAAATACAACTATTCGGTGCCATTCTGTTTTTTCTTTTTTTTCACCAGTTGTTTTATCTTTCCAAGATTGGCTAGTAGCTAAACTTAAGGTAGCAAGACTTTTGCCATTCGACATTTGTTTGATTTCAGGGTCTGCGCCTAATCGCCCAATTAATAATACTTTATTTAAACTTCCAGCCATAATATTTTATAAGTGTTTATTTATTTATTTAGTTTTATATCACAATATAAACTCAATATTAATTTTATTAATTTAAAGCAACTAAAATTATGATCAAAAAGATAGTTATCAAGGGTGCAAAGGAGCATAATTTAAAGAATGTTTCTGTGGAAATACCCAAAGATCAATTTGTTGTAATTACTGGTCTTTCTGGTTCAGGAAAATCCTCACTAGCATTTGACACTGTTTATGCAGAAGGACAAAGAAGATATGTTGAAAGTTTATCAGCTTATGCTCGTCAATTTTTGGATAAAATGAAAAAACCAAATGTTGATCTAATCGAGGGATTAAGTCCAGCTATAGCCATAGAGCAAAAAAATACATCTAAAAATCCAAGATCAACTGTTGCAACAGTTACTGAAATTTATGACTATATGAGAGTGTTGTATGCAAGGGCTGGTGTTCCCTACTCACCATTCACAGGAAAGCCAATTACATCGCAAACAATAACCCAAATCGTTGATTTAATAAAAAAATTACCAAAAAAATCTACAATTTATATTTTTGCTCCTGTGGTTAGAGGTCGTAAGGGTGAGTATAGAAAAGATATTTTAAGTTATAAAAGAAGAGGTTTTAGAAAAATTAAAATTGATGAAGTCATATATGAAATAGATAATGCACCTAATTTAGATAAAAAACTCAAGCATGATATATCTGTTTTAGTTGATAGAATTGTTTTGAATTCAAATCTTGGTAATAGACTTGCTGAAAGTATTGAGACAGCTGTAAATTTATCAAATGGATTGGTATTTGTTGAGTATGAAGATGAAACATTGCCACAAAAATTTAGAAAAATTGAAAAATTAATTTATTCTACAAAATTTGCCTGTCCTGAAAGTGGTTTTACAATTGAAGAGATTGAGCCAAGACTTTTTTCTTTTAATAGTCCGTACGGAGCGTGCGCAGAATGTGAGGGTATAGGTATTAAATTGAATGTAGATCCAAATTTAGTAGTTCCTGATGAGAAAAAAAGTATAGCAGACGGTGCTATAGAACCATGGGCCAAATCAACAACACTATATTATGCTCAAACCTTAGCCTCTATTGCTAAACATTATGGAATTTCTTTAGATGAGAGATGGAAAAAACTTCCAAAAAAATTTAGAGATGTAATATTGTTTGGATCGGATGAAGAAGAAATTAAGTTTGTTTATGACGATGGTTATGAAAAATATTCTCATAAAAAAACTTTTGAAGGTGTAATAAATAATCTTGAAAGAAGATTTCTTGAATCTGATAGTGAATGGAAAAGAGAAGCGATAGCTGAATACCAATCTGATTCTGCTTGTGAAGGATGTAACGGTAATAGATTAAAAGAAGAAGCCTTATGTGTTAGAATTGATAATCAGAATATAAGCGAAGTAACTAAAAAATCTATTTTAGATGCTGCTAATTGGTTTAAAGGTCTAGAGCAAAATCTCGATAAACGACAATTTAAGATAGCAGAACATATTTTAAAAGAAATTAATGAAAGACTAACGTTCCTTTTAAATGTTGGGCTTGAATATTTAACATTATCGAGAGAGTCAGGAACTCTTTCTGGAGGTGAGGCTCAAAGAATAAGACTCGCGTCACAAATTGGTTCTGGATTAACTGGTGTACTGTATGTACTTGATGAACCTTCTATCGGATTGCATCAAAAAGATAATGTTAAATTAATAAATGCATTAAAAAGACTAAGAGATTTAGGTAACACTGTAATTGTTGTTGAGCATGATACGGAAACGATGGAAAATGCAGATCATATAATAGATATGGGTCCAGAAGCTGGAACTAATGGTGGTGAAATAATTGCACAAGGCACTTATGATGAAATACGAAAAAATAAAAACAGTATTACTGGTCAATACTTATCTCATAAAAAGTATATAGAAATTCCAAGAACCAGAAGGCTTGCAAAAAATGGAAGATTTGTTGAAATTAATGGTGCTAGTGGAAATAACTTGAACAACGTTAATCTTAAAATTCCTACAGGAAGTTTTACTTGCGTAACTGGTGTTTCAGGTAGCGGTAAATCAACACTAATATTACAAACATTATATCATGCATTAAATTTAACCTTGAATAACAAAGCTAGAAAAGTCCCTAAAGAGTTTAAGAGTTATAAAGGTGTTGAGCTTATAGATAAAATAATTGATATAGATCAGTCTCCTATTGGAAGAACACCTAGATCAAACCCGGCAACTTATACAGGAGCTTTTGGCCCCATTAGAGATTGGTTTACAGCTCTACCAGAGTCAAAAACAAGAGGATATAAGCCAGGCAGATTTTCTTTTAATGTTAAGGGTGGAAGATGTGAAGCTTGTGAAGGTGATGGTGTAATTACATACGAGATGCACTTCTTACCTGATGTTTATATCCAGTGTGATGAATGCAAGGGAACCAGGTACAATAGAGAAACTCTAGAGATAAAATTTAAAGATAAAAGTATTGCCGATGTATTGGATATGTCTGTAGACGAGGGATGTGAGTATTTCGAAAATATTTCAAATATTAAAACAAAACTATTAACACTAAAAAAAGTAGGCCTTGGGTATATAAAGATTGGACAGCAGGCAACAACATTATCTGGTGGTGAAGCTCAACGTATTAAATTAGCTAAGGAATTATCAAAAAGATCTACAGGAAGAACCATGTACATATTAGATGAACCAACAACGGGTCTTCATCAACATGATATTAAAAAACTACTAGAAATACTTCATACATTTGTAGCTCTAGGAAATACAGTTGTTGTTATTGAGCATAATTTGGATGTAATCAAAACAGCTGATTATATTGTTGATATGGGTCCTGAAGGCGGTGTCAAAGGTGGAAATATTATCGCAGAGGGCAAACCTGAGGATATTATCAAAATAAAAGGTAGTTATACTGGTGAATTCTTAAAACCCATGCTGGAAGAAAAATTTAAAAAGAAGTTAAAGATTTAAAAATTTAGTGTATAAGTGATTCTAATTATGGGTAATTTACTATCATCACTTCCAAAAACTATTCACGCATCATTAGCTTTAGCAATAATTTTTTTTCTAGGGTTATTTTATGGTAATGGTGGTTTTGATTTTGATACAATTTTTTGGAGTTGGTTAACAAGATTTATTCATGTAACGGTTGCTATAATGTGGATTGGTTTACTTTGGTATTTTAACTTTGTACAAATTCCAAATATGCCAAAAATCCCTGACGAACAAAAACCTGCTATAGGTAAAGTTATTGCTCCAGCTGCATTGTTTTATTTTAGATACGCTGCATTACTAACAGTTCTTTCAGGATTAATTTTAGCTTATCTGAATGGTTATTTACACGATGCTATGACATTAGGTGGTGGTGGAAAAAATACAGCTATAGGTATTGGGATGTGGCTTGGTTTATATATGGCTTATAATGTTTGGTTTATAATTTGGCCAAATCAAAAAAGAGCATTAGGTATGGTTGAGTGTGAACCTGATGTTAAAGCAAAATCAGCAAGAACAGCAATGTTGTTTTCAAGAACAAATACTCTTTTATCGATACCAATGTTACTTTCAATGGTAGCAGCTCAAAACCTTTATTAAATTTATTCCGTATCTTCTTTTAGGATTGTTTTTTGTGAAACTCTAAGTTTTACAAGTATTGGATTAGCTATATAAATTGAAGAATAAGTTCCAAATATAACACCCATTATCATGGCTAAAGAAAAACCTTTTAATATTTCCCCACCAAATAAATAAATTGAAACTAAAGCAAGCAATGTTGTGGCTGATGTAATTATAGTTCTGGAAAGAGTTTCATTGATTGAGATATTTGTAAGATCATAAATTTTGATATCAGAAAACTTTCTTAAATTCTCCCTAACTCTGTCATAAATAACAACAGTATCGTTCATTGAATAACCAACTATAGTTAAAACAGCGGCAACTATTGATAGATTTATTTCTAGACTGAATAGCGAGAAAAGACCTAGAGTTATAATGACATCATGGAATAAGGCTAAAATAGCACCTAAACTAAATTGCCATTCAAATCTTATCCATATGTAAAATAACATTGCAGCTAGAGATAGTGCAATTGCAATAATACCAGACTTTAATAATTCAGAGCTAACTTTCGGACCTACATTTTCAACTCTTCTGAAATTAAAAGAGCCCCCTAAAGAAGATGTTAAATCTTTTTTAATAACCTCAATAGCGTTTGCACTTGTATCTTTTTTCTCTATCTTAATTAAAAAATCATTTTCATTACCAAATTTTTTAACATTAAAATCTCCTAAATTCATTTTATTAAAAGATTGTCTTAAAGAAGTGACATTAATATTTTTATCATTAGACCTTAGTTCTATTAAGGTCCCACCTTTAAAATCTACACCAAAATTAAGTCCTTTAAAAAATAACAATAGAACAGATACAACGACAAGACTTAAAGAGATAAGATTAAATAGTTTATAAAATTTATTAAAATTAATCATTTATATTAGGTTAGTTTTTTCTTTATTTCTTACCACGTAAAGACCAGTAAGCATTCTTGCAATAAAATAAACTGAAAACAGTGTAGTAAAAATTCCTACTGCTAAAGTTACAGAGAAGCCCTTAACAGGTCCGGAGCCCATAAAGAATAAGATTACAGCTGCAATTAATGTAGTTATATTTGCATCTATAATTGCAGTTTTTGATTTCACATAACCAGTATCAAAAGCTATTATATTATTTTTTTCTTTCTTACATTCTTCTTTAATTCTTTCAAAAATTAATACATTAGCGTCAACTGCCATACCTACTGTTAAAATGATACCTGCTATTCCAGGAAGAGTTAATGTTGCTTCAAATAAAGTTAAAATACCAACTAAAAAGAATAAGTTAATTAGTAGTGTTATATTAGCAATTAGACCAAATATTTTGTATTTAAAAAACATAAAAATTATAACTAATAAAAAACCAATCATAAGAGCAATAACTCCAGCATTAATTGAGTCTTGACCAAGGTCAGGTCCTACTGTTCTTTCTTCAATTATATTAAGTGGAGCTGGTAATGCTCCTGATCTTAATAGTAGAGCTAAGTCCGTTGCAGATTGGAACGTAAAATTTCCACTGATCTGGCCATTTCCACTTGCTATAGTATCTCTAATTACTGGAGCACTAACAATTTTACCATCTAGAACGATAGCTAATTGCTTGCCAACACCGGTACTAGTTGCTTTACCAAATCTTTTAGCCCCCACTCTATCAAGAGTAAATGATACTACTGTTTCGTTTGTTTGATTGTTCATTTGTGGTTGAGCATCCAGTAAATTCTCACCATTTAAGATTATTCTTTTACTAACCATTGCTTCGCTAGTTCCATCTTCAAACTGAAGCATTTCAGTTCCAAAAGTGTCATTATTATTTTGAGTGACAAATCTAAATGTTAAATTTGCAGTTTTTCCTAAAAGTGACTTTATACGCATAGGATCATCTAGACCCGGAAGTTCAACTAAAATTCTATTATTACCTCTTTTTAATATATTGGGCTCATTAGTACCAACCTCATCAACTCTTCTTCTAACTATTTCTAAAGCTTGATCTTGTGAAGAAGTTTTGATTTCTATAAGTCCATACTTTGAAAGAGTTAAAGTAAATTCATTATTTTGTATTTCTAAATCAAACTGATGAGATTTATATTGGTTATAATATGGGTTAATATCACTTTCTTTATCAAGAAAAAAAGTTTCAACTAACTGAACATTATCATTTGATGTATTAAATATTATTTTTTTATTTTCTATTCTTAGATCATTAAAAGTTATTTTTTTACCTTTTAAAAAATTTCTAATAACAGTTGTTGTATTTTGTAATTTTTGAATTTCAACAGGACCGTTATCAATCTCAAGTAAAAGATATGAACCGCCCTGTAAATCTAAACCTAGATTTATCTTTTTTGAAATAAAGCTGTCTTCAGAATTCTGAAAATTTGATGTAGCAATAAAAATAAAAAAAATTGATACTAAAGAAACTAAGGTAATTCTTAATTTGGAAAAGTATAACACTTTAGTTAAATGTTATTTTTTTACTTCAGGGGAGTTAAGTAATCCTTGGATACCTGTAGATTTGATAATTTCAACTTTAACGTTGTCAGCAATTTGAACTTCAACTTTTTCATTATCAATAATTCTTTCAATTGTCCCTATAATACCAGCAGATGTTACAACCTTGTCTCCTCTTGATAAGTTTTCTACCATGGCTTTATGCTCTTTAACTTTCTTTTGTTGAGGTCTTATTAAAAAAAAGTAAAAAATAACAAAAATTAAAATTAGTGGTATAAATTGGCCTATTCCTGAATCCATTTTTCTCCTTGATTAAAGTGAATACTTACAACATCTATTAAATTAAAACAACTTTAAATCTTATTGATTTTTTCAACATTATTCATGTAAGATTTTAAAGCATCTGGTACAATAATAGAGCCATCTTCTTGCTGATAATTTTCCAATATAGCAACTAATGTTCTGCCAACTGCTAAACCACTGCCATTTAAGGTTCCAACAAGCACTGTTTCTTTCTTTTCGTTTTTATATCTAGCTTTCATTCTTCTTGCTTGAAACGATCCACATGAAGAGCAACTTGAGATTTCTCTATATTTATCTTCAGATGGAAGCCACACCTCAATATCAAAAGTTTTTTCAGCACTAAACCCCATATCACCAGTACACAAAACAATTTTTCTATATGGAAGTTTTAGTAAATCTAAAATTTTAGTTGCACAATCAGTCATTCTATCGAGTTCTGGTAAGCACTTATCAGCCTCAACAATACTCACCATTTCAACTTTGTAAAATTGGTGCTGTCTAATCATGCCTTTTGTATCTTTGCCATAACTTCCTGCTTCTTTTCTAAAACATGGTGTTGAAGCGACCATTCGCATGGGAAGTTTTTTTTTATCAATAATTTGGTCTTTTACAATATTGGTTAAAATAACTTCGGCAGTTGGAATTAAAAACTTTCTGTCACTAGAATCGTCTAATTTAAGTTCAAACTGATCATTATCGAATTTAGGTAATTGTCCTGTGCCATACATAGTAGCATCTGTTGCTATTAGTGGCGGTGATATTTCTTCATAGCCATTAGTATTAACATGTGTATCAAGCATAAAATTTGATAAAGCCCTTTCTAACAAAGCCAATTTATCTTTTACAAAAACAAACCTAGAGCCAGTAGTTTTTGTAGCAAGATCAAAATCAAGCATGTTTAAGTTTTCACCTAATTCATAATGAGATTTAGGCTTAAATGTAAAATTAGGTATTGTCCCTGATTTAGAAATTTCTATATTTGAATTTTCATTTTTACCTGTAGGAACGTCAGAATGAGGTATATTTGGTATTGATGATAAAATAGTTTCTAATTCATTTTTAACATTAGTTTGTAATTTATTAATATTATCTATTTCAGAAGAAATTTTTTTAGATTTTTCAAAAAGTGACTGATCTTTAGACTTTGAAATATCTTTTTTTTCTTTTTCAAGCAGCTCTCTTTGTTGGATATATTCTCTATTGCTCTCATCTAATGATAAAATCTTATCGACATCTATATTTAGAAATCTTTTATTTAAAGCATTTTTAAAAGCCTCAATATCATTTCTAATTTCTTTTATATTATGCATTTTTTTTATTTTTCTTATCAATAATGTTTACAGAAAATATAGATAATTCATATAAAATCAATAATGGTATTGCTAGTCCAATTTGAGTTATAGGATCAGGTGGTGTTAATAATGCAGCTGCTGCAAAAATCATTACAATGACATATTTTCTTTTTTCTCTAAGAAATTTAGCATCGACAATACCCACTCTGGCAAGCAAACTAAGAACAACTGGTAGCTGAAAACTTATACCAAATGCAAAAATTAATTTCATTATAAGTGAAAGATATTCACTAACTTTTGCTTCCAATTGAATGGGTAACCCTGTTGCAGCACCTGTGCTTTCGAAAGATAGAAAAAACTTTATCGCTAGTGGCATTATTAAATAATAAACGAGCATCCCTCCAAGAAAAAATAATATAGGTGTTAAAACAAGATATGGGACGATTGCAATTTTTTCATGTTTATAAAGACCTGGTGCAATAAATTTCCATATTTGTACCAATATATAGGGACAAGTAACAAAGAATGCTGCAAAGAAGGAAACTTTTAAGTATGTTAAAAATGTTTCCTGTAAGGCTGTAAAAATTAATCTTCTATCAGTTCCACTTTCATTTACCGCTTTAGCAAAAGGCTCAACTAAAAAACCATAGAGGTGTTCTGAAAAAAAATAACAGCCGATAAAAAAAATGAACAAAAAAATAAAAGAATGAATTAATCTTTTTCTGAGTTCAGTTAAATGACTTATAAAGCCACCTTCATTTTCAGATTTTGTCATTATCTTTTTTTTCTTCTATAGGTTTTTCTATTTCATTAGAATTAATATCAAGGTCTGCTACCTCATTTTGTATATTGCTAATATATCTTTTTGTGGTTCCAATCCATGAACCAACTTTTTTTAACATATGTGGGAAATCTTTAGGGCCAATAACAATGATTGCAACAGCTACTACTATTAAAATCTCAAACCAGCCAATAGTGGGCATTTAATTTATTTTTTGTCTTTGCTGTCTTGATTATTTTCTGAAACGTTTTTAGGCTCAGGTTCAGACTCATCAGTAATATCTGTAGCCATACCTTTCTTAAAACTTTTTATACCTTTAGCTACATCACCCATTAGACTAGAAATTTTACCTCTACCAAATAAAAGGACAACTAAGATAACCACAATTGCTATTTGCCAAATTCCAATGCTCATAATATTTTATACCTCTTTTAGATTTAATTTTAAAGTAACTTTTTACTTATCTTCTTCTGGACTAAGTGTTCCACTTAGCATCTCATCGATATTTTCATAAATATCTTCTTTTTTTTCTACTTGTTTTTCTTTGTAAAATTTACCAGTACCAAATATTGCATTATCTATGTTTGAGCTATCAATCAGACCAGCAGATCCCAATTCGTCAACTGTAGGTAAATCAGACAGTTTTTGAAGACTAAAATGACTTAAGAAATCATTAGTAGTTCCATACTGAATTGGTTTACCAGGTACATCTTTACGGCCTTGTGGTTTTACCCAATTTAGCTCCATTAAAATCTCAAGTGTATTCGTTCCAAAAGCAACACCTCTAATTTCTTCAATTTCAGCTCTGGTAACAGGTTGGTGATAAACAATTATAGCTAATGTTTCAACTGCAGCTCTAGATAATTTTTTTTCTACAGTTTTTTCTTGAGACATAAGGTTTGATAAATTTTCAGATGTTCTAAAAGACCATCTTTTAGAAATGCAAACTAAATTAATTCCTCTTGATGAATATTCTTTTTGTAACTTCTCCAATGATTTTAAAACATCAATTTTTTTTGAAATTTTAGATTCGATAGTGTCGATATCTAACGGTTCAGCAGCAGCAAAAACTATTGCCTCAACTTCTCTTTCACCAGCATTCATTTTTGATGGGAAAGTAACTATATTGTCATTTGTTTTTTTTTTTATTTTTGTCATTTAAGTTCTTTAATATAAATATCATCAAATAAGTTTTCTTGCTTTATAGTTAGATTGCCCTCTTTAACCAGCTCTAAAGAACCTGCAAAAATTCCTGCTTTACCTGTTCTTTTATATTTTGAACTATTCTTAAATGAAGGTGGTATTAATTCATTAATATTCCTCCAATCAATTAACTTACCAAAAAATTCTTTTATTCTTTTTATGCCATCTTCAGTAGTAAAAACTGGAAGTTTAGGAATATTCATTCTTTGAAAATCTTTAGTCATAATAATTGATGAATAAGATTTTAATAGTTCGTAAAGATTTAGTCTATATTCAGTACTATATATAGATCTTATGTTTCCTTTAATTCCTCTAACTCTTATTTCTCTTCCAAGTCTTTTTCTTTTTAACATTTGGTCAGAAAGTAATCTAATCAACTCTAATTTTTTTAATTGTAATTTTAATTTTTCAGCAACTTCTAAAACTTTAAATTCTTCTTCTGGATTTCCTGGCAACAAAAGTTTTGATTTAAGATAAGTTAACCAGGTAGCCATCAATAAATATTCTGATGCTGACTCTAGGTTAAGATTTTTTTCGTTAGTAATATAATTATGAAATTGATCAGCCAGTAATGTTATTGAAATATCTTCAAGGTTAACCTTTTGAGCTTTTGCCAAATCCAATAAAACATCAAGCGGGCCGTTATAATTATCAAGATCTACATTAAAATTTTTAGAATCGGTGTCAGACATAATAAATATTAACTTATAATCTTATAAAATTGTGATGTTTTTTTAATAATAAACTTACTTATAAATGGTGAATACAGAGCCACATCATTCATTTCTTTTAAATTTCCATTACAATGAAGTACAAGATCGCAACCAGCACTAAAGGATTTTTTTGTATTAATTGCTATAGAGCCTTTTAAACTCTTCATTGATATATCATCAGACATCAAAATATTCTTAAATTTAATTTGGTTTCTTATTAATTTTATAACTTTCTTCGAATGTGTTGCGGTATTAACTTTATCGATATTTTTGTAAATAAGATGCGCTGTCATCGCAAACAAACTATTTTTATTTTTGAATGCCATAAAATCATTATTATTTAGATGCCTTAATTCCTTGTTGATTGTAGGAGTTTTTTTATGACTATCAACTTTAGCCAAACCGTGACCAGGAATATGCTTTATTACAGCAGCAATCTTATTATTGTGAAATTCTTTAATACAAATATCACCAATTTGTGAAACAATCTTTGCATTACCTGAAAAAGCTCTATCACCAATTATTGAGCTAGACCCTTTTGATCTTACGTCAAGAACGGGTAAAGTATTAATATTTATGCCTACAGTTTTTAATAATAAGACAGTTTTATTTATAAACTTTTTATATTCAGTATAAAATTCTTTTTTATCTTTAAGATAAAGATTGCCAAAAAATTCTCCTGTAAACTTATCTGCTTTAAAAAATTTACTTAATCTATTTACTCTCCCACCCTCTTGATCAATTAAAATAGGGTATTTCTTATCATTAAATATTTTTCTAATTTCATCTGTTAATTTTTTAACTTGTGCAATATTTTTGATATTTCGTGAAAAAAGTATTATTCCCCAAGGCTTATGTTTAATTAGAAATTTTTTTTCTTTAATCAATAATTTAGTTGATTTTAAACCAACTATAAAACTTTTACGATCATCCATCATTATTTATTAATTTCCAAAAATTGTAATTCTTTTTGTTTTTATCTATGCTTTTTTCAACATATTCTACGATATTGACAGTATCACTATTAAGTAAAATAAGATTGCGAGAATAATTTTCAGTTTTATCTTCAATATTTTTTAAAGATCTATATGAATTTTTTTTATTTTCATTTGAAAAGTAGTATTTGAAAGATAGAAAAAAAAATAAAACTATAACAATTAAAAATAAAAGATATTTAAGTTCTTTTAACATTACATTTTTTGTGGAGTATCCACTCCAACAATATCCATTCCAGATTTAATAACATTAGATATAACTTTTAAAAAAACTAACTTATCATTTGATATTTTCTTTTGTTCGTTAATAAATCTTTTTGATTGATCATCTTTACCCATATTCCAATAAGAGTGAAATTCTGATGATAATTCATAAAGATAAACTGGTATTCTGTGAGGTTCAAGTCTTAAGCTTGCAGCTTCAATACATTTGGGCCATTCGGCTATTTTTTTTAATATTTTGATTTCATCTCCAGTGTATTCAAATTCGTAATCATTTATATTCAAATCATTTTTTATATTAAGATCTACATGTCTAAAAACAGATGATATTCTAGCATAACAATACTGGACATAGTAAAGAGGGTTATCTTTTGATTTTTCTTTAACTTTTGTAAAGTCAAAATCCAACTCTACATCGCTACTTCTATTAAGCATAATAAATCTAGTAGCATCCCTACCAACTTCAGCAATCAAGTCTTCAACTGTTATATAGTCACCTTTTCTTTTTGACATTTTGAAAGGTTTTCCATCTTTAATTAGTTTAACAAGTTGGCTTACCTTGCAAATTAATTTTTTTTTATCTCCAGATAACGCTTCAACGACAGAAGTTATCCTTTTTATATAACCAGAGTGATCTGCTCCTAATATATTAATAAGTGTATCGTAATTTCTATTCAATTTATTATCGTGATAAGCCACATCACTAGCAAAGTAGGTCCATGATTTATCAGATTTTTGAAGTGCTCTATCTTTATCGTCACCAAAATCTGTTGACTTAAATAAAAGTTGCTCTCTTTCAACCCAATTTTGATCATCCTCACCTTTGGGGGCCTTAATTTTTCCACTATAAACTAGTTTTTTATCCTTTAATTTGTCAATTGCTTTTTGAACTTCGTTATTTAGGACAATATCAGTTTCACTGGTAAATTTATCGTGCACTATTCCAAGGTTTGATAAATTATTTTTAATTAATTTTAAAGATTCTGAGACTGACAATAAAGTTAATTCTTTTGAAACATCTTCAAATTTATCAAATTTTAAAACTTTGTTAGATTCTATAATATTTTTAGCAATATCAACCAAGTAATCACCGGGATATAAATCTGAATTTTCAGTGGGAAATTTTTCATTAAAAAGTATTTCTCTAATTCTAAAAAAAACAGACTTTGTAAAATTTATGATCTGATTGCCATAATCGTTTACATAATATTCCTTAGAAACATCATGCTTGTTAAAAATTAATATATTTGAAATTACATCTCCTAATATTGCACCTCTACAATGTCCTACGTGAAGAGGACCCGTTGGATTAGCTGAAACAAATTCTACAAGATATTTCTGTTTTTTTTCTTTTATATTAACACCAAAATCTTTGTAATTTTGGTTAACATTTTTAATAAAATTGTTCCAATATATCGTTTTAAATTTAATATTAATAAATCCAGGTTTTGCTACAGAAATAGTTTCAATTTTTTTATCTTCATTTTTAATTAAATCAATTAGAGTGTTTGCAATATCGATTGGAGATTTTTTATTCGCTTTAGAGAGTACCATGGCTACATTGGTTGATATATCATAGTCAAAATTTGTTGGTGGTATATCTACATTAATTCCTTTTAAAGATTTAGGTATTTCTAAAGAACCATCTTTATTTAGTTTTTTAATCAAAATTATTATTTTATCTAAGTAGAGATCAAAAATGTTCATTAAATACTTTTGTTTAAATTGATTGCATATCTATCTGTCATACCTGAAATAAAATCAGCAATTGCTCTATTGGGGTCAATTTTTAATTGGTCAGTATTTAAGAATTTTTCGGGCTTATTTTTAATTTTATAAAAAAGTTTATTAACAATTTTTTTTCCATGATTATTTTTTAATAATACTTTCTTGTTGTTGTACATTTTACTTCTTAGGAAAAACCTAACTTCTTTTTCAATTTTTAGAAATTTACTAGAAAAACATACTATAGGATTATGTAATTTATAAACATCATTTAAAGATTTGATCTTATTAGTTTTTAAATTATTTTTAGTATTTTTAATCAAATCTCTAACCATTAAATCAATTGAATCTCGTATTATTTGATATATCAAAATATCTTTATTATTATTTTTAATATTTTTTTTGTGAGATTTATAAATATCTTTAAAAAAATTAATTTCAATCAAGTCGTTTAAATTAAACATTTTGGCTCTGATTCCATCTTGTATGTCATGATTATTATAGGCAATGTCATCAGAGATTGCTGATATTTGAGCTTCCAATGATCCAGAGTTAGTAAAATTTATTTTATTCTTAAAACTTTTCAATCCAATCAGCCTATTCACTGTAGAGAGATCATGAATTGGGCCATTGTGCTTTAATAATCCATCTAAAGTTTCTAATGTTAAGTTTAGGCCTTTAAATTTAAGGTATTTATGCTCAAGAAACATAATTATTCTTAAAGTTTGAAGGTTGTGATCAAAACCTCCGAAGTTAACCATGCATTCATTAAGGGCATCTTCTCCAGCATGTCCAAACGGTGTGTGTCCCAAATCATGAGCCAAACTTAAAGTTTCAGCCAGATCATCGTTTAAACCTAAATGTTTAGCTATTGATCTTGCAATTTGCGCAACTTCAATTGAATGGGTAATTCTAGTTCTAAAGTGATCCCCTTCTGTATTAACAAAAACTTGTGTTTTATGCTTTAGCCTTCTGAATGAGGCACTGTGAATAATTCTATCTCTATCTCTTTGAAATGGTGTTCTATAAAGTGAATTGGCTTCTTTAAAAATACGACCATTGCTTTTAGATAGAGCTAAATTTGAGTAATTATTCATACTTTAAATTTAATAAATTGATATTATATTAGTAATATCAGTGTTGTTATATGATTAAAGAAATTAAATTTACAGATAAAGCTATAAAACAGATTAATAATTTGTTGTCTCAAAAAGATCCAGGGTCATTTTTTAGAATCGCTATTAAAGGTGGTGGTTGCTCAGGTTTTCAATATGAGTTTACTTTTGACAAAAAATTAGAAGCAGACGACTTAAAACATGAAAATATTCTTATAGATAAAACTTCAGCAGACTTATTAAAAGGTTCAGAAGTAGACTTTGTCTCAGAACTAATTGGTGATCAATTTAAAATCTCCAACCCTCAAAGCAAATCTTCTTGCGGTTGTGGTGTTTCGTTCTCCATATAATGATTATCACATCTTGGAATGTTAATTCTGTTAGAGCAAGAATTGAAAATATTAAAGAATACCTTCAAAAATTTTCTCCTGATGTTGTTATGATGCAAGAGATCAAAACTCAAGATGAAACTTTTCCCTATGATGATTTTTCATCATTAGATTATGAAAGTCATGTATTTGGACAAAAAAGTTATAACGGAGTTGCTATTATATCTAAGCATAAACTAGAAAATGTTAGAATAGATTTGATTAAAGATAAGTTAAAACAATCAAGAATTATTTCAGCAGAATTAAAATATAAGAAAAAAAATATTCAACTGATTAACATTTACACTCCAAATGGTAATCCTGTAGATACTGATAAATATACTTATAAAAAAGAATGGTTAGATACTTTGATTAAAGAGCTAAAAACTCTTTCAAAGAAAAATGAAAATATAATTTTAGCAGGTGATTTTAACATTCTTCCTTCAGCAGAAGATGCTTATAATATTAAAGGTTTTGAAGATGACGCTTTATACAGACTTGAGATAAGAAAAAAATTTAGAGAAATGATTAATCTAGGTTTTCATGATGCTTACCGTCATATTCATGGTGAAATTGAAGGTTATACATATTGGGATTATATGAGAGGTGCTTGGCAGAAAAATAATGGATTAAGAATTGATCACTTCTTAGTATCAAATTCTTTATTAAATATAGTAAAAAATGTTAATATTAATAAAGACCCTAGAGGAAAAGAAAAACCCTCAGATCACACACCTATTGAAATTGAATTAACTTAAAGATTTAATTTTATTAACAAGTTCTTCATTAATATTTCTTGGTCCTTTATCTAGCCTATTTTTATGCCTTCTTTCACCTGGAAGTCTAACGCCCTCCATAGCTGACATTTTACTAAAAAACTCATCAGCATGTTTATCCCAGCCTTTACCAGAAATTTTCTCAGGTGAGATTGCTATAATAAATTCACCACCACTTGGAGGGCCGCCATCGTTATTATCTTTAGCAGCAGTTTCAAAACTAAAATTTTCACCTATTAATGCACCAGCTAATAATTCAACCATCATTGCTATACTAGATCCTTTATAGCCTCCAAAAGGAAGTATAACTCCACCATCAGCAATTTCTCCTGGATCAGTTGTTTCTTTTCCCTCTTTAGTTAAGCCTGTTCCAAGAGGAACTTTGTGCCCTTCTCTTTTCGCAATCTGAACTTCGCCCATTGCCATTGAAGCAGTTGCCATATCGTAGACAACTGGAGTTTTACCAGGTCTAGGCCAAGCAAAAGAAATTGGATTTGTACCATATAAAGCTTTCGTAGCACCCGCTGGTGCAACGGCAGGCTTATAAGATGTACAAGCGATACCAACAAGACCTGCTTCTGCAATTGCTTCAGTTTCGGGCCAAAGAGCTGCCATGTGATGTGAATTTTTTATAGCAAGAACTGCTACACCATTTTTTTTGGCCAAATCAATAACAGCAGGTAATCCTAAACTTAAAACCATTGGAGCAACTGCATTGTTACCTAATACTTTAATAATACTTGGAGCAACATTTTCTAATTGAGGTCTTGCTTTCCCATTAATTTTTTTACTTTTTAAGCCAGCCACATAAGCTGGTAATCTAAACAAACCATGAGAAACAGAACCATCTCTTTCGGCTCTCATAATAGTATCTGCTAAAATACTAGCATTTTCCTCATCACAACCATTAGCTAATAATGTTTTTTTAGCTAATTCTAAAATTTCATTTAATGTTAAGGATACTGTACTCATTTATTTTGCTTTACACTTTTTGCATAAACCAAAAAACTCTAAATTATATTTATTATATTGCATTCCGGTATCGTCTTCAAAATTAGTTAAATATTTTGAAAGTTTTGGATTATTAATTTCAGAAACATTTTCACACTTATTACATATTGAAAAAGCCGTTGCTTGTGAAATTTCACAACTTGAACTTTTACATGCTATAAAAGCATTTCTACTTTCTACTTTATGTATTTTTCCTATTTCGATCAGCTTATCTAATGCCCTGTAAACTTGTAATGGAGCTTTAATTCCCTTTTTTTGAACATTAAATAGAATAGAATAAGCCTTAAGTGGTTCTTTAGCTTTTTCTATAAAATCAAAAATAATTTGTTGATTTTTTGATAGATTGATTTCTTTATGCATAATCAAAAGTTTAACAATAACTCATTAGTTTTTCAATTTAATCGACTGTTTTATATTTAGTAAAGATAAAATAAATAAGATCAAAGACGCTACAATTATTGAGGGTCCTGAAGAAGTATTAAACTCTAATGAAGAAAATAATCCCAAAATTACAGACAATAATCCTCCTATAACCGAGTAAATTACCATTTTTTGTGGACTGTCTGACATATTTCTAGCCATTGCAGCGGGGATAATCAACATTCCAGTAATTAATAACAAACCTACCATTTTAATTGATATGGCAATAACGGCAGCTAGTAAAATTGTAAATATAGCTTTTGATCTATCCGGATTCAAACCTTCAGCTTCAGCTAATTCATAATTAACAGTAGATGCAAATAAAGGTTTCCAAATTAATTTAAGTATAACTAAAATTATAGCACCACCACCCCATACAACAAATATATCATTAGTTGTTACAGCCAATATATCTCCAAATAATAGTCCCATGATATCAAATCTTATAAAAGTTAAAAAACCAATTACTACCAATCCAACAGCTAATGAAGAGTGAGCTAAAAGACCAAGTAAAGCATCACCAGGTAAATTAGTTTTTTTTTGAAGCTGTATTAATATTAGGGCTATTACTGATGAAATCAAAAATACTGAAAGAGCAATATTTAGATCAAATGTATATGCCATTGTAACACCCAGTAATGCTGAATGAGAAAGTGTGTCACCAAAATAAGATAATCTTCTCCAAACAACAAAACATCCAAGTGGTCCTGCAACTAAGGCAATTCCAATTCCAGCCACCAATGCTCTT
Organism: Candidatus Pelagibacter sp. Uisw_137; assembly: GCF_047720245.1. GTDB lineage: Bacteria > Pseudomonadota > Alphaproteobacteria > Pelagibacterales > Pelagibacteraceae > Pelagibacter. The sequence continues at coordinate 636,750 of NZ_CP159811.1, forward strand.
ACAAAAAAATCATCAAACATTTAATTTTTCTTTATCCTGCCTTCATCAGAATGCTCGTGATCATGTTTATGCTCATAAACTGAAAGGATCTGAGACGCTTGTTCTCCAAATAAGGTTTTATATTCACTATTTTTTGCAACATCAATAGGTGAACCTGAACAACAAACATGGCCGTTTAAACAGACAACATGGTCTGTTGCAGCCATTACCGTATGTAAATCATGCGAAATCAATAAAATTCCACAATTTAAAGTATCTGATATTTTTTTAATTAATGCATACAACGCTATCTCACCTGTATAATCAACACCTTGAACTGGTTCATCAAGTACTAACAGTTCTGGTTTTTTTGAAATAGCTCTAGCAAGTAATACTCTTTGAAACTCCCCTCCAGATAAATTACCTAAATTTTTATTTTTAAGATGCATTACTCCAGTTAATGATAAAGCTTCATTAATCTGGTCATCATTAATATTTTCAGTTAAAACCATAAAGTCTTTAACTCTGAGTGGTAATGTCCAATCTATTGAAATTTTTTGAGGAACATATCCAATTTTATTAGTATTTTTTTCAATACTTCCTTCAATATTTTTATAAATACCTAATGCAATTTTGGCAGTTGTACTTTTTCCTGAACCATTGGGACCAATGAGAGTTACAATTTTACCCTTCTCAACTTGTAGAGACACATCTTCTACTAGCCATTTATTATTTTGGCGAAAACCTGCATTATTTAATTTAACTAATATATTATTATCTGAATTCATTTATCTATTGACATTTAAATGTTATATTATTACATACTGTTATATTATAACAACCATTAAAATATTTAAATTATGAAAAAACTAAAAAAAATATCATTTATTCTATCAATTTTATCATTATTATCGATCTTTACACCAGCTAATGCTGAAATAAAAGTAGTTACATCAATCAAACCTATTCATTCATTAGCGAGTTATCTTATGGATGGAGTTGAAAAACCAGATTTAATTGTAGATGGTTTTAACTCACCACATGGGTTCTCTATGAAACCATCCCATGCAAAAATGTTGCAAAATGCAGATCTTATCTTTTGGATAGGTGAAGATTTAGAAAGTTTTTTAGAAAAACCATTAAATTCGATTGCAAAAAAAGCTGAAAAAATTGAATTAATTGAAATTAAAGGTTTGAATGTATTAAAGTTTAGAGAAAGAAATATTTTTGATGAGCATGATCATGACGATCACGCTAAAAAAGAAGATGATCATGACGACCATGACGATCACGCTAAAAAAGAAGATGATCATGATGAGCATGAAGGACATGGACATGGTGAATATGATCCCCACATTTGGTTAGACCCTATTAATGCAAAAGTTATTTTAAAAGAAATGACTGAGCATTTAATCGAAAATGATTCAAAAAATGCATCTACTTACAAAAGTAACTTAGATAAAGCACTTAATGATATAGATAAACTAACTATGGATGTGATGACTGAATTAAATGAAAGTACATCATCTATTGTTTTCCATGATGCATATCAATATTTTGAAAAAAGATTTAATGTAAAAATATTGGGTGCTTTTACAGTTAATACTGACGTAATGCCTGGTGCAGAACAATTATCAGAAATTAGAGAAATAATTGAACATGATAAAGTAAAATGTATTTTCTCAGAACCTCAATTTAATCCTGATATCATTAAGGTAGTTGCTAAAGATATGAATATTAAAACTGGTGTTGTAGATCCACTTGGAGCTACTTTAAACCCAGGAAAAGATTTATATTTTGATCTAATTAGAAATATGTCTGCTTCATTTAAAGGTTGTTAATTTAAGGGATTTTATAAATTAAGATTTTAGTTTCCTCTATAATTGTAATAAATTAGTAATAAAACTTACATATAGAGGACACTATGTTTATTAAAAAATACCTTAAATGGATCAGTACTGCCTTAGTATTAACTGGAATATTATTAACTAATTTAAATATCTACCCTATTAACATCTACTTCCATGGTCTTGGAGTTATTGGTTGGACGATAGCTGGTTTTATATCAAAAGATAAAGCTATATTAACAAACTTTGGATTACAAATACCACTGTTCTTAATAGGGATTTATAAGGTGATATTTTAGTATCTATAAAGCCCTAATAAGTTGTATTTAAAATATTATACAACTAGACAAAATTATTAATTAATATAATTAACGATGAATCATCATACCTCAAATAATATTAATAAATTCTCTATATAGACTTCAACTTTGAATAATATAATGATCGATGAATCAACTCATCACAAAAAATATTAATAAATTTACCTATAGATAAAATTTCTTTTCTCTATTAAATCGACCACAAGAATAAGAATCGTTCGAAATGGAAAACAATAAAGATAAATTAAAAATAGGAAAAATAAGATGGAAATGACAACAGTATATACGATCGTCGGTTTTGCTTTAGCGGGATATAGCGTTATAGCAAATGATTCAATTCAAACGCTTGGAACATTTATAGCGTCAAAACAAAAATGGTTTAAATGGTATACGCTTGCAAGCGCTGCTTCATTTGTGATGATACTTGCAATCACATGGGGTTGGTACAGTAATGCTGGTGATATATCTTATGGAAGATTAACTAGAATTCCTTTCCAAGAAATACAGTGGTATCATGCTGTGGCTCCTGGAATACTTTTGGTATTAACAAGAATAGGCATACCTGTTTCAACTACCTTTTTAGTGCTGTCAGCATTTGCATCAACTGTAGTGCTTGAAAAAATGCTTATGAAGAGTGTTGTAGGATATGGCTTAGCAGCTGTTGCAGCTTACATTTGTTGGATAGTAGTATCTAAATTTATTAATGAGAAATTTGATGAAGTTGAAGATAAATGGATAGGCTTTTGGAGAAACTCTGTATGGGTAACTTCTGCTTGGTTATGGTGGGTTTGGTTATCTCACGACGTAGCTAATATAGCCGTATATCTTCCAAGACAAATAGATGTAAATTTATTATTAATTGTTCTTGCATACTTTACAGCTCTTCTTTTTTATATCTTCTACATAAACGGAGGAACAATTCAAAAAGTTGTTTTAGATAAAACTGGAACTAGATACGCAAGATCAGCAACAATAATTAATGTGATTTATGCTGCTGTTCTTTACTACTTTAAAGAACTTAATGATTTACCAATGTCAACAACATGGGTATTTGTTGGTTTGTTGTGTGGTAGAGAGCTTGCAATATCTACAATGAATAAAGACTATAAGTTCAAGTATGTCTTTCCTTTAATTGGTAAAGACTTTCTTAAAATGACTATAGGATTGACGGTGTCAGTTGCAATTGTACTTGCAATTCACTACATCATTATTCCAAATAGTTGGTTTTAAATATTAATTATATGGTCGTATTAATATTATTTAATACGGCCATATTTGTTTTTAAAAAAAGTTTAAAAAGATCTCTACTTAATTAAATAAGTTTAAAATAGCTGAACACTTGTAGAATTTTATCTAATTCTGCGGTATAGTTATTTTTCAAGTCTCCGCAATCATTTCAGCTATCTGCTGACCATCAAAAAATAAATTTAACAATTTAAAGTGTCAAAATTATGTTTTTGAAAATGATAAAAATACTCTGTTTTATGGGCATACATGACTACAAAACGTTAAATATTGAGTTTGGTTTTGGACCAACAGATAGAGTTACAACACTTGAGTGCAAAAGATGTGGTTACACTACAATTAAAGGAGGTAAATAAAAAATACTTGTCATGAAAAGTATTGAAAGAAATATAGATATAAGAAGATATCTTAATTGGTCAAGAATAGTTAAGGGCAAACCCATACATATAAGGTTGTATGAATTAATTTATTACGAATTACTTATAATGTGGTTTGAGATGAATAAACCTCCTTTAAGAAGATTAATTTATGAAACTATTAACTCTCAAGACTTTGAAGAAAATTTTATCAGAGGAAAAATTTTTCAAAAATATATAGATGAGGTTTTAGAAACACCATGTGAAGACGGTTCTGGATATTATAACCCTGACTCAAGAGAAATTCTAACAGAAGTTAATATTAAAGAATTATATGATATTAAATTTTTGATAAAAGACGAATTGGATAATGTAAAAATGATTGATAGATACAACGGCATATTCACATTTTGTAAAATTTATGAAAAATGGTGTTTAGAAAAAAAAGCTAAACAGGTTGAGGATATAACAAAAAAAGAAAGATTTGACGTAACATCAGATCTGCCATTAAAAATTTCTGAAAAACCTTAAAATCTATTTTACTCTGCCATATACGTCTTGATATCTAACAATATCACTCTCTTTTAAAATTGAGCCAACTTGAGCTTCAATAATTTTAACAGGTTTGTTACCAGGATTTTCAATTCTATGAATTGCTTCTAATGGAATGAATATATGATCGTTTTGTTTTTTAAAAAAACTATCTTTATTAAGTGTAATTTTTGGTTTTCCTTGAGTTACAAACCAATGTTCTGATCTATGATGATGTTTTTGTAAACTTAATATACCTTTGGGTTTTACAAATAATTCTTTAATTAAAAAACCTTTGCCTTCAAACAAATTAACATATCTACCCCAAGGCCGGTAATAAACATTTTTTTTCTTATAATATTTATTCTTATTTTTGTCATACATTTTTAAGATCTCTTTCCAGCTACCAAGATCTGACCAAGGTATATCTAATTTAATAGCGTTGATTTGTTTAGTTTTTTCTAAAATTGCATAATCAAAAGATTTAGCTGTGGCTTTTTCAAATGAAGCTTTATTCAAGTAATATGTATTATCTTTAAGTTTAGCTTTTGAAACAGCATTAAAACAATTTTTATATATTGTAGGTTGGTATTTTTTAAAGTTATTGATTATTGAATCTTTTCTTAAAAAAAACATACCTGAATTCCAATAACCTTTTTGTTTGATAACCTGTTTAGCTTTAGCTTCTTTTGGTTTTTCAATAAATTTTGTTACTTTATTAATATTTCCTTTAACTTTTTTTGTTAAAAAATAACCATATTCGCTTGAGGGAGATGTTGGTTTAATACCAAAGATAAATATATTTTGATCTGTTAAGTTGGTTTTATTCATATTAATAGCTTTATTAAAAATACTAGCTTTTTCTATTAAGTGGTCTGCTGCAAAAAACATTAAGGGTTGTTCGTTTGGAATGTCTTTAATTAATGCTGAAGCTAGGATTGCTGGTGCTGTATTTCTTTTTGACGGTTCTAAAACAATTTTATATTTATTTATCTTATGTTTCTTAAGATGTTTTTTTACTTCTTTTAAATATTTAAGATTTGTACTTATAATCGGTGCATCAAAAGTTGAAGATTTAATTCTATCAAGAGTTTTTCCTAATAAAGTCCAATTACCAAAATCAATAAATTGTTTTGCTTGATGATTTTTAGAATTAGGCCAAAGTCTAGTCCCTGCTCCGCCACATAATATAATGGGTCTAATTTTCATTAAATATCAGCGTAAACTTTTACTTCTTTTCTTTTACCAGGATGTGTTGGTGCTCCTAAATATGCAGGACCTACTGTTTGAGCGTATTTCCAAATTGTACCAGATCCAAAGCTTGATTTTTTTACTTTCCAATGTTTACGTCTTGAAGCTAATTGTGATTTAGTTAATCTAACGTTAATAGTCCCTTTTTTGGCATCTATATCAATTACATCGCCATTACGTAAAAGAGCTAAAGGGCCTCCTAAGGCCGCCTCAGGGCCAACATGACCCACACAAAAACCTCTTGTTGCACCAGAGAACCTACCATCTGTAATTAGAGCAACCTTCTCGCCCATACCTTGACCATAAATAGCACCTGTAGTTGATAGCATTTCTCTCATGCCTGGTCCCCCAACTGGTCCTTCATAACGAATAATAATAACATCGCCCTCTTTATATTTTTTCTTTTGTACACAAGCCATTGCAGCTTCCTCATTATCAAAACATCTAGCTTTACCAGTAAACTGTAATTTCTTTAAACCAGCAATTTTAACAATTCCACCATCGGGAGCTAAATTGCCTTTAAGACCAACAACACCACCATCTGGTGATAAAGGATTGTCATATGCTCTTAAAACTTTTTGCTTAGGATTAAATTTAATATTTTTTAAATTTTGTTTCATTGTTTTTCCAGTAACCGTCATGCAATCACCATGAATAAAACCACCATCAAAAAGAGTTTTTAATAACATAGGAACTCCACCAGCTAACCACATATCTTTAGCAACATATTTTCCACCTGGTTTTAAATCAGCAAGGTATGGAGTTTTTTTAAAAATTTTTGCTACATCCATTAAATCAAACTTAATTCCAATTTCATTAGCTATAGCAGGTAAGTGTAACGCAGCATTTGTCGATCCACCTGTAGCAGCAACAATTGTTGCAGCATTTTCTAAAGATTTTTTTGTAACAATATCTCTAGGACGAATATTTTTTTCTAATAAATTCATTACAGTCTTTCCACTCAATAATGCATATTTATCACGTTCTTCGTATGGAGCAGGTGTTCCAGCTGAATAAGGTAAAGCTAATCCAATAGCTTCAGAAACGCAGGCCATCGTATTTGCTGTAAATTGTCCTCCACACGCACCAGCACTTGGACATGCAACAAGCTCTAATTTTCTTAATTCTTTTGCAGACATTTTTCCAGCAGAGTGTTTTCCAACTGCTTCAAAAACATCAACAACAGTTACATCTTTACCTTTGTATTGACCTGGAAGTATTGAGCCACCATAAATAAACACACTTGGAACATTTAATCTAACCATTGCCATCATCAAAGCTGGTAAAGATTTATCACAACCAGCAATACCAACTAGTGCATCATAACAATGACCACGCACAGTAAGTTCAGTTGAGTCGGCAATTACTTCACGAGAAATTAAAGATGACTTCATTCCTTCGTGACCCATCGCAATACCATCAGTTACAGTTATTGTACAAAATTCTCTAGGAGTTCCACCTGAAGCTCTAACACCTTTTTTTACAGATTGAGCTTGTCTCATTAAAGCAATATTACAAGGAGCAGCTTCATTCCAAGTTGAAACAACACCAACAAATGGTTTTGCTACATCTTTTTCTGTTTCACCCATCGCATAATAAAAAGATCTATGTGGAGCTCTATCAGCACCTAATGAAGTATGTCTGCTTGGTAATTTTTTTTTGTTAAATTTTGCCATTATATACCCTTTATAGTTATTGATATTCTCTCAACATCATTTTTTAAATTATTATAATTATTTTTTTCCTGGTCAACAATATCTTTTGGTGCTCTATCAACAAAGTCTTTATTTTCTAATCTATGTGATATCTTGTCCATTTCCTCTTGGTATTTATTTTGTCTTGTAGTTAAGTTTTTTTTAATTAATTCTAAATCAACATCTTCGTCAAAATATACTTTAAATAGATCACCAGAAACTACTAAAGTAGCAGCTGGTTTATCTAAATCTTTATTATGTAAGTTTTTGATACGACCAATTTTTTTTAGAATAACTTCATTTTCAGTAAAAAAAGATTGTTCTTTTTTACTAACACTCTCTACTGAAATATCTATAAATGAGCCAGGGCTTACACTTAATTCATTTTTAAATGATCTTAATTCAGAAACTATACTAATAATTTTTTCAACTTGATTGGTGGATATATCTTTTTTAGGTTCCCCTGAAGGCCAATTAGCCAACATTAAAAAATCTTTACCTGACTTATCAAATTTATTATTTAACCAAATTTCTTCAGTAACGAATGGGATAAATGGATGTAATAATATTAATATTTGCTTAAATACATAAGCCGATACCTGTTTTACTTCATCTTTTGCTTTTTCATCTTCTGAAAATAGTATTGTTTTTGATAGTTCTAAATACCAATCACAATAAGAGTGCCAAGTAAATTGATAAGCATTTTTTGCAGCTTCATCAAATCTGTAATCTTTTAAGTTTTTTTCAATTTTATTCTTGGTTTCTATTAGTTCTGAATAAATCCATTTGTTAATATTAATTGTTAAACTTGATTTTTCCTCAATTTTAGAAAAATCACAATTATTAGTAATTAAAAAATTGTTTGCATTCCATAATTTATTTAAAAAATTTCTATACCCCTTAACTCTATCTTCAGAAAGTTTTACATCAGTTCCAGGTGATGCCATTGAAAGTAAAGTAAATCTTAAAGCATCTGCACTATATTTTTCAATTAAGTCTAAAGGGTTAATTACGTTGCCCTTAGATTTAGACATTTTTTGTCCCTTCTCATCTTTAACAAGTGCGTGAACATAAATATCTTTAAAAGGTTCTTTGTCTAGAAACTCCATTCCAAACATAATCATACGTGCTACCCAAAAAAATATAATATCAAATCCTGTAACGAGTACTGATGTTGGGTAAAATTTATCAACATATTCTTTATTGTCAGGCCACCCTAATGTAGCAAAAGGCCATAGACCTGATGAAAACCAAGTATCCAATACATCTGGATCACGAATTAAATCTACTTCTTTATTGTAGAATTTTTTGGCTTCAGCTTTTGCTTCATCTTCATTTATCGCAACAAAAATCTTTTTATCTGGACCATACCAAGCTGGTATTTGATGTCCCCACCAAAGCTGTCTTGAGATACACCATGGTTCAATATTGTTCATCCACTGAAAATAAGTCTTTGACCAATTAGAAGGAAAAAAATTGGTTTTTTTTGAGTTAACTATATCTTTAGCTTTAATTGATAATTTTTTTGCATCTACAAACCATTGTTCTGTTAAAAAAGGCTCAATTATTGAATTAGATCTATCACCATAAGGAACTTTATTCTTTATATTTTCCTCCTTAACAAAAAACTCTTTTTCTTTAAGTTCTTTTAAAATTCTTTTTCTAGCTTCAAATCTATCAAGTCCAATATATTCTTTAGGAGCATTATCATTCACTTTACCGCCTTCAGTAAAGATATTTATGATCTCTAATTTATTTCTTTGGCCAACCTCATAGTCATTAAAATCATGGGCTGGTGTTATTTTTAAAGCACCAGTTCCCATTTCTGGATCAGCATAATCATCTGTAATAATTTTTATTTTTCTCCCGACTATTGGAACTGTTACTAATTTACCAACTAAATGTTTAAATCGATCATCTTTTGGATTTACAGCTATAGCTGTATCACCCAACATAGTTTCAGGTCTAGTTGTTGCTATAGTTATAAAATCACTAGAACCTTCTATAGGATATTGAATATAATAAATCTTAGAATTAACCTCTCTTTGATCCACTTCTAAATCTGATATTGCAGTTTTTAAAACTGTGTCCCAATTTACTAGTTTTTTATCTTTGTAAATTAAACCTTTTTTATGAAGTTCTACAAAAACTTTTAAAACTGATTTTGAAAGGTTTTCATCCATTGTAAAAGCATTCCTCGACCAATCACAAGAACAACCTAGTTTTTTAAGCTGATTTAAAATAATATCACCATGCTCTTCCTTCCATTCCCAAACCTTTTCTATAAATTTTTCTCTTCCAATTTCATTTTTATCGATACCTTCAGCAGTTAATTTTTTCTCAACTAAAGCCTGTGTAGCAATGCCTGCGTGATCTGTTCCAGGTTGCCATAAGGTTTCATAATTATTCATACGGTGATATCTAACCAAAAGATCTTGAATTGAATTATTTAAAGCGTGCCCCATATGAAGGCTACCAGTTACATTGGGTGGAGGTATAACCACTGAAAATTGTTTCTTATTTTTCGTAGGTTTAAATAAATTGTTTTTTTCCCAATAAGAATAAATCTTATCTTCAACGTCTGTATGTATGTATTTGTCGTTACTCATAGATGGTTATAAGTTTATAATTTAATAATATGAATTAACAATAATCATTTTGAAGGCTTATTTGGTAGACTAATTTTATAAATTTAATATATAAAAGGCTCTCTATTTGTTTTAAATTGAGATGAGAGGGCAACGTGGCGGAATGGTTACGCAGAGGATTGCAAATCCTTGTATCCCAGTTCGATTCTGGGCGTTGCCTCCAAAAAAAATCTTGTGTTACTCTTAAAAAAAAGTAAGTTGTGATTTTGATATTCCTCGGTAGCTCAGTTGGTAGAGCAGTTGACTGTTAATCAATTGGTCGCAGGTTCGAGTCCTGCCCGAGGAGCCAAAAAATAACTTCTCCGTTTTACTAAATTTTATTAAAAGAAAATTTTGAATAATCAAATTAATTATCTGAAAATATGTAAACAATATTTGGGTCTTAAACTAAAATTTGTATTAGCCTACTTTTGAAATTCCAATATTTGAAGTTTGTAAAGATTTACTAAACTTTAGTTTTTGATCATTATTAAGCTCAGAATATAATTTAACTAAAAAATTATAATTTACATTCATATGACCTTCTTGAGATCTTTCCAGGTTTAATAAATATTCTGAAAAATCTTCGAAAAAATAATTTACTGGAACTTTTAAATAATTTGCTAACTGAAGAAGTCTTATTGAGCTAACCCCATTAGTTCCTTTCTCATATTTTTGAATTTGCTGAAATGTAACATTAATAGCTTTTGCTACTTTTGTTTGTGTAAGACCTAAAGCTAATCTTCTTAGCTTTAATTTGTTGCCTAGATGTTTGTTAAAATTATCTTCCATTAAGACCCCTCTTAAAGTTTGTTTAAAAAAACCTATTGAACTAATTTTTAAGTGTTATCGCAATAGAAAAGTTTTTTATTTTTAAAGAATAAGTACAAAAATGCAAATTGTGTCAAGTAATTATAAGCACCAAAGAGAACATAAATGTTGAAACGTATGGCTAAAAATGCTTATAAAATTTGGCTCAAGAAAAGCTTAGTACGATCGTTTTTAGGATTAGCAAAAAAGTCCTTGGTTGTAGCTTTTTCAACAATCATTCCTTCATCCATAAAAATCATTTGGTCTGCTACTTCTTTAGCAAAACCCATCTCATGAGTTACAACTATCATTGTCATGCCTTGTTTTGCTAAATTAACCATAACATCCAGTACTTCTTTAATCATTTCAGGATCTAATGCTGATGTAGGTTCGTCAAATAACATAATTTTAGGCTCCATACAAAGTGCCCTTGCAATAGCAACTCTTTGTTGTTGTCCACCTGACAATTGGCCTGGGAATTTTTGAGCTTGATCTAAAATTTGTACTCTCTCAAGATGTTCTAATGCTAATTTTTCTGCCTCTTTTTTAGGCATTTTTTTAACCCAAATTGGAGCTAACGTACAATTATCTAAAATAGATAAATGTGGGAATAAATTAAATTGTTGAAAAACCATTCCAACTTCAGCTCTAACTTGTTCTATATTTTTTGTATCTTCTGAAATTTCAGTGCCATCAACAATGATTGTTCCTTTTTGATGCTCTTCCAATCTATTAATGCATCTAATTAAAGTAGATTTACCTGATCCAGAAGGACCACAAACAACAATTTTTTCTTTAGGCTTAACTTCAAGATTTATTTCTTTCAATACTTGAAAGTCCCCAAACCACTTGTTTACATTTTGAATTTGAATAATTGAATCTGACATAATTTATCTATCTGTTTTATATTTTAATTCTAATTTCTGGCTATATTTACTCATACTATAACAAATAATCCAGAATATTATTCCAGCAAATACATATCCTTCCATTGAAAATCCTAGCCATTTTGGATTTGTTTTTGCTAAATTTAACATACCAACTACTTCTAAAAGGCCTACTACAAAAATTAATGGTGTATCTTTTACAAGTGCTAAGAATGTATTTGCAATTCCTGGAATTACTAATTTTAATGCCTGAGGAAGAATAACAAAGATATGAAGTTTCCAGTAACCCATACCAAGTGATTTAGCAGCATCGTATTGCCCTCTAGGCAGTGCTTGTAGCCCTCCCCTTATAACTTCAGCTGTATAAGCTGCTTCAAATAAAGTGATTGCAACAACTACTCTAATTAATTTATCAACATACGTTCCATCAGGTAGAAACATTGGAAACATTACTGCTGACATAAATAGAACTGTAATTAAAGGAACTCCTCTCCAAAATTCTATGAACGAAAGAGATGAGTATTTAACAATAGGTAAATCAGATCTTCTACCAAGAGCTAACATCATACCTATTGGAAAACAAAAAATTAAAGAAAAAAATGCAACAATGAAAGTTAAAGATAAACCACCCCAAGCACCTGTTTCAACCCATTCAAGTCCAAAAGAACCTCCTGAAATTAAATAATATATTAGGATAAAAGAAATAATTGGCAATATAAGTGTGTAGTAAAGAGAAAGATAATTTCTAAATTTAGCAGGTGTAAAAAATCCAGCTGCCATAAAGCCTAATACAGCAATGAAAGTTACGTTAATTCTCCATTGTTCTGCATTAGGATACATTCCATACATAAATCTGTTAAACCAAACTTTAATATAAACCCAACAAGCGCCACCACCAGTACATGCTTCTTTGGTATCACCAGAAATATTAGCATCAAAAATGAACCAATTTAATAATGGAGGAAGTGCGAATATTATGAGAAAAATAATACACAAGCTTAAAGCAGCATTGAAATTACTTGGATTAATATTTTTATTAAGGTTATCTAAAATTTTAATACCTGAAAATTCAATTCTAATTAAATGAAGTCCGATTACTCCAAAGATTAATGGAGTAAAGAAGTTAATAAACCTTGGTAAGAAAGAAGTAATATTTGTGCCTAAGAAATTATTTAAACAAAAATCAAAAATACCCAAGAAAAAAAATAATGTCCCTATAGTCAAAGAAATATTTCTTTTTTTTAAATCTTTAGATTTTAACAAATCAAAATTATTTGAACTCATTATTTTTCCTTTATCGCTATTTTTTGATTGTACCAGTTCATTAATAATGAAATAGCAATACTAATAGTTAAATATGTAGCCATCGTAATACCAACAATTTCAATTGCTTTTCCTGTTTGCATCATTGCAGTTCCAGCAAAAACTAAAACTAAATCTGGGTATGCAATAGCTGCAGCTAAAGAAGAGTTTTTAGTTAAATTTAAGTATTGATTAGTAGTTGGCGGTATAATTATTCTTAAAGCTTGAGGCATAATTACTAATTTCAAAACTTGACTTGGTGTTAAGCCGATTGATGCGGCAGCCTCTTTTTGCCCTTTACCAATACCCTGAATACCTGCTCTTACATTTTCTGCAATAAATGTCGCCGTATAGAGTGTTAAAGCTAAAGTTAATGCAATTAGTTCTGGTGGTATGCCCATACCTCCATCAAATGTGTAAGAAGATTGAGACATTTTTCTTAGCTCTGGAAAACTAAAGGATAAATCAACACCGCCTACTAAAAATGTTAAAAGTGGCAGACCTATAAAAATAGCTAATGAGATAATTAATACCGGTAACTGTTTACCTTCTTGTTCTTGTTTTTTTTTTGCAAATTTTACAAAAAAGAAAACTAACATCATTGCAATGATTAAGGTTGTAAAAAAAACATCAAAATTTGTCCAAATTGGAGCTGGTGTAAAAAAACCTTTTATAGTCATAAAAGATGATCCTAATATCATCGTAGCATCCTGAGGCATTGGTAGTGCTCTAAGTGCAGCAAAATACCAAAAGAAAATCTGTAATAACAATGGAACATTTCTAAAAAATTCTATGTAAAAAGAAGCAGTTTTTCTAATCAAATAATTTGGTGATAGTCTTGCAACACCCACGATAAGACCTAACAATGTAGCTAGAATAATTCCAATAAAAGCAACTAACAGAGTATTTAATAATCCAACAAGATATGCTCTAGCATACGAGTCTGAGCCATCATAATCAATTAAAGAAAACTGTATATCAAATGAAGCTTCTTGAGTTAAAAAACCAAAACCAAATTCAATACCTCTTGTATCCATGTTTTCTTGAGCATTCATGGTAAAGAAACCAAATATTAAAATTATAAATAGTAGTGTTAATAACTGAGGTAAGAATTTTTTTAATTTCATTTGGTAAATACTATAAAAAAAGGGCTAGATAAATCTAGCCCTTTTTATTTTTTGTTAGATAATAATTATCTTGCTGGTGGTACGTATAGTAATCCACCTTTAGTCCAAATTTGGTTTGGACCTCTGTCAGGTAAAATACCAGTATCAGCGATATTTCTCTTGTAGCTTTCTCCGTAATTACCAACTTGTTTGATAATTCTTAAGCTCCAATCGTTATCTAAACCAAATGCTGCACCTAATTCACCTTCAGCACCAACAAGTCTTTTAATTTGTGGGTTATCAGAAGTTTTCATCATGTCAGCGTTTGCAGAATTAATACCGTACTCTTCAGCTTCGATCATTACGTTTAGTGACCATCTTACGATGTCTTCCCAAACTGCATCACCTTGACGTACTACAGGTCCTAGAGGCTCTTTAGAAATAGTCTCTGGTAACACTATGTGATCATCAGGGTTAGTCATTTTTGTTCTTTGTGCCGCTAGACCAGATTTATCAGTTGTGTAAGTATCACATCTGCCTGAGTCATAAGCTGCTACAACTTCATCAGCTTTTTCGAAAGCAACTGGCTCATAAGAAATTCCTTTTGAATTAAAGAAGTCTCTCATGTTTAGTTCAGTTGTAGTTCCGATGTTAGTACATGCTGAAATTCCATTTTTGAATTGGCTCGTAGAAGTAATTCCTGAGTCTTTTCTTACCATGAAACCTTGACCATCGTAGAAGTTAACTCCAACGAATGTTAAGCCAATGTCAGCATCTCTAGAAAGTGTCCAAGTTGTGTTTCTTGATAAGATATCAATCTCACCAGAAGTTAGGGCTGTAAATCTTTCTTTAGCACTTAGTGGAGTGAACTTAACTTTATTCGCATCACCTAATACTGCAGCAGCAACCGCTCTACATACATCAACGTCAACACCAGTCCAATTTCCAGCTGCGTCAGCATTAGAAAATCCCGGTAGACCTTGAGATACACCACATCTTACGAAACCTTTTTTTTGAGTGTTCTTAAGAGTTTTTGACTTCTTAGCGGCCATTGTTTCTGTTGTAAAAGCAAACAGAACTGCAACCATAGCAACTAGAGAAGTTAATTGTTTTACGTATTTAAACATATTTTATTCCTCTGTTTTATTTATTTATTTGTTAACAAATAATTCAAAATGATTTGAATTAGGTTAATTGTTTATCATTTTACAAAGATGATCAAAGTAAAATTGATCTTTATAAGAATTATTCTATCTACATGTAGTGTCTCATTAAAAGATGGCTATTATATCTAGTAATGGTGCGCTCTGGTGGACTCGAACCACCGACCCTCGGTTTAGAAAACCGATGCTCTATCCAGCTGAGCTAAGAGCGCCAATTAATACAAATGTATTTATAGTATGAATTTAATTTTTAAAAAGGAATTTTTTACAAATAATCAATAAAGTTAGAAGCTCAAGTCTGCCAACAATCATAAAGAAAATTAGATAATATTTAGTCATAAAATGCAGGTCATAAAAGCTAAAATCACTTAAACCAAACATTGAAGAATTTACAGTATTCATTATTGTTAAAATTGAGAGCTTAAAAGAGCTTTCAAAATCTATTCCACTTAGTGTTAATAAAAAAGTTAAGATTAATAAAGAAATTATAAAAACTATTACAGATAAAAAATATTTATAAATTTCACCTAGTTTAAAGGAATCTTTTGAAAACAAATGTTTGTTTATGTAAATATTTTTAGGTCTACTGTAAGAAAGAATTTCGTTGATTGAATATTTAAATAAAGAATAAATTTTTAAAAATCTAATACCAGAACTTGTAGAAAAAAAAGAACCACCAATAATAACCAATACTAAAAAAACAAAAGATAAATTGTTGGGTGAATTATTCAGAGAAAATCCAACATTAGATATACTGCTTGTTAAAGATAAAAATAATTCACTAAAATTATTTTCAAAATTTAAAAATACAAAAAAAATAATCAATAAAAATAAGAAATAAAATAATAAATGAATATCTTCATTAAAGAAATTAAGATTATGATTTTTTGTAAATATTAAATTGTAAATCAAAAAAATACTAAAAAAAGAAGATAGTAATAAAATTGAAGTAATTACAACTTGGGAATTATTAATCAAAATATTAGACAAATTATTTGATGGTAAAAAACCTCCTGATGAAATTATGGTCATAGCTAGATTTAGAGAATTAAACAATCTAATATCAAAGAGACTTAAAATTATAAAAATTAAAAATGTAATCAATGAATAAAATAGGAATATTTTTAATGCTTGTTTGAAAGTTTCAGATTTATTAAAAGATAAAAAATTAGTTAAAGATTTTTTAAAACTATGATCAAAAATATCCATTAATAGTATTATCGAAAATAAAAAATAAAGACCTCCTATCCACTGAGATGAAGATCTCCATAATATTAAGCTTTGATCAATGTGGTTGATATTGTCAAAAATAGTAAAGCCAGTTGAAGTGAAGCCAGAGATTGACTCGAAGAAAGCATTAATAAAAGTTAAGTTATAAATACTAAAGTAATAAGGTATTGAAATTACCAATGGTAATAAAAAATAACCAAGAAAAATTGTTAATATTTTTTCATATATTGTTATTTTCTTTTCATCATTACTTTTTGTGTAATAAAATAGTATAGCTAAAAAAACAGAGACTATAAACGTGTATATGTATGTATTTAAATTTAGATAAAGATTTAGATAGTAAGAGTAAGTGATATTGAAAAAAGCTAAAATTGAAACTATCCCAAAAAAAACACTCAAGTAAATGAGTTTAAAATATTTCATTAAATTAAATAGAGCTTATACGAAACATGTTTTCTACAACATGTAAGAAATCTTTTTTAGCCAAAAGAACAACAATATCTTGTTTTTTAAATACAAAATTTAATCTAGGGATAATTACTTCATCACCTCTCAAAACTGCACCAATTCTTATCTCATCTGGCAAGTTTGAATTTTTTAATTCTTTATTTACCAGTTCAGAAGTTTCGATAATTTCAGCTTCAATAATCTCATATCCACCATTCAAAATACTGTAAGCATTTTCAATTGTTCCTTTGTGAATATGCTTTAAGATACTTGATACAGTATTCATTCTAGGATCAATAAAATCATCAATTTTTAAAGAAGTTTGTAAAAGAGAATAATTAGGCTTATTAATTAAAGCCATAGTTCTTTTTTCACTTAATTCATCATTATCTTTAGCAAATTTTTCGACTAATACACTTACCATTAAATTATCTTCGTCATCGTTTGTTAAAGCCAAAACAGTTTGAACCTCTTCTAAGTTTGCCTCTAGTAAAACCTCTTCATCGAGCGCATCACCATTTATAACAATTGTGTTATTTAATTGGCTTGCAATAAGTTCTGCTCTTTCTTTGTCCTTTTCTATTATTTTAACTCTTATAGAATCAAAGCTTTCTTCTAAATTTTTTGCTAAGTTAAAACCTATATTTCCTCCTCCAATAATTAGGATCTTATTAGAAATTTTTTCCGTATGACCAAAAGCTGCTAAAGTTTCGTTCATTTGTGAGGCATTAATTATAACATAAGCTTTGTCATCTTTAAGCATTACGTCAGTTTTTTTTAATAAAGCAAATTTTTCATCTCTAATTACACCCATTATATTTGAATTTAGTTTTGGAAATTTTTTGGTAAGTTCATTAAGTTTGATATCTTTTATTGGACAATTTCCATCTATCAAAATCTCAAGCAATCTAATTTTATTATTAGCAAAAGGAACATTGTCTAGTGAACCAGGAGCTTCTAGTTTTCTTTGAAGTGACTTTGCTATCTCAATCTCAGGTGAGATAATAACATCTATTGGTAAATTTTCTTTATTATAAACTTTTGTAAATTTGGGATTTAAATAATCTTGTGACCTGATCCTTGCTATTTTTTTTGGAACATTAAATATCGAGAATGCTATTTGACATATCAACATGTTAATTTCATCATTACGTGTTACTGCAATAATCATATCTGCGTCAGTAGCGTTTGCTTTCTCTAAAATTGATGGATAGGTAGCTTTACCCACAATAGACTTAACATCTAATGTGTCATCAATCTTTTGTATATCTTCACTTGATTGATCAATTACAGTTATGGAGTGCCCTTGCTCACTTAAAATTTTTGCGATAGTAAAACCTACTCTGCCAGCTCCACAAATTATAATATTCATTTAGTTTAATTCCTTGATCCCTAAACCTTTAAGCTTTCTATGTAAGGCAGACCTTTCCATTCCAATAAAATTAGCAGTTTTTGATATATTGCCATTAAATTTATTTAATTGTTTAGTTAAATACTCTTTTTCAAAATTTTCTCTAGCCTCTTTTAGTGGTATAGATAAAGAGTTTTCTGATGGTATATTCATAATATCAGGCGTTTTTAGAGATTCTTTAATAATATTTGAAATTTTATCAGTACTATCAGGCGAAAGTATTGCTATTCTCTCTATTAAATTTCTTAATTCTCTAACATTCCCTGGCCAATCATAATTGAGTAGATAGTTATTATTTGTATCAATACTTAGTTTTTTTAAATTATAATTTGTTGAGATTTTTTCAGAAAAATATTCAACTAAAAAAGGTATGTCAGAAACTCTATCTTTTAAAGAATCAATATTAATTTCAAATACATTTAGTCGATGATATAAATCTTCTCTAAAATTGCCATTTTGTATTTCTTTTTTTATATCTTTGCTAGATGAGCATATAATTCTTACATCAACATTAATATCATGATTACCATTAATTCTCTTAAATTTTTGATCTATTAAAACTCTTAAAATTTTAGATTGGGTATCAAGTGGGATTTCAGAAATTTCATCTATTAAAAGTATACCCTTTGATGATTTCTCTAAAGCACCATAAGTTATAGAACCATTATCTTTTTCTTCACCAAACAATTCTAATTCATATTTTTTATTATCAAGTAATGCGCCATTTAGAATAACAAAAGGACCTTTCTGTCTTTTGGACTCTTTATGTATTTTTCTTGCTATCAATTCTTTACCAGACCCAGTAGGTCCATTGATAAAAATTCTACTTTCAGAAACTGATATTTTATTTATTTGATCTTTTATTTTTTTAATATTATCACTAACGCCAATTAGTTCATAAGAATAAAAAAGTTTACTTTCAAATTCTTTATTCTTATTTTTAAGATTCAAATTTTCAACAGCTCTATTGACAAAATTTAATAATCTCTCCTGATTAAAAGGTTTTTCAATAAATTCGAAAGCACCAGCTTTTAAGGCTTTAATTGCCATTTCAACGTTTGCATGCCCCGTAATTATTATAACTGGAATATTTTTATCCTTAGTTTTAATATGTGATAAAAGTTCTAGACCATCATTGTCACCTTTGTCCAACTTAACATCTATAATTGCAACATCTGGAAGTTTTTTATCAATCTCGTTTAAAGCTTGATTGTAGTTTGCAGCCAATCTTGTTTTGTAACCAGCTTCAATAATTAGATCATTAATTATATTTCTAATATCTGCATTATCATCAATAATTAATATTTCTGTACTCATCATTTTGCAAATATAATTTCTATTTTTGCACCATTTACAAGAGAAACAAAATTAATTTTTCCATTATGATCATTTATTATTTTATTAACAATAGATAAGCCTAAACCGCTACCTTTTTTCTTTGTTGTAACATAAGGATTTAGAATATTTTTAATATTATCAGCAAATTTCCCAAATCCTAATCCGTTATCAATAATTATAAAGTTAATTTTTTCCACATTTTCATTTATAGAAATATCAATTTTTCCTATAAAATTAGCGTCATTTTTTTTTTTATCCAGTATACTCTCGATAGAGTTTTTAATTAAATTGAAGAAAACCCTGCTTAATTGTTCACTATCAGAATTCATGAGCATATCAGGTTTATCTGTCTTAAAATCAATTATAATTTTATTATCCAGTTCATTTGATAATTTAATGTTATCTTTTATCAAGGAAACTAGGTTGTTATCTTTAAGAATAGGTTTTGGCATTCTGGCAAAATCAGAAAATTCATTAACTAAATTTTCAATTTGTTTAATTTGTTTTCCAATAATCAATAAACTCTTAGAGAAATCATCTTTTTCATTATCTTCAATTTTTTCTGAGTATTTGCTCTTTAATCTATCTATTGTTAATTGAATTGGTGTAAGTGGGTTTTTAATTTCATGAGCTAATTTTCTTGCTAAATTTTCCCAAGCTTCGTGTCTTTCTTTAATTATAAGTTTTTCTTGTTGTGATTTTAGTTTATCTATCATTAAATTAAAATTTTGATTTAACACTTCCATGTCTTTATCGGTTTTAATTTCTGGTACTTTAATATCAAGATTACCTTTTCCAATATTGGAGGAAGCTATAATCAAATTATTGATAGATCTAAAAAATCGTGATGAAAATCTTATAGCAATTGATATGGATACAAATAACAACAATGAGACTATGACAAGATAAATAAATACAAATGATATCTTTATTCCAGTTTGTTTGTTTAAAACTGTATAGTAAAAATTAAGTGCTTCTTGAAACTCAAGTAAATATTGAGAAATTTTTTTATCTAAATATTTGACTATATACAAATACTTTCCATCTAAATTTTCAAGTTTTATAATAGATGCTGTTTGATTTTTAAAAGCATTAATAATTTTAAGTGGTCTTTTATCATTTTGAACCATTTCTAAAGCATCACTTAAAGGTGGAGTATACAAAGTGTTATCTTCTAAAGTTGATAAATATAAGCTTCCATTACCTTCAATAATGTGTACTTCGTCCATACCTCTAATTAATTTTTGAGTATTTAGAAAACTTTTAAATTGATTGATATTTGTGTTTAAAAAATTGATACTTTTGTTTAAATCAAATGCTATTAAAATTATCTCTGATTGAGTTTTAGTCCTAACTTCTTCTGTATAACTTTTTGCAATTTCATAAGAGTTGTTAACTGCTGTTGTTATTTTCTTATCTAAATATTTATCAAGAGCAAAAGAAAGAAGAAATAATGAAAATAAAGAAATTAAAATTGAAGGTATTAAAGTAAATAATGCAAAAAATGTTATATATTTTCTATTGGCTTTAGAGCCACTTACATCAACATCTATCTTTAAGGAATTTCTTACTTCTGAAAATATCATAAAGAAAAGAAGTATTAACAATCCAATATTTCCAATTAATAAAATCTGGAGATTATTGTCAGATAATTTTAAAAAACTTTTATCAATAAACGTTAAAAAGGTTACAAAACCTATGAATAATGTGATTAAAAATATCACAATGATAAATATATTTTTTTTAATAAAATCAATCATAGTGGACAAAATAATGTGTTATATATTTTTATCATGAATAATTGCTTTATAATACTTGCTGGAGGCGAAAGTAAAAGATTTAATTCAAATATTCCAAAACCCTACACAAATTATAAAGGTAAGCCTTTATTATTGCACTCAATTGATAAGGCTAAAGTATTTAATAAGTTTAATAAAATTATTCTTGTAATAAATCAAAAACATAAAAATTATATAAAAAAACTTAATATCAAAAACATCGAAATTATCACAGGTGGTAAAACAAGAGCAGAGTCTGCCTATAATGCCTTAAAAAGCATTAAAGAAAATAATTTTAAAAATGTAATAATTCATGATGCTGCAAGACCAAATTTTTCTCTAAAACTTTTAAAGAAATTAATGGATAGATTAAAAACAAATGATTGTGTAATTCCTGCGATTCAAACTGCAAATTCAGTTAAGCAAAAATTTTCAAAAATTGTTAAAAATTTAAAGAGAGAAAATATTTACTTAATTCAAACACCTCAAGCTTTTAACTATAAAAAACTTTACGCACTTCAGGATAACAAAAGTACAGAAATTACTGATGATGCAAATTTGTTTGTAAGAGCTGGCAAAAAAATAAAAATCATAAAAGGTGAAATCACTAATAATAAAATTACAATAAACTCAGATATTAAGTTTAATAATTTAATAAAATTTGGACTAGGTTTTGATGTTCATAGGCTGGTTCCTAATAAGAACCTTTACATAGGTGGAATTAAAATACCCTCATCTATTGGTACATTGGGTCATTCAGATGGAGATCCTGTTTTACATGCTGTAACTGATGCAATTCTTGGGGCTTGCTCTATGGGTGATATTGGTGAAAAATTCTCTGATAAGAATAAGAAATTTAAAAATATTAGATCTACCATTCTATTAAGTAAAATAATTAAGCAAACTATAAAAAAAGGTTATCTAATAAATAACCTCGATATTAATATTATTACTCAAAAACCTAAAATTCAAAAATACAAAAAACAAATAACGAATTGCATCGCAAAAATCTGTAATATTTCTCCTACACAAATTAATATAAAAGGTAAAACAACTGAAAAGTTAGGTGTGATCGGTAAGGAAAAAGCAATAGCTTGTGAGGTAATAGCCTCAGTTATTAAAAATGATTAAATCTTTCAACTCATTATTTGTGACGATGTTTGGTCTTGGTAAAATTAAATATATGCCTGGAACTTTTGGGTCTTTAGCAACTATAATTATTCTTTATTATCTATTCCACACTTTAAATATTTCACCAAATATGATTTTAGTTGGGTTAATAATAATATTTATTTACTCATTTTATGCCGTTTCAAGTCATATAGAAAATAGTGAAAATAAGGATCCTGGTGAAATCATAATTGATGAATTTATAGGTCAATCAATTCCTATATATCTTTATGAGATATCACATGGAACAACAAAAGATGCGGGTGAAGCTATCGTTTATTATGCTCTATTTTTTATTCTTTTTAGATATTTTGATATTATGAAACCATTTCCCGTTAGCTTTTTTGATAAAAACTTTAAGAATAGTTTTGGTGTAATTATGGATGATATCTGTGCTGGTTTTTATGTGGTTCTAACCCTTGTGTGTTTTATGATTTTAAAGAGCTATATTTTATAATGAAAAATATTGTAAAAAAATTAATCAAAAAAAAACTTAAAATATCTTTTGCCGAGTCTTGCACAGGGGGGATGTTAGCTGCATCTATTACTTCTATTAATGGTGCATCTAAAATATTCAACATAGGTCTTATTACCTATTCTAACCAAGCAAAAATCGATATTTTAAAAGTAAATAAAAATGTTATCAAAAAATACGGAGCTGTTAGCGCTGAATGTTGTGAGGCTATGGTTAAGAATTTAGCGAAGATATCTAAAGCTCAAATAAATGTATCTGTCACTGGCATTGCCGGTCCTAATGGTGGAACTAAAAAAAAACCAGTCGGACTAGTCTATATTGGGATAAAAAGATCTAATAAAATTGTAATAACTAAAAATATTTTTAAACAAAAAACAAGAAACTCAATTCAAAAAGCATCAGTTAAAAGAGCTTTGGATATTGTTAGTTCTTTAATTTGAGCAATCTTTTACAATTTTTTTATACTGTTTCAGCTCTTTTTTGGAAAGCATCAGCAATTTTATTTAAACCAAATTCAAATGATTTTTCCATTAACAAATTCAAAAACTTATTTTTAATTTCAAAATCAACGTCAAAATAGACCTCAGTCATGTTGTTATTTTCTACAAATTTCCAATTATTTTGCAAGTGCTTTAGTGGGCCATCTAAATTAGTAACATTAATCGTATCATCTTTTTTATTAAATCTAACATCGCTTTTATAAGTGTCGCTAAAGGGACCCTTTCCAATTGTTAAATCTGCTATGATTAAGATTTGATTATTTCCTTCTTTTCTATCATAAACTTTAAAGTCTAAGCAAAAAGGGATAAATTCTGGATATTTCTCTATATCTAAAACAAACTCAATAAGTTTATCTTTTTTTTTATTTATGTTTCTTTTAACTGATGCCTTAGGCATTAATGATTGTTAATTCTATTTTGTTGAAGTTTAGCAAAATCTTCATCTGCATGGTATGAAGATCTAGTTAAAGGTGTCGATGAAACTAATAAAAATCCTTTAGATTTTGCAATAGTTTCTAACTCTTTAAACTCATCTGGATTGTAATAACGATCTAAAGGGTGATGCCTTACAGAGGGTTGTAAATATTGACCAATGGTTAAAAAATCTACCTCTGCAGCTTTTAGATCGTCCATGACTTGAATAATCTCTTCTTTATTTTCACCTAATCCAACCATTAAACCTGATTTAGTGAAAACATTTTTATTAACTAACTTTGCATTCCTTAAAAGCTCTAATGATGAAAAATATCTAGAGCCTGGTCTTACTTTTAAATAAAGTCTAGGCACTGTCTCAATGTTATGATTAAAAACATCTGGATTAGCTTCTAGTACCTTTTTATAAGCATCTCCTTTTCTAAGAAAATCAGGTGTTAAGACTTCAATTGATGTATTAGGATTTTTTTTTCTTGTTTGATTAATTACTTCATAAAAATGATTTGATCCTCCATCTTCGAGATCATCTCTATCAACAGAAGTAATTACAACATGTTTTAAATCTAATTTTTTTACAGCTTCAGCAATCTTAACAGGTTCAAATGAGTCTAGTTTTCCAGGTTTGCCAGTTTTTACATCACAGAAAGCACATGCTCTAGTACAGGTATCACCCATAATCATAAATGTTGCATGACGCTTACTCCAACATTCTGTAATATTTGGACAATTAGCTTCCTGACAAACTGTTACTAAATTATTTTGATTAACAATAGTTTTGGTTAAGAAGAATTCTTTACTGTTAGTTAATTTAGACCTTATCCAATCAGGTTTTTTCTTAATTGGATTTACAGGTTTGTTAACTTTTTCTGGGTGTCTTGGTTTAATTGTCATTCTTTTTAATTATATAGAGGGTCTCCCCTTCTTTGCCAAACATAAATTTTTCTCTGATTAAGGTTTCGACATAATCTAGGTCTAATTTAGTACTTAATAGAGAATTTTTAAATTCAAGCTCTTTGATTTTGTTAGATAAATTAGCTTCTTCAATTTTTAGATTAAATAAAATTTCTTTTTTTTTGAAATAAGAAAAAAGACCTCTTTCACCATCTAGAAGGTTAAAGAAAAAATAAAGTATTAAAAAAGTAGAGATTAATAAAAAATAATTTTTTTTTAATTTTCCCAGCATTAATGAATTTTACTCATTGATGCTTTTTTTCCAAGCTCTTCTTCTATACGTAATAATTGATTATATTTTGCAACACGTTCAGATCTAGCTAGAGAACCAGTTTTGATTTGATTTGAATTTGTACCTACAGCAAGGTCTGCTATAAAAGTATCTTCACTGTCTCCAGATCTGTGAGAAATTATTGTTTTATACCCGATAATTTGTGCAAACTTAATAACTTCAAGTGTTTCAGATACCGTACCAATTTGATTAAGTTTAATTAATATGGAATTTGACGAGTTGTTTAAGAAACCCTTTTTAAGTCTTTCTAAATTAGTTACATACAAATCATCTCCTACTATTTGTACATTTTGAGTGTTTTTCATTAATTTACTCCATGCCACCCAATCATTTTCTCCAAATGGATCTTCGATAGATTTGATTTTGTATTTATTTATTATTTTTTTATATTCTCTAATAGATTGATCTACCGAAACAAATTTTTTTGAATGAATAGAGTATTTATCTTTTTTAATTAATTCATTTGCTGCAACATCTAAGCAAATCGAAACATCTTTGCCATTTTTAAAACCAGACTTATTAATTGCAGCAACGACTAAATCTAAAGCTTTTTCATTGCTACTAATCATTGGAGCAAAGCCCCCCTCATCTCCTACAGAGGTTGATAAACCCTTTTTTATAATCAGCTTTCTTAAATTATTAATTATAACAAAACATATTCTCATTGCCTCTGAAAAGTTTTTAGCTTTATCAGGTCTAATCATAAACTCTTGAATTCTTAATCCATTATTAGCATGCGCTCCACCATTAATAATATTCATTAATGGGTAAGGTAATCTGTAATTATTTTTTACTAAAAAAGTTTTATATAAAGGAACTCTCTTAATTTTAGCAGAAAGTTTCTTAGCAGCCATAGAAACTGCTAAAATAGCATTAGCACCTAAACTTGTTTTTTGGCGGGTGCCATCAAGATTGATTAAGATTGTATCAATACGTGTTTGGTCGTGAATATTTGCACCTCTTAATCTTTTTGAAATTTTTGTATTAACTAAATTGACTGCACCTAAAACACTTTTACCTAAATATTTTTTATTATTGTTGTCTCTTTTTTCAAATGCTTCGTAAGTTCCAGTTGAAGCACCTGAGGGACAAATAGCTGAGGCACTTAAATTTTTTGAATAAACTTCTGCTTCAATTGTTGGGTTTCCGCGGCTATCAAAGACTTGACGAGCTTTTATCTTTAAAATCTTACTCATTTATTTTTTAATTAGATTATCTATTTCAAATAATTGAGATAGTAATTTTTCTAATTTATCTAGTGGAACCATATTAGGTCCATCTGATGGAGCATTATCTGGGTCTTGATGTGTTTCAATAAAAACACCCGCAACACCAACTGCGACCGCAGCTCTTGCTAAATATTCAACAAACTCTCTTTGACCACCACTGGTCTCGCCTAAACCTCCAGGTTGTTGGACTGAATGTGTAGCATCAAAAATAACAGGATAACCATTTTTTGCCATAATAGGTAAAGACCTCATATCAGAGACAAGGGTATTGTAACCAAAGCTGGCCCCTCTTTCTGTAACTAAAATATTATTATTACCTGAGTCAGCAATTTTTTTTGTAACATTAACCATATCCCATGGTGCAAGGAATTGACCTTTTTTAACATTTATAATTTTCCCAGTTTTGGCAGCAGCAATTAATAAATCTGTTTGCCTACATAAAAATGCAGGAATTTGTAATACATCAACATGAGGAGCTACCACTGCACATTGTTCAGCATTATGTATGTCAGTTAATATTGGAACATTTAATTCTTTTTTAATCTTATCAAAAATAGGTAAAGATTGTTCAAGACCCATACCTCTTTGGCCTTTTAAACTTGTTCTATTAGCTTTATCAAAAGATGTTTTGTAAACAAAACCCATATTAAACTTAGAAGTAATTTCTTTAATCTTACCTGCCATATCCATGGCATGTTGTTCGGTCTCAAGTTGGCATGGGCCAGCAATAATAAAAATTTTATTATTGTTTGAAATTTCTATATTTCCACAATTAACTTTTATATTTTTCATTTATGATTTTTAGCAGCCTTGATAAATGATGAGAATAAAGGATGTGGTGCTAAAGGTCTAGATTTAAATTCTGGGTGAAATTGGACAGCTATAAACCATGGGTGGTTGTTTAGCTCAATAATCTCTGGTAATTTTTTATCTGGAGATAATCCTGAAAAGATAAGGCCATTATTTTCAAATTGATCTTTATAGCTAATATTAACCTCGTATCTATGTCTGTGTCTCTCTTGAATTGATTTAGATTTATAGATTTTTCTAATCAGTGAATTTTCTTTTAATCTGGCCTCATAAAGACCAAGTCTCATGGTACCACCAAGATCTTTATCTGTTCCTTTAATTAATTTACCATCCTTATTCCATTCAGAGATTAATCCAATAATTGGTGTTCCTCCAGATTTAAACTCACTTGATGTAGCTTTCTTTATATTTAACTTATTCCTTGCAAATTCAATAATGGCCATTTGCATTCCAAAACAAATTCCAAAAAAAGGAATTTTTTTCTCTCTAGCATATTTAATTGCTTCTATTTTACCCTCTGTTCCTCTTTTGCCAAATCCACCTGGTATCAGAATTCCAGAAACTCCTTTTAATTTTTTTTTAATTTCATAAATTTTCAAGTTTTCAGAATCTATTCTCACTAAATTAATTTTTAAATTATTATCAATACCACCGTGAGTTAAGGCTTCGTCTAATGATTTATAAGCATCTTTAAGCTCAACATATTTTCCAATGATTGCAATATTGATTGATTTTTTTGTGTGCAGAACAATTTTAGTGATTTTTTTCCAAGGATTTAAATTAACTTTTTTTTTTGATTTTATTTTAAAATATTCAAGTACCTGTTTATCTAAATTTTCTCTATTGAAGCTAATTGGCGCTTCGTAAATAGTTTTAACATCAACAGTTTGAATTACATTTTCAATTCCAACATTACAGAACAAGGATATTTTTTTTCTATGCTCCAAAGGTATGGCCCTTTCAGATCTGCAAATAATAATATCTGGTTGTATGCCAAGACTTCTTAATTCTTTTACTGAGTGTTGAGTGGGTTTTGTTTTTATTTCATCTGAAGCTTTAAGGTACGGGACTAGAGTTAAGTGAATAAATAAAGCATTTTTTTTTCCTACATCATTAGAAAATTGTCTAATAGCTTCAACGAATGGGAGGCTTTCTATGTCACCCACTATTCCACCAATTTCACAAATTACAAAGTCTTCTTTTGATGTGTCACTTTTTATAAAATCTTTAATACGGTCAGTTATATGTGGGATAACTTGAACTGTTTTTCCAAGGTATCCTCCTTTACGTTCTTTTTTTAAAACATCGCTATAAATTTTTCCAGTTGTAATATTGTCAGATTTTTTTGCAGATATTCCAGAAAATCTTTCATAATGACCTAAATCTAAATCTGTTTCTGCACCATCATCTGTTACAAAAACTTCACCATGCTGAAACGGACTCATCGTTCCTGGGTCAACATTTAAATAAGGATCTAATTTTCTTAAACGTACGTTAAAACCTCGAGATTGTAATAAGTATGCAAGGGAAGCCGAAGAAAGACCTTTTCCTAATGAAGAAACCACACCGCCGGTTACAAAAATATATCGCGCCATGGTATTATCTTATAGCGATTAATTAATGAGTTTAAAAGGATTAATTATTGTTTTCAGGAATTGAAGGTGTATCACTAGACTTTTCTTCAATGATATCCAATACGGAAGATGTGGGTGTTAACTCACCTCTAGAAATTATTGTTAAAGCTAAGCTACAAATTATGAATAAAGTTGCAACTACTGCTGTAGCCTTGCCCATAAAATTACCAGCAGATCTGGAAAGCATAAAATTATCTTGAGAAACACCTATGCCAAGTGCTCCACCTTCAGATTTTTGGACTAGTATCAAAAGCACAAGTACTGTTGCTAGTACTAAGTTGACTACTAGTAGAATATTTTCCATGAGGGTTAACTATATGTTTTTTTGACTATATCAATAAATTTTTTAGCATTTTGAGATGCTCCACCAATTAAAAAACCATCAATATTATTAATTTCTCTTAAGATTGTTATATTTTGGGGATTTACAGAACCCCCATATAAAATTTTTGGTAATTTATCTTTAAATTTACTTTTGATGAATTCTACTGTTTTAAAAAGATCTTGAGGTTTCGGTATAAGACCACTGCCTATAGCCCAAACAGGTTCATAAGCTAAAAAAATATTTGATTTATTTTTAATATTTTTTAAACCAATTTTAATTTGTTTGGATAAGGTTGAGCGTGTCTTTTTTTTTCTTTTTTCACTTAAAGTTTCACCGATACAAAAAATAACTTTTAATTTAGCTTCAAGAGCACTTTTAATTTTTAGATTAATTAGTTTATCACTTTCACCCTGTTCTCTATTTTCTGAATGACCAATGATTACAAAATGTGCACCAATATTTTTTAACATACGGGAATTAACATGACCTGTGTGAGCACCATAATCTTTACTTTCATGACAATTTTGTCCACCAATACCAATTTGACAATTACTAAATTTTTTTGAAAAAGAACTTATTAAAGTATTTGGAGGGCAATAAATTAATCTACCTCCCTTTATTTCTTTAGATTTTGAAAATTTAATAACTTTATCCAATGTATTTAAGGAAGATAAATTCCCGTACATTTTCCAATTTGCTACAAAATACATATATTTATTTGTCATAATGAAAAATTTAATCTATAGCTTGATATTTTAAAGATCAATAAATTAATAATGTAATGATAAATCCATTTAAAAATTTTACAAAAAAAAAGATTGGTGGCTTGATACTGATTTTTGTTATTATAATAGCTTTTGGCTTTGGTGGATTTGGTGGAGGATTTAGTACTGGAAATCAAAATAATATAGCTAAGATAAATAATACTAACATTTCTACACAAGATTTTATGAATTATTTAAATGAATCAGGATTAAGCCAACAAGTAATAAAAGAAAATATTGATAAAAATATTATTGAAGAACTTTTAACTACATTAGTATCTACAAAACTTCTTGATCTTGAAATTGACGAACTTAATCTTTCAATCACAGAAGATGTATTGATTAGAAAAATTAAAAATAATAAAAATTTTCAAGATGAAAATGGATTATTTCAAAGAACATTGTATGAAAAATTTCTATTAACAAATAACTCTTCAGCACCAATGTTTGAGATACGATTAAAAAATAATGAACTTCAAAAACAATTATTTACCTACATAAGTGGCGGAACAAAAACACCAGAGTTTTTAATTAATAAATTTTATAAAGAAAATAACAATAAATTAGATATCCAGTATATCGATCTAAGCACCTTTTATAAGAAAAATGAAATGTTTACAGATAATGATATTAAATTTTTTGTTGAAGAAAATGCAGAAAAATTAAAACAAGATTACATTGATTTCTCTTATGTTAAAATTAGTCCAAAAAATTTACTAGGTATTGATGATTTTAATAAAGCATTTTTTGATAAAATTGATGATATAGAAAACCAAATATCAAAAAATATTGACTTTAAAACTATAGTTAAAAATTTAAATATGTCCCCTACTGAAGTTAATTCATACATAAATCTTGATGATAAAAAAATAGTAGAAAATATGATCTACAATTCTAGAAAAGATAAAATTGAAATTCTTGAAAAAAATGGTGCTTATGTTTTTTACAATATAAATAATTCAATCTCTAAATTACCCGATCTTGAAAATCCCATATTTAAAGAACAAATTACAAACCTTCTATTTCAAAAAGAAAAGTTTGAATTTAATAAAAATATTTTAGATAAAATAAATAAAAAAACATTTAATCAAGCTTCATTTGACGAACTTGGAAAAAATAATATAAGAGAAATTAAATTAGATTCTATAAAAGATACTAAAAAATTTGAAACAAACTCTATTCAAATACTCTACTCTCTTCCTGTAAATTCATTTACATTAATTGCAAATAAAGAAAATGATGTGTTCATTGCAAAAACTGTTCAATACGAAGAAAATAACATTAACAAAAATTCTACTAATTTTGAAAAAATATCTTCTGAAGAGGGAGCTCAAAGCAAAAACAATATCTTAAAATCATATGATTTATTTTTAAATAACAGATACCAAGTTGTTGTGAATGAAAAAACACTTGAGCGAGTTAAAAATTATTTTAAATAATGTTAAATCGAAACTTTAATGATTTTAAGTTTCAGCATAAAAGAAACAAAAATCAAATCCTCTATACCGCAAGAAAAATAAGAAATGACGACGAAGTCTTAAATCTAATTGATAATTTTCTTCTAGAAAAAAATAGTTTTGTTTTTGAATCTGTAGAAAAGGGAAAAATAAGAGGTAGATATACTATTTTTGGTAAAAACCCTGATAAAATTTGGGAATTCAATAATAACAATTCATATTTAGTTACAAACAAAACTAAAAAAAGAATTATAGGAAATCCTGAAAAAATTATAGAAAAGATAATTGAAGGATTTAAATTTAAGATACCTTCAGGACTGCCTCCTATTAGTTCACTAATTTCTGGTTATTTTTCTTATGACTCAATTAGATATATAGAAAAAATACCAAACAAATGTATAGATGATTTAAAACTCCCCGATGTAAGGCTTTTAAGACCAAGGGTGTTAGTTATTCACGATAACTTAAAAAAGAAGATTTTTTATATTGTTAATATCTTTAAGGATGAAAAAATTACAAATTATAAAAATAAATACATTGAAATTGAAAGCCAAATTAATGATTTATTAATTCAAGCCTCTCTTCAAAAAAAAGATTTTAATAAAAATGTTATCACCAATATAAAAATTAAATCCAACACCACCAAAAATAAGTTTTTAAAGATGGTGAATAAAGCAAAAAAATACATAAAAATTGGAGACATTTTTCAAGTCGTCTTAAGTCAAAGGTTTGAAGCTAAATTATCTAAAAAACCATTGGAAATTTATAAAAAACTTAGAATTACTAACCCCTCTCCATTTATGTATTTTTTTAATTTTGATGATTTTCAAATTATAGGAGCTAGTCCAGAAATTTTAGTTAGACTAAGAGATAACAAAATTACCGTTAGACCAATTGCCGGAACTAGACCTAGAGGTAAAAATTTAAAAGAAGATAAATTTTTTGCTAAAGATTTACTTAAAGATAAAAAAGAACTTTCTGAACATTTGATGCTGCTTGACTTAGGAAGGAATGATGCTGGTAAAGTTTCTAAAATAGGAACTGTTAAAGTTACAGAAAGTTTTATGATCGAAAAGTACTCTCATGTAATGCATATAGTTTCTAATGTGATGGGTGTTTACAATAAAAAATTTTCAAAATTTAAATCACTACTTGCTGGATTTCCTGCTGGAACTGTTTCTGGTGCACCAAAAATTAGAGCTATGGAAATTATTGATGAACTGGAAACGACTAAAAGAAAAGTTTATGCTGGAGGGATAGGTTATTTTTCTGCAAATGGTGAGTTTGACACATGCATTGCCTTAAGAACTGCAGTTGCAAAAAACAAAAAATTCTATGTTCAAGCTGGTGCAGGGATAGTAGCTGACAGTAATCCAATTAAAGAATACGAAGAAACTGTAAATAAGGCAAAAGCTTTAATGAATGCGTTAAAATAATGAAAATTATATTAATAGATAACTATGATAGTTTTACATTCAACTTATATCATTATGTGTCATCACTCAGTGTTACGGTTGATGTAGTTAGAAATGATAAAATTACCCATCAACAAATATTGAAGAGTAAATATGACAAAATTATTATATCGCCTGGCCCTGGTAATCCTAATCAATCAGGAAATTGTATTAAAATAGTAAAAGCACTTTATAAAAAAATACCCATTCTTGGTGTTTGTTTAGGTCATCAAATTATTGGTCAAGTTTTTGGTTCAAATATTATTCAAGCAAATAAGTTAATGCATGGGAAAACGAGTATCATAAAATCAAAAAAAATAGGTATACTTAAAAACCTTCCTGCTAAATTTGTAGCTACAAGATACCATAGTCTCATGGTTGATAAAAAAACGTTATCTGATCAACTTGTAATTACTGCTGAAACAAAAGATGGGGTTATCATGGGTATAATGCACAAAGAATATAACATCCACGGTGTTCAATTTCACCCTGAAAGTATAAAAACTATGATTGGAATTAAAATATTAAAGAATTTTATTAATTACAAAAGCGCATGAAAATTTTCATAGATAAATTAAAAAATAAACAAGACTTATCGTTTAATGAAAGCAAAAATGCTTTTGAAATACTAATGGACGGTAAAGCATCAGATGATGAAATATTTGATTTTTTAACACTACTTTCAGCTAAAGGTGAAATCTCAGATGAAATTGCTGGAGGAGTTTACGTACTAAGAAATAAATCTAAAAGAGTTAATGTTAATGATTGTATTGATACCTGTGGTACAGGTGGAGACGGCATGAATACACTCAATATCTCAACAGCATCAGCGCTACTTCTATCTAGTATGGGCATTAAAGTGGCAAAACATGGCAATAAGGCTGTTTCCTCTAAATGTGGGTCTGGTGATGTTTTAGAAGCTTTAAACATAAAAATAGATTTAGATCCTAAAGATATTGAGGAGCAAATTAAAAAAAATAATTTTGGTTTTATGTTTGCACCAAATTATCACAATGCAATGAGATTTGTTGGACCTACTAGGAAAAAAATAGGCAAAAGAACAATCTTTAATATGATTGGTCCTTTGAGTAGCCCTGCCCTAGTTGAAAGACAAGTAGTTGGTGTTTTTGATAAAAAGCTATTAAAAATTTTTGCTGATGCTTTGAATAATTTAAACATTAAATTTGCATGGATTGTAAATAGTGAAGATGGATTAGATGAAATATCACCCTATTCAAAAACTAATGTAGTTCAATTAAAAAATGGTGAGGTTTCTGAAATAGTAATCGATCCTATAAAACTAAATATAAATGCAAATGAATTTAAAGATTTGCTTGGTGATGATGCAAAATTCAATGCAAACAAGATGTTGGATATATTTAAAGGTGAAGATAATGATTTTTCTAAAGCCGTTTGTTTAAATGCAGCAGCAGGACTTATTGTTTCTGAAAAACATGCAGTATTTGTTGATGCATATAATGAAGCAAGAACACATATTTTATCAGGAAAAACATACAATGACTTAAAGGAAATTCAAAATGTCTAAAGACGTTCTAAAGGAAATTATTAAAAAAAAAGTTGAAAAAATTGATTTATTAAAAAAATCAATTTCATTAAATTCTTTAAATGAACAAATAGATCAAAATAAAACATATATTAACTTTAAAGATAAAATTCAAAATAATGTTGATAATAATAAAATTTCTTTAATTGCAGAAATAAAAAAAGCAAGCCCATCTGCTGGTGTAATAATAGATAATTATAACCCTATAGAAATAGCAAAAATCTATAATAATAATAAAGCAACATGTTTATCAATTCTTACTGAAGAAGATTTCTTTTTAGGTAATCTAATTGATATTAGCAAAGTAAAAGAAAAAATAAACTTACCCGTTCTTTGTAAGGATTTCTTTATTGATAAATTTCAAGTACCTCTTGCAAAAAGTTATGGAGCAGATGCAATATTAATTATATTAGCTGGTGTCTCTGATGACCTTGCTAATGAATTATACGAAGAAGCTCTGAAACTTAATATGTCAATAATTGTTGAGGTGCATACAATTGAGGAAGCCAAGAAAGCTCTTAACTTTAAAGAAGCATTAATTGGAATAAATAATAGAAATCTTAAAACTTTAAAAACAGACCTTAATACAACTTGTGATATCTATAACGTTTTAAGTAATCACTCATCTCCTATAATTTCTGAAAGTGGAATTAAGACAAAGGAAGAACTTCTTTCTTTAGAAAACAAAACAGAAATAAAAACTTTTTTAATTGGTGAATCACTTTTAAAAAATTTAGATAAAAATTCGATTTTTTCGGTTCTTTAGTCAAATAAATACCTATTTATAACACTTTTTAGCTATTGCTGAATTAGAAGAACACTTGTAGAACAGATTTTGTACTTTATTTGTTCTTATGTTAACTAAAAAACAAAAAAACCTGCTTTTATTCATCAACAAAAAGTTGAGAGCCTCAGGTGTATCTCCTTCATACGAGGAAATGAAGGATTCTTTAAATTTAAAGTCTAAATCAGGAATTCACAGATTAATAAGTGCCTTAGAAGAAAGGGGTTTTATTAGAAGGTTAGCTCATAAAGCAAGAGCTTTAGAGGTTATAAAGCTTCCTGAGACAGCTTCTGCTAATGATATTTATAATAGCTTTTCACCTAGTGTTATCAAG
This sequence comes from Candidatus Pelagibacter sp. Uisw_137, assembly GCF_047720245.1. Classification (GTDB taxonomy): domain Bacteria; phylum Pseudomonadota; class Alphaproteobacteria; order Pelagibacterales; family Pelagibacteraceae; genus Pelagibacter. The sequence goes on from NZ_CP159811.1 coordinate 672,247, forward strand.
GGTGGTCTAGATACAGAAAAAACCTACTTAAATGAAATGGAAATACCTGTGCTAGGTAGCATAGCTGCAGGAACACCTGTAGAGGCAATACAAAATGAAGTTTCTCGAATACCTCTTCCAAGTAATCTTGAAAAAAATGGTCAATATTTTGGTCTAAAAGTTCAAGGTGATTCAATGATTGAAGCTGGCATTAATGAAGGTGATACAGTTATCATAAGAAGATCTGATACTGCGGATAATGGTAAAATTGTTGTAGCTTTAATAGATGAGCATGAGGCAATGTTGAAAAGAATTAGAAGAAAAGGAAAAACTGTAGCACTTGAAAGTGCAAATAGAAATTATGAAACTAAAATATTTGGTCCAGATAGGGTAAAAGTTCAAGGTGTTCTAGTATCTTTATATAGAAACTTCTAAGAAAATAGTTTAAAAATCACTGATGTTAAAAGTAGCAACAAGATTTGCTCCCTCTCCAACTGGAGCTCTCCATATTGGTGGTGTAAGAACTGCTTTATTTAATTGGCTATATTCAAAAAATAAAAATGGAACCTTTCATTTAAGAATTGAAGATACAGACAAGGAAAGGTCTAAAGATGAGCACAAAATTCAAATTATTAAATCTTTAAAATGGATTGGCATAGAGTATGATGGTGATGAATATATCCAATCAACTAAAATTGATGATCATATAAATATTGCAAACCAGTTACTTATGAGTGGGAATGCTTATAAATGTTATTGTTCTAGTGAAGAAATTGAAGAGCAAAAAAAAGGAGCTAGGCAAAAAAAACTTCCTTATATCTATAATAGAAAATGGAGAGATCTTACAGAAGCAGATGCTCCAAAAAATATTAAGCCTGTAATTAGATTTAAAAGTAAAATTGAAGGAACAACTGTACTGAATGATTTAGTTCAAGGTAATGTTGAGATAGAAAATATTACAATAGAAGATTTTATAATTTTACGAAATGATGGTACACCAACATACAATTTATCATCAACAGTAGATGATCATCAAATGGGCATGTCTCATATTATTAGAGGAGATGACCATAAGATTAATACTTTTAAACAAATACAAATATATTTAGCTATGAAATGGGAGCTGCCTCAGTTTGCGCATATACCTCTTATTCATACAATTGAAGGCAAAAAACTATCTAAAAGAGATAATGCCTCAACATTGGATGATTATTCTAAAATAGGAATTATGCCAGATGCACTTAGAAACTATCTTCTAAGACTTGGATGGTCTTTTGAGGATAAAGAAATATTTACCTTAGATGAAAGTATTAAATACTTTAATTTAGAAGGAATTGGTAAATCCCCATCTAAATTAGATATGAGCAGAATTCTATCTATGAATGAATACTACATAAAAAATATGGATGAAAAAGATTTATTTGATCAATTCATCAAATACTGCAAATTATTTAAAAATGAAATTAAGTCTGATAAAGTAGATAAGATTGAAAAGTCACTAACTTTTTTAAGAAATAAAGCAAAAACTTTAGAGGATATATTTAACAATGGACAATACATCGTCCTTGATGAAGTATCATTTAATCAACAAGATATGAAATTAATTGACGATGAGGCAAAAAAAGTAATTGCGGGTTTTAATAATCAATTAGTAAAGGTGGATATACTAAGCAAAGAAACATTAGAACCTATCATTAATGAGCTTATTAAATCAAATGATACAAATTTTAAAGGGGTTGGACAGCCACTAAGGATAGCATTAACTGGCTCTAAGTTTGGACCAGGTATTTATGATATTATTTTATCTTTAGATAAAGAAGAGATAATAAAGAGATTAACTAATAAGAAACTTATCTAATACCAAAGAAGCTTCAACAGAAGATGAGGTTTTTGATCTAATTTGACTTAAAGTTTTTTCACAATCATTAACTTGCTGTCTCATCATTTCAGGATTTTTTAAAAAATAAACAACTGAATTATAAATTTCTTTTGCATTACATTCTTTTTGAATTAATTCAGGAATAATTTCTTTTTTATTAATTATATTAATAATATTTGCATACTCAATCTTTACTAATAATTTAACTATTAAATAATTTATAAAATTCATTTTATAAATTATTAAAGATGGCACCTTAGCATTGCAAATTTCAAGTGAAACTGTTCCAGATTTAGAAACAGCAAAAGTAGATCTATCTAATACTTGTCTCTTAATATTTTCATCAGAAATAACCTCAACATTTTGTAAATTAGAAATTTTTATTTTTTCATTGATTAGATTTTTATTTTCTTCAGTTGCATGAAAAACAAATAGATAATTATCAAAGTTTGCATTCATTAAATTAATAAAACTAATTAAAATAGGCAAAAGTAAATTTATTTCTGAAGACCTGCTACCAGAAAAAAGTGAAATAATTTTTTTATCAATAGATATGATATTGGTTATATCAGTTTTATTTTTTTTTTCTTGTTCTAGCAAAGGATGACCGACAAATGTATTGGGTATCCCTTCTTTATCAAAATATCTTTTTTCAAACTCGAATAACAATAAAACATGATCTAAAAAATTTTTAAATTTCTTTAACCTTCCCATTCTCCAAACCCATACTTGTGGAGCAACATAATGAATAGTTTTAATGTTTCTATTTAATTTTTTTACTCTTTCGGAAACTCTTAATGTAAAATCAGGACTGTCTACACTAAACAAGATATCTGGATCAAATTTTACTATTTCATCAACTGTTTTATTTATTTTACTATTAATTTTGAAAATATTTAACAAAACACTAGTAAAGCCAATATAGGTTATTTCTTTTAAATCAAAAATTGATCTAATACCTAGTGAACTTAAATGATTTCCACCGACGCATAAATACTCAATGTTAGAATTATTATCTTTCAGTTTAGAAATTACTTTTGAAGCAAGTTTATCTCCCGAAGGCTCACCAGTTAGAATAAATATTTTTTTCATTTTACTGTAATGAACATTTTATTTTTATTAGCAAAGTTTATGCATTTTTTTTTATCTAAAAAAACATTTTGTTTACTTTTAATAACTATACCTTTTAATCCAGCAATTTTACTTTGTTTTAAAGTTTTTAAACCAATGGTTGGTAGGTCAACTCTGAGATCTTGCTTTTTTTTAGGAAATTTAACTAAAACTCCATGATTTCTAAATTTTTTACTTTTACTATTTTTGAGCATTTTTTCAGTTCCTCCAATTCCTTCAATTAAAACAACTTTTTTATTTCTTACAACAACACCTTGGCTAAAATTGTATTGCCCTAAATTATTTAATGTATTAATTGCTTTCATAATATCTAATCTGTCTTGATTATTAGGTTTGATCTTTGAATAGTTTCCCTTTTTAAGATTAAGTTCAGGGTTAAATCTCAAAGATCTTTCTGTTTTTATCTTGTGATGTGTTAATATTTTTATGATTTCTTTGAGAATAGCAGCATCTCCAAGTTTTGATGCTCTAATTATTCTTGGAATATAATATAATCCTTTAAAATCTAATTTTAATTTAGAAAAATTAGGTTTATTAACTTTGCCAGCAAATATGACTTTTTTACACTTATTTTCTTTCAAAATATTGATTATCTTACCAAATTGGCCAATAGAAACTGCATAAGATCTTTTATCATTTTTAAATTTTTTTGATTTTGATAAATCTATTATCAAATAGTTTATTTTTTTTTTCTTAATTGTTTTAAGAATTTCAATTGGAAAATCTGTATCACCAAAAATTAAGCCTATCATCTTATGAAAATGGTGTACAAATAGATCTTTTTTTATCTTTTGTAATAAATTCGATTATCTCTTTAACTAATGTATTTTCTTTAAAAGAACCATTTAAATTACTTATATTTTCCATTATATTTTTTGTTGCAAATATTATCTTATAAGCTTCGCTCAAGCCTAAAATTTCTTTATTTTCGAACTTAGATCTTCTTAAACCTATCAAGTTTAACCCTTGTAAAGAGTTTCTGTTACCAGTTGATAATCCATAAGGTATAACATCGTTCAAAACACCTGTCATTCCACCAATCATTGCCATTTTACCTATTCTAGTAAATTGTTGGACTGCTGAGTTGCCACCTATAACTACGTTGTCCTCTATTGTGGCGTGTCCACCTAGAGGTACATTATTGGCAATAATGACGTTATTTCCAACTAAACAATCATGCGCAACGTGTGATGAAATCATAAAAAGACAGTTATCTCCTATTAGTGTTTTTCCACCACCGCCTTTAGTACCAGGATTTATTGTAACATATTCCCTAATAGTATTTTTATCACCAATAATTAATCTAGTTTCTTCACCATTATATTTTAAATCTTGAGGGTCACTGCCTATGGATGTGAATGGAAAAATCTTATTTTCTTTACCAATTTTTGTATGCCCTGAAATATTAACATGAGAATGAATAATTGTATTTTCATCAATCTCTACATCTGGACCTATTACAGAATATGCTCCTATTGTAATATTTGAAGAAATTTTAGCCTTTGGGTCAACTATTGCAGTTTTGTGTATCATTGATTATCCTTAATAAATTTTTTTAAATTTCTAGCAGGGTAGCCCATTACTTTAGAATTATCTGGAATATTCTTAATAACACCTGAACCACCACCTATTTGTACATTATTACCAATTTTTAAGTGACCTGATACTCCTGCTTGTCCACCAATCATAACATTATTTCCTAATGTAGAGCTCCCTGCAAATCCAACTTGACCGGCGATAATGCAGTTCTCACCAATCTTATTATTGTGTGCTATGTGTACTTGATTGTCTAAAAAAGTATTTTTTCCAATAACAGTATTAGATAGGGAACCTCTATCAATTGTAGAGCCACATCCTATTTCACAATTATCTTCAATTATTACAATTCCTATATGAGGATATCTAGTATTTCCATCTTTATTTGGAAAGAAACCAAAACCTTTTTTTCCAATTACACATCCGTCTAAAATATAAACATTATTTTTAATTAAAGTATTTCTGACAATTACATTAGATCCTATTGAACAATTATCGCCAATAATTACATTGCTTTCAATTATTGAATTATGTCCTATTGAAGAATTGAGCCCAATTTTAACATTTTTTCCTACTAATACATTATGACCATGTATTACAGTCTTATGTAAAATAGTTTTTTCAATATTTTCGGTTTGGGGATCAAAATCATCAGTAACAGAATCTGGATAAAATATTTTAGTGATCATTGCAGTAGAGATAAGAACATTATCAACCTCAATAGGTTTGCAATTTTTTGGTAATATACTTGATAATTGCTTAGTAGTTAAGCAATAAGCAGCTTTAGTGATTGAAGCCACAGCTTCATATTTTTTTGAATGAAAAAAGGTAATATCTGTATTTGATGCTGTAACAAGATCCTTGATATCTAAAATATTTTTTTCAACATATTTATATTTATTACTAATATTTGCAGAAATTAAAATATCATCAATTTTTATAGGACCTTTATTTTTAAAAAATGGATTAATCATTGATAAAGTTTTTTATCAAAAATTTTAAAGGTTTGCTTATCAAGAATTATTACTAATTATTTTTTATCAACAATAGTAGCTGACCATAGAGCATCAGCCATTTTTTTTCCATCAACGAATGCTTCACCCTTATACTTCCAGACTCTTCCATGAGATCTAATTGCTTCTATATTTAATTCTAGTTTGCAGTCTGGAATAACTGGGTTTCTAAATCTTGCTTTCTCAATACCCATTAAAAAAACAAGTTTGTTTTCATAAGTTTCTCTATCAATCCCATGCGCAGTAAGAGCTGCAGCTGCTTGACCAAAAGCTTCAACAATCAAAACTCCCGGCATAACGGGATTGTTAGGAAAATGTCCTTGTACAAAAAAACTATCTTTCTTAACATTGACAATTGCAGTTGCAGAAAATAATTTTTTGATATTAGTTAACTCTTCTATAAGGAGCATGGGCTCTCTATGAGGCAATAAATCGATTATTTCTTTTTTATTTAATTTATTGGTCATAATTATTGTAATTCTATACTTTTAATTTTTGAATTTAAAATTTCAAGTATTGAACTTGTAATATCCAATTCTTTTTTACCTATTATAATACCCTGTTTTGGAATGATGTATGAGATAGAATTTTTTTTAGCATACTCTGCAAGGATTGGTGTAAGTGACTCAGTAAGACTCCTTTGGGCAACATTTTTTATTTTTGTGATTTGATTAATTGTTTTACTTCGAGATAGTTTGTAGTCTTCAACTTTTTTTTTAAATAGCTGCACTTCATTGATATATTCTTTTTCACTTAAAATATTTTTTTTTGAAATTATATTCTTTTCTTCAGTTTGTAACTTTTTTTCAATTTCTTCAAACTTTTTTTTATTAAATTTAGTTTTTTCATCTAATTTCTTAATGATTGACTTGCCAGCTAGTGAATTATTCATCAAATAATCTATATCTAGATAGTAAATATTATTATTTGATAGAGCAATATTTGTATAAAAAAGAATAAATAGTGTGGTTAAATAAATACTAAATTTTTTGAAAGTCATTAAAATGTTGTGCCAAGATTAAATCTAAAACTTTCGGTTTTATCAGTAGAGTTTTTAGTAATAGGTTGAGACAGTGAAAAATTTAGAGGTCCAATTGGTGTTAATATATCCATTGCCACCCCTGTTGAGCTTCTAATTTTATTATTATCATCAATAGCACTATCATAATCTACACCCCATACATTTGCAGCATCAACAAATAGAGAAAAATCTATATTTTGAAAGGATGGTAAAAATTTAGGTAATGTAGTGCTGAAATTTAAAGCAGAAATATAATTACCACCAATGTAGTCATTATTTTCAAGCGGACCAATTTTACCAGATTCAAAGCCTCTTAGTTTGCTGCTAGGCATAAATAACCTTTTTGAGATTCTTACATCTTCATTACCAAGTGAATTTACAGCTTTTCCATAAAAGCTAACTTTGGTAACCATTTCTGATATTTTCTGATATCTGGTTGACTCAAATGAATTAACAATTTCATAATTATCTGAAATTACTGGTAATTCCTGGCTAAATACATTTCTAAAACCTTCATCTGGACGAAATCTTTTATTTGTTAAGTTATAGTCTAAAGAATAGTTAAAATAACTATCAAGATAATTTCCCTCTTGTTTTTTTAAAGATGCTGATGCAGCGCTTGTTGTTTTAAGTTTTTCATAGGAGATATCAACCTCAGGTCTAAAGTATAAATTTTCAAATTGTTCAAAAGAAGTACCTAGGGATACACCTAAATCTGATGTTTTATAACCAAAGTCAGCTATATTATCAGTACTGGTACTTCTTATAGAGGTAAATAAAGAGTTATCTGAATAATTAAAATTAGGTTTTTCATATATAAATTGTCCCTTAATAGCATTTTCTGAAAATTGTAAATTTGTATTTAATTTAATCCCCTTTCCTAAAAAATTGTTTTCTTTTATACCTCCACCTATTGTACCGCCTGATGTTCCAATACCAGCACCTAAAGAAATTTCTCCAGTAGGTTTTTCTTCAACAGTAAGATTTACCACCTTAAGACCTTCGCTAGAACCTGGAATAATGTTAGTTTCTACTTTTGAAAAAATATTTTTTGCTTTAATATTGTTTACAGATTTGTTGAATAAAATTTCATTATAAGGATCACCCTCATCTACTATTAAAGAGTTTCTAATAACCTCTTCAATAGTATAATTATTTCCTAGTATGTTAATTTTTTCAACATAAAATTTTTCATTATCTTTTAAAGAAAATGAAATGTTCAATTTATTTTTACCTATTATTGTTTCATCTAGTGATGCGTCAATAAATTGGTATTGTTTAGTAAGCGCTATTTTATCAACCTCTCTTAAAATTTTTTCGACTTTATCCAATGAGTACTCTTGATTTTTTAAATCTACTAAAGATTCATTAATTTTCATAAAATATTTTGAATCGTAGTCATCAGATAATACTAAAGTTAATTCGTTAAATATAAATTTTTCACCAGAATTAATATTGAAAATTAACTTAAAAGAATCTTCATTATTAAATTCAACAAAAGAGTTTGTTATTTTTACATTATAATACCCATTATTTTTATAAAAATTTGTTAATAATCTTTTGTCTAATTCTATTCTTTCGGAATTAAGATAAATAGATTGTGAAATAAATTTCCAAAATTTAGACTCTTCAGAGGTGATAATATTCATAAGTTTTCTATCTTTAATTTTTTTATCTCCAATAAATTGCACTTCATGGATTTTAGCTCTTTTGCCTAAATTTATATCGTAAGTAAGTCTTGTAGAATTTTGTTCTTCATTTAATGTGAAGGTAGTTTTAACATCAGCGAAGTAATATCCGCTACTTTTCAAAATATTCTTTACTAAATTTAAATCTGATAGAAACAATGATTCAACAAAAGAGCTACGGTTTTTTAATTTAATCTTATCAAATAATAGCTCAGTTAAATTTGCACTTTTAATACCATTTATTTGGACATCTTCAATGATTGGATTTTCAATGACAGAAATCTCTAAGATTGAATTATTAATTTCTAAGTTAATTTCTTTAAAAAAATTTGTCTCATAAATATTCTTAAGAACTGTATTTAAGTCATCATCATTGTAATCTTTATCAAATTTAATATTGCCAAAAACTATTATGGATTCTTTAGATATTCTCTTATTACCATCTACCTTAATATCGATTATTGTTTGGGCTATAGATAGGGAGGAAATGAAGAAAAAAATAAAATTAATTCTTATAATCGTTTTAAACATAAGGTTTTATATAGTTAATTTATTAATTTTCAAACTTACATAACTGTTTAATTTGATGATTTCTTCAATATTTTTGACCTTAAATCTTTTAAATTTTGTAAATTCCTTCATTTTGATTATTTTCAATAAGAAAGTTGATATTTGATTAAATGTTATTTTTTTCTTCAAAAATAAATCAACCAGCTTATCGTTCGCACTAACAAGAACAGTTTCAAATAAAGAGTCATTGAGTGGCATCTTCTTTAAAATTTTTACAACTGGAAATTTAGCAGTATCTACGTTTGTAAAATTAAGTTTATTTAAAAGATTAAAGTTAAGTTTTTGTGTTTGAATTTTTTTTTCAAATTTACTGTAAAAAGAGTTAAAAATTGGAATTTTCATATTAGTATCGTGTATTAACATTTTAGTTAAGCCATTATTAAATTTAATAATAGCATGAACATAAGAAGCTGGATGAATTAAGATTTTTAATTGACTATACTTATAATTAAAAATTTTCTTAGCTTCTATAATTTCAAAAACTTTATTCATCAATGTTGCAGAATCTATTGTTATTTTTTTTCCCATTTTCCAGTTAGGATGTTTAAGTGCTTGTTTTATAGTAATTTTTTTAAACTTACTTAAAGTTAATTTGTTAAATGGTCCACCTGATGCTGTAATAAATACTTTTTCTATATTAATATTTTTAGCACCATCAATTAAAGACCATATTGAAAAATGCTCTGAATCTACCGGTATGAATTTAACTTTAAATTTATCTAACTCTTTTTTTATTAATGACCAGCCACAAATGATGGACTCTTTATTGGCTATTGCGATATTCTTTGTAAACCTAATTGTTTTTAAAGTGGGGCTTAAACCATCCAAACCAGAAATTGCATTTAATATATAGTCAACTTTTTTTTTATTAAAAATTTTATGTATTGAATCATAATTATTATAAATATTAATTTTTTTATTTTTAAGTATTTTTTTTATTTTTAAAAAACTTTTTTTTTCTCTAATAACAATGTTTCTAACTTTAAAAATCTTTAATTGTTTAAGTAATTCATTAATATTTCTATTTGCAGATAACAATAAAATATCACAATTTTTTTTATCTTTTTTTAGAATATTTAAAAAAGATTTACCAATGGATCCTGTGGAGCCTAAAAGTACAATTTTTTTTTTCATATTAATTTAAAGAATTTAATAACAATACACCAGAAGGAGCAGCAAAAATTATGCCATCTAGCCTATCAAGCAGTCCACCGTGTCCAGGCAAAAGATCACTAGTATCTTTGACTTTAGCTTTTCTTTTTAATAAGGAAATGAATAAATCTCCTATCTGAGAAATTAAAGAAATTATAATTGTTAGCATTATTAAAGATAATAAATCATATGTAATTAGTTTATTATAGAATATTGGTATTAAAACCATTGACAAAACAAATGAACCAACGGATCCTAATACAGTTTTATTGGGACTTATTTTGGTAAGTTTTTTTCCCTTAAAGGTTTTTCCAAATACTAATCCACCGATGTCAGATAAAATTGCAACTAAAACTGAATACAATAAATATATTTTTAAATCTGTATAGTCAGATTCTATTATAAATATAAAATAAACAAAAATAGATAAATAGAATAATGAAGCTAACTTGGATATATACCTAAAAAAATGGTCCTGATATCTATTGCCTTTTATAATTTTAGAAATCAATGCATAAAATTCAATCCATATAATTATTGCTATAATCATCATTGAACCAATCATTATAAATGTATAAAAATACATTGCTGTCAATAAAGAAAGTAAAATAATAGATGTGAATATTCTTTTTTTTAATTCTTTATTCATTATATTGAGCCAAAATTTCTTTTTATAGATTTAAATTTATTTAATATTTTCTTAAAATCATTACTTTTAAAGTCAGGCCATAATTTTTTTTCAAAAAAAATTTCAGTATAGGCTAACTGCCATAACATAAAATTACTTAACCTCTGTGTATTTCCAGTTCTTATCAAAATATCTGGATCAATTATACCTTTTGTAAATAAATTATCATCAATATTACTTTCATTTATCATAATTTTTTTTTTATTTACTTTTCTTATTGAATTAATTAATTCATTTTTTGAACCATAATTTAAAGCAACATTAACTTGTAAAGATACGTTTTTTGATGTTCTTAATTCTGCGTTTCTTATAATTTTTTTTAATTTAATTGGTAACTTATTTATTTCACCAATAAATTTTAATTTAATATCTTTTTTAATTAGGTTACTAATTTTATTAGTTAAAAAATTTTCCAAAAGGTTGAATAAAAAATTTATTTCTTTTTTAGGTCTTTTCCAATTTTCAGTTGAAAAGGTATAAAGTGTTAAATGATTAATATTTACCTTTAAACATTCATTGATAATAGATTCGACACTATTTAATCCAGCTCTATGACCAGCATTTCTTGAATTTTTGTGTTTAATTCCCCACCTACCATTTCCATCCATAATGATGGCAACATGTTTAACTAGGTTCATATTGTCATTATTTCTTTTTCTTTGGCTTCAACTTTAATGTCTATAGTTTTAATATGATCATCAGTAAATGTTTGTACTATTTTTTCATTAATTTTTTCATCATCTTCGCTAATTTCTTTGTTTTTAACTAAACTTTTTAAATCATCATTAGCTTCTCTTCTAATGTTTCTAATTGAGATTTTACACTTCTCACCCATAGATTTAATTAATTTTTTAATCTCCGTTCTTCTCTCTTCATTTAAATCTGGTACGGGTAATCTGATTAATTGTCCGTCAATTTGAGGGTTTAAACCTAATTCTGATTTTTTTATCGCAGTATCTACAAGTGGAACGTTATTAAGGTCCCAAACTTGAATATTAATTGTTCTAGCATCCGGAGTTGTTATACTTGAAAGTTGATTTAATGGCATCGCTTGACCATAAACATCAACCTTAACAAGGTCTAGCATTGAGGAATTTGCCCTTCCAGTTCTGAGTGAAGTTAATTCTTTTTGAAAAACCTCAATAGTTTTATCCATCTTCTGACTGTATGTTTTGTCATTAAACATTTATTCACCTATTTTAATTCTAAAAAAATCATTAATCTTTAAGTCAGGTATATTAAGTTCTTTTATAATATCTTGCACTTTCTTTTTAGGCTCCATAACCCAGGCTTGTGTTAACAAAGCATTTTCCTCTTTAAATTTATTCATTTTACCTAAACTAATTTTTTGTGCAATTTCTTCAGGCTTACCAGAACTTTTTAACTCTTCTGTGACAAGATCTTGTTCCTTTTGAAGTAGATCTTTATCAATCAAATCAGAACTTAACGCCAAAGGGTTTGATGCTGCAATATGCATTGAAAGTTGTTTACCAAAAGCTTTAACATTATCACTGTCATCTGAAGTCTCAAGTGAAGCTATAACTGATAATTTAGATAAATTATCTTTAACTACAGTATGCAAATAATTAAAATTTTTAGAACCTGATTGGTTAAATGTCTTAGCTTTACCAACTGTTATCTTTTCACCCATTTTTGAGATTAATGCTACTAGACTATCTTCAACCGTTTCACCATTTCCCATTTTTGATTTATTAAGCTTTTCTAAATCAGATGAATTTTGATTATTCAATTCACTTAGTTCTTTTGCGAAGGATACAAAGTCATCATTCTTAGCAACAAAATCTGTCTCACAGTTAATTTCAATAACAGATATTTTGCTTGTATCTCCAGAGGTTGCGATAACACCTTCTTTAGCATCTCTTGACATTTTCTTTGAAGCTTTAGAAATTCCTTTAACTCTTAAGATTTCTACTGCTTTATCTAAATCACCACCAGATTCTTTAACTGCCAAGTTACAATCTTTAAATCCAGCACCAGTTGCTTCACGTAATTGTTTTACTTTTTCCAAATCACTCATATTAATTCAACTTTTCTTTATCTTTTTTTGAAAATTTAGCATCTAACTTCTCTCTATCGATCTCTTGAATAGTTTTTGAAGAAACTTCTTTTACTTTTGTCTCACCGACGTCAGGTTTTTCTTCAGATTTAGATGGAGCTGCTTTTTTTGCATTTTCAATAGTTTCTTTTACTAAATTACAATATAGATCAATCGCTCTTCTAGCATCGTCGTTACCAGGAATTGGATAATCAATACCATCAGGATTAGAATTACTGTCAAGTATAGCACAAATTGGAATACCTAATTTAGATGCTTCAGCAATAGCTAAAGATTCATAATTTGTGTCAATAATAAAAACTAAATCTGGAACTTTTTTCATTTCTGCAATTCCACCTAATGCTCTTTCTAATTTATCTTTTTTAACACTCATCTTTAATAGTTCTTTTTTTGTAAAGCCTCTATTTTCTGCAACAAGATCAGCCTCATATTTTTTCATCTTTTTAATTGATCCTGAGATTGTTCCCCAGTTAGTTAGCATTCCACCTAACCACCTGTAGTTCACAAAGTATTGTCCAGTTTCTTTTGCAACTTCAGCTATAGCTTCAGATGCTTGTTTTTTTGTAGATACAAAAAGAATTTTACCGTTATTAGCTATTGTATTATAAACTTTTTCTAAAGCTACATTAGTTAATTCTAATGTCTGTGTTAAATCAATAATGTGAATTGAATCTCTTTTTCCAAAAATGTATTTTTTCATTTTTGGGTTCCATCTTAAAGTCTTATGACCTAAATGGACGCCTGCTTCTAATAGTTGTTGGATAGTTAGACTTGGTATTTTCATATTTATTCCCGGTTAAGCCACCACAGTAATTTCCATTTAAGGACCGGAGGTATAAAACCACAAACTGTGTGCGTGTTAATTTAATTTAAGAGTTATTTACAAATTATTTATAGAACAAACAAGTCTTTTTTAATGAATAATGGTGGAAATATCATTGTTTCTGAGGATATTGATAGCTTTCCTGTCAATAAGACGCCTATTTTTTAGTTTAAAGCTAATGTCATTGTTTTCATCGTTAATATTTATTGTTACCTCAGTTGTACCCTCCTCATCCACTAAATCCGATATTTTATCAATTTCTTTAATTGACTTGATGTTAAATACAATTTCATTAACAGGTTTATTAAAGAGATCTTTAAGAGATGCTATTTTTTGAACATTTATTCTTTTAGATTTGCTCTCATCTTTGGAAATGGTTTTGATCAAGGTTATGATTAAAGAACTACCCTCAACTAAAACCTCTCTATTTAATTCTAAAATATCAGAAAAAATAAAGAGCTCAAAAACACTAGTTAAATCAGTAAACTTAATAACACCATACGAATTACCTTTTGCAGTTTTTCTTTCAGTGATCTTTAAAAGTGTAGCTGCAATATTTGCATCTTTTATAGTGTCATCTAGATTAAATTTTGCATAATCAACTATTTTGTAGTCATCAAAAATTTCTTTAAATTGATTTAAAGGATGGTCGGATATAAAAAAACCTATAGCTTCGAATTCTCTTGATAATCGATCTTCAAACTTCCAATCTTCCATATTAAGAACTATTTCATTGTCTTGTTCCTCATCAGAACTAAAAAGATCAATTTGATTTGCTGCTTTATTTTCATAAATATTTTTTGTCTTTAAAATAAAATTTGGAATTGAATTAAATAATGCTTGTCTATTGTTATCTATATTGTCAAAAGCTCCTGATTTAACTAAACCCTCTAATTGAAGCTTATTAATATCTTTAGGGTTAACTCTATTTAAAAAATCATTTATAGATTTAAATTCACCATTTTCTTTTCTTTCGTCAATAACATTTGATATTGCTTCGTAACCGACACTTTTAATTCCACCAAGTGCGTAATAAAAATTATTTTCATCAAATTGAAAGTCTGCAAAACACTTGTTAATATCGGGTCGTATAACTTTAATGTTAATTCTTTTTAGCTCTTCGTGAAATTCACCTAATTTATTTTGGTTTGAAATATCCATTGTCATGGATGCAGCAAAAAACTCTTTAGGATAATAAGTTTTTAAAAATGCTGTTTGATAAGAAATTATAGCATAAGCAGCTGCGTGACTTTTATTAAACCCATATTCGGCAAATGGTTCTATTTTTAGAAATATGCTTGCTGCAACATCTTTGCTAATTCCATTTTTAAGAGCACCAGCAATAAATCCTTGTTTCTGCTTTTCTAGTTCAGCTCTTTTTTTTTACCCATAGCTCTTCTTAAAATATCAGCTTCACCTGCGGTAAAACCTGAGAGTTTTTGTGCAATTTGCATAACCTGCTCTTGATAAATAATAACCCCATATGTAGGTTTTAAAATATCCTCAAGTAGTGGATGCAAGTAATCAGGCGTTTGCCTTCCATGTTTGCAGTCATTGTAAACTGGTATGTTACTCATGGGTCCTGGACGATAAAGAGCCACTAGTGCAATAATATCTTCAATATGGTTGGGTTTCATCTGTAATAATGCTTCACGCATACCAGCGCTCTCAACCTGGAATAATCCAACGGTATTACCAGAAGACAAAAGTTCAAAAACTTTTTGATCATCAAAGTCAATATCTTCAATTTTAAAATCTTTAACTTTTTTATTAATCAACTTTTGTGTTTTATTAATTACCGTTAAAGTTTTTAATCCTAAAAAATCAAACTTAATTAAGCCAGCATTTTCTGCTGAGTACATATCAAATTGCGTAGAAGGTAATAATAAATCTGCGGATGCATCTTTATATAAAGGCACAACTTCAGTTAATTTTCTATCAGCTATTACAACGCCTGCTGCATGAGTTGCTACATTTCTATTTAAACCTTCTAATTTCAAAGAAAGATCAGTTAATTTTTTTACACGTGGATCTTCATTAACTAATTTTTGAAGTCTTGGTTCGCTATTAATACATTCAATTAAGCTTAGAGGTCTAGAAGGATCAAAAGGTATCATTTTTGAAATACTATCAACAAAACCATAAGGTAAACCTAATACTCTACCAACATCTCTAATAACCATTCTTGCTTTTAATTTTCCAAATGTAATTATATGGGCAACACTATCTTTATATTTTGTAGTTAAATATTTAAAAACAAGATCTCTTTTTTCCTCACAAAAATCTATATCAAAGTCAGGCATTGACACACGGTCAGGATTTAAAAATCTTTCAAATATTAAATTAAATTTAATTGGGTCAACATCTGTAATAGATAGGCACCAAGCAACAAGTGAGCCTGCTCCAGAACCTCTACCAGGTCCTACCGGGATATCATTACTCTTGGCCCATTTAATGTAGTCAGATACAATCAAGAAATAACTAGGATATTTCATTTCAATTATGATCTTTAACTCATGATCTAGTCTGTCTTTATATTTTAAAAATTTATCATCAGATTTTAAGTTATTTTTTTCAATTTTAAAAACTTTGAGAAATTTTTCTTTCAATCCGTCTAATGAATCTTTTTTAAGTATTTCATCAGCACTACCTTCTTTTTCAGAACTAATATTTGGAAGTACAGGTTTGGAAAATTGTGGTCTAAAATTACATTTAAATGGCAAATTGAAGTTATTTTCTAAAGCTTCAGGAAGATCTGAAAATAGTTTTGACATTTCTTCATTCGATTTAAAGTAATGTTGGTTACTATATTTAATTCTATTCTTTTCATTAACATAAGTTTTAGAACCAATGCAAGTTAACGCATCATGAGCTTCGTGCATGTCAGGTGTTAAATAATAAACTTCATTAGTAGCAATAATTGGTATTTTAACTTTTAAAGATTGTTCTAAATTGAATTTTTCAAAAGCAATTTCATTTTGATCACCGTGCCTTTGGATTTCTAAATAAAAATTATCATTAAATTTTGATGATAAACTATTATATAGTTTTGATATTTCGTCTAAACGACCTTTTTCAAATAATTTACCAAATAAACCTTGAATAGTTCCAGAAAGTAAGGACACACCCTCCGTATCAATTAAAAGTTCCTTAATATCTAAATGAGGGTCTGATAAAGCATCATTTTCAAGGTAAGATCTTGAGGAGAGTTCTATGATTTTCTTATATCCGTTTTCGTTAAGAGCTATCAAGGGTAATAGTCCTGTCGTATCTTCAAATCTAAAATAAATTTGAGTGCCAATAATTGGTTGTGTACCAACCTTAGAAATACTTTCAGCAAACTCCAATGCACCACATAAATTAGATGTGTCAGAAAGACCCAAACAAGGTATTTTTTTTTCTTTACAAAAATCTTTTAAATTATCAATTTTAATAGCTCCTTCACAGATTGAGTACTGTGTGTGAATTTTTAAATGATTAAAATTTTGATTATTTAATTCTGGCATTGATAGTTCTTATATTACCATCAATCATTTCTAATTTGCAATCAGCCATATTTGCAAAAAATCTATTGTGAGTTGCATAGATTATTAATCTATTTTTATTTTTCAAATTATACAAAACATTAAAAACCTCTTTGGCGGTAGTGTGATCTAGACTGCCAGTAGGCTCGTCTGCTAATATAATTTCTGGTTCATTAATGAGTGCTCTAGCCATTGCAATTCTTTGCATTTCACCACCTGATAATTCTGAAGGAAAATGTGACTCACGTGATGCAAGACCCATTGTTTTTATAATTTTTTTAGCTCGATTGATTGAATTGTTTTTGTCATTAGTTAAAGCCAGACCAGCTAAATACACATTTTCTAATGCAGTAAAATCTGGAAGTAAATTATTTTGTTGATAGATAATACCAATTTTACTTGATCTAATTTTGTCATTTTTTGAATTATCGTTAAAGTTTACTGGTGTATTGCCAATTAACAAAGAGCCGGTAGTAGGTTTATCTATCATTGATAAAACATTTAGTAATGTAGATTTTCCTGATCCAGATGGACCAACTAGAGAATAAATCTTACCTCTTGTAAAAGAATAATTAATTTTTTTTAAAACATTTATTTTTCTATTGTTAGAAAAAGATTTTGATATGTTCTTTAATGATATCAAACTATTCATACTTAAGTCCTTTAACTGGGTCTAATTTTGAAGCTTTTATAGCTGGAAAAATTGAAACAATAATAGTTATAAAAATTGAACAAAGAGAAATAATAAAAATTGATGTCGGGTTGATTTCTGAAGGCATTGTGCTTAAAAAATAAATCTCTTCAGGAAACAAACTAATATTAAATGTATTGCTTAAAAACTCTCTCAAGTTTTCTATATACAATGAGAACAATACGCCTAAAAAAATTCCGAAGAAAGTTGCTGTAGTTCCAATAATAACTCCGACAAGAAAAAATATTTTAACAATGGATTTATTTAAGACACCGATAGACTTTAGTATAGCTATATCTCTTGTTTTATTTTTAACCAGAATTGTAAGCCCAGAAATAATATTAAAAGCAGCCACTATAATAATTAAAGATAAGATTATAAACATTACATTTCTTTCAACCTTTAACGCGGAAAATAATGAACTATTCATATCGGCCCAACTATATACAAATTCATTTTTAAATATTTTTTCAATTTTATTTTTTTTTTCTTCAATATTAGATGGGTTATTTAAGTAAATTTCTAAGTTACGCTTTTCTTTTTTAAGATTAAAAAAGTCTTCCAGTGTGTCTAAATTTATGAAAGCTATGTTAGCATCAAAATCAGCTAAACCACTATCAAAGATTGAGCTAATTATAAAAGTTTCTTGTCTAGGCAAGCTTCCTATAATCGTTTCTATGCCTACTGGAGACATAATTGACACTTTATCACCCACACCAAGATTTAAATTAAAACTTAATTCTTTACCTATTGATATCGAATTCTTTGTTAATTGGTTTGATTTACCAATTAAATTTCCTTTTTTTACAACATCAAGTTTTAGAAAGTTTTCACTGTTGTAACCTCTTAAAATTAGGCCTTTAGTGTAGTCTTTACTAATGATAATTGCTTCACCTGAATTACTTAGTATTAATTCTTTTGAAATTAATTTTAGATTTTCATTATCTAATTTGTCCAAACTGATAGAGCTCTCGTATGGCTTAACGGTAACATGAGCATTAAATCCTATAATCTTATTGATTAACTCTGTTCTAAAGCCATTCATAACGGACATCACAATAATTAACACTGCAACTCCTAAGCTAATTCCGATAAATGAAAAAATAGATATTACATTTAAAAAACCGTCTTTTTTTCTGGTTTTTAGATATCTAAGTGTAATTTCTTTTTCTAATGTAGAAATCAATTTTTTAATTTTTGTTCAGTTAAAATTTGAGCTATTTGATCTATGCTTAAACTTTTGGGATCTTTTCCAATTTCTTTAAACTCTAATAAATCACCCTCTGATTTTTTTCCTAAAATTATTTGATAAGGTACACCTATCAAATTAAATTTTTTAATTTTAGATGAAAGATTTTCATCCATATCATCGATAATTGTATCAATATTTTTACTTTCAAAATGTTTAAAAAGTTTATTTGCTTTGTCTAATGCAGATGTGTCATTTTTATTAATCATGGGTATTATGGCAAGTTCGTATGGTGCTACAGAGAATGGCCATTTCATTATTTCGTCTTTTTCATCATATTTGGCCTCTATAATTGCACCAACTAATCTCGATACACCTATTCCATATGATCCCATTTTAACAAAGTCTTTTTTACCACCTGGAAGATCTACAGCTGCATTTAGAGCTTTTGAGTACTTATCTCCAAAATAAAAAATATGACCTACTTCTATGCCTTTTGTAATAAGTCTATTTTTTTCAGATACTTTTTCTTCAAATTCATCTTTATTAAATTTTTCATCAGCTACAGCATAATATTGTTCATATTTTTTCCTTAAATCATGTAAAGATTTTCTATCCATTTCAGACCCTTCACTATCTAAATCAAAAACTCTTTTATCTGTAAAAATTTTACTTTCACCAGTATCTGCTAAAATAATAAATTCATGAGAAAGATTTCCACCAATTGGTCCCGTATCAGCTGCCATTGGTATTGCTGAAAGTTCCAATCTCTTAAATGTTTTTAAGTATGAGAAAAAGAATTTATTATATGAGAAAGTTGCATCTTCATCGTTTACATCGAACGAATATGCATCCTTCATATAAAACTCTCTGCCTCTCATTATTCCAAATCTTGGCCTAACTTCATCTCTAAATTTCCATTGTATATGATATAATAATTGAGGTAGTGATTTATAGGATTTAACACTTGATCTAAATATATCTGTAACTAGCTCTTCATTTGTTGGTCCATAAAGCATTTCTCTACCTTGGCGGTCTTTAATACGGAGCATTTCATCTCCATAATCATCATAACGACCACTTTCTTTCCAAATATCACTAGGTTGGATAGTTGGCATAAGTATTTCTTGAGCACCAATTTTGTTCTGTTCTTCTCTAACTATTTGTTCGATTTTTTTCATCACTTTAAAACCTAAAGGAAGCCATGAATAAATACCCGCAGAAGATTGCTTAATCATACCAACCCTTAGCATTAACTGGTGTGATTTAATTTTTGCTTCTGATGGGTTGTTTTTTAATATTGGTATGAATGATTTTGAAATGTACATTTTTAGCTAATTATATATCTTAAATTTAAATATTCATATTTTATCAATAAATAAATTATCACGAAAATAACAGTTGTAATACCAGTACAATAAATGAATTTTTTTAACATTTTAGGATTTTCTGGAGAACCAGCGTCTTCACCTTCAATTTTGACAGATTTTAGTCTATTTACATCAATTGGAAGGATCGTGAAAAAAACTATCCACCAAATTATTATATAAATTATAGCAAGACCTGTTGCGCTCATCTAGATTCTTACTAGATTGATATTTATAAATGGTCTTTTACCAGTCAATTCTTTGGCACATTTTCTACATGTAATTTTTAATGCATCAATTAAATTATATTCTTGCTTTTTACTTTTTATAGAAAAAGTTCTAGTTGTTTTTTCTATTGCTTCTTCTAATTCATATATAAACTCATCAACGTCATAAACAGGCAACCCCCTAAAAGTTAATACGGGTCTATTATGGATATTGCCTTTTGCTGTGATTAAAATAGTAACCTCCATATATCCATTTGCACTAATATTTTTTCTATCTTTGATTGATTGAGCATCTTCTTCAACACTCATATTTCCATCCAAGTAAAGTCTACCGCTTGGCGCTTTATCAAAAACATGTGGTTTACCTGGTGCTAATTTTACAATATCCCCATTTTCTACTTGAACAGGGTGTGGAACTTTCATTTCATGTGCGAATTTCATATGTTCAATCATATGTCTGTGCTCTCCATGAACAGGGACTGCACATTGAGGTTTAACCCAATCATACATTTCTCTTAGATCGTCTCTATTTGGATGGCCAGAAACATGAACAAATTCACTTTCCTCTGAAATAACTTCAATGCCATCCCTAACTAA
The DNA here is from genome assembly GCF_047720245.1 of Candidatus Pelagibacter sp. Uisw_137. GTDB lineage: Bacteria > Pseudomonadota > Alphaproteobacteria > Pelagibacterales > Pelagibacteraceae > Pelagibacter. The sequence continues at coordinate 693,399 of NZ_CP159811.1, forward strand.
TTGATTTTGTAATTTGTATAATTTTTTTTCATTACCTGGAATAATTTTGGATGAAAAAATAACAGCATCATCTTTTTCGATGAATACATCTGGATGAGTATAGCTTGAAATTCTCATTAATGCTGCCATGGGCTCACCTTGGCTACCAGTACAAAGATAAACTATTTTTTCTCTAGCAATCTTTTTTGCTTCACGAGCATCTATAGGTTCGATAACATTTTTTAAATATCCACATTGTCTTGCTGCTTTAAATATTCTATGCATGGATCTTCCTACTAAAGATATTTGTCTACCAGTTTTTTCCGCACAATAGAAAGCTGTTTCCATACGTGCAACATTTGATGCAAAAGAAGCCATAACAATTCTTTTTTTAAGGCTACCCATAATATTTAATAAACTTTTTCTAACATCTAGCTCTGAACCAGCTTTTCCCATACTAAATACATTTGTTGAATCACAAACCATAGCAAGAACACCTTCTTTACCAATTTCTTTAAGTCTGTCAGAATTAATTTTTTCACCAATCAATGGTTCTGGGTCAATCTTCCAATCACCTGTGTGTAGTATTACACCTGCTGGGGTTCCAATTCTAAGACCATTAGGTTCAAGAATTGAGTGGGTTAATGTAATGTACTCTATTTTAAAAGGATCTAAATCTACTGTTCCATTTAATTGAACTATTTTTAGATAATTAGTTGCATCAATATTCTTTTCTTTGAGTTTTTCTTTTATTAAAACTGCAGTAAATGGAGTTGCAAAAATTTTGCATTTTAATTGAGGCCAAAGAAGTGCAATTGCACCTATATGATCTTCATGTGCATGAGTTAAAATAATTCCTAAAAGGTCTTCTTTTTTATCTACAATAAATCCAGGGTCTGGGTAAATCAAATCAATTCCCGGTAGGGTGTCATCAGCAAATGTAACCCCTATATCAACCATGATCCATTTATGTTCACCTGGTTTTCCATAGGCAAACAGGTTCATATTCATGCCAATTTCTCCTGAGCCCCCTAATGGGCAAAATAATAGTTCATCTTTCATATTTATTTAATTAAAGTGGTGGCTCTGATTAGGCCGTTAATTGTAATATCTTTATTTAATGTTACTTTCGTTTTTGTTGAATTTTTGAATAAATTAGAAAACCCTCCAGTAATAATTATTTTAAAGGACATCTCCGTCTCTTTCTTAATTAAATTAACAATATTGTCAATTAAACCCTCATAACCCCAAAAAAAACCAGCTCTCACTGCACTAATAGTATTTAAACCAACGACTTTATTTGTTTTTTTTAAACTAATCTTTGGAATTTGCGTTGCCTTATCAGTCAACGTATCAAGTGAAAGCTTAACTCCAGGTGCAATAACACCCCCATGATAGGTGTTTTTAATCAAAACATCAAATGTTGTAGCAGTCCCAAAATCTAAAATTATAAAATTATCCTTGTTATTAATAACGCTAATAGCGTTTGCCAATCGATCTGAACCAATTTGTTTATAGTTAACCTTGATCTTAATCAATTTGTTTAACTTAAGTTTCTTAAGCTCGTGACACTTAATTTTATAAGTTTTATTAAAGAAGTTTTTAATTTTATTAAATGATTTTGGTACAACACTGCAAAATAAACACTTGTTAATTGATTTGTCTTTTAAGCCTAGGCCAAATAAAGATTTATTAAGTAGAGAGTGACTTATTTTTTTTGTTAATAAAGTAACTCTTTTAATAATTATATTTTTAGAGTTTACCAAACAAATTTTGGTTTCTGTATTTCCTATATCACCAACAATAATCATTTTAAATTTTTATCTAAGTTTTTTATATTAAATTTAGGAAACATTGGAATAAAAGTTTCGTAAATTTTTTTTAGTTTTAAAGCAGCGTTATTAGGTGTAATTTTGATACCAGTTAAGTCGAAAAGATTTGTAGTTAAATAATATTTTATAGTTGGACTCTTAATCAAGTTTATACCCACTCCAATAACAATAAATTTTTCACCAGATTTGGTTAATATTTCCTGCAAGATACCTGAAATTTTCATTTTTTTTATCAACAAATCATTTGGTTTTTTAATTGTAATTTTACCATTATAAAAATTTGATAATAATTTTTTAACCAAAAGACAGTTAACTTTTGTCAAATCTTTCAATGATAATTGGACTTTGTTAATTTGAAAAAAAATACTAATAAATAAATTTCCCTTAAAAGAAGTCCATTTTTTTCCATATTGACCCCTTCCCTTTTTTTGTCTATCAGCAATTACAATTCCTGATTTGTTATTGGTATTTTTAATTATTTGTATAGCTAGATCGTTTGTACTATTTACAATTTTAAAATTGAACTTTTTTAATTTCATTAAATAATATTAATTCTAGATATAATTTCCACCAATTTGCTTGGAAAAATAAAGTATAAGAGAATTAATAATGTTGAAAAAGTTAACGATCCTTTTAACCAAATATTATGATCAGTGTCGTAACCTTCCTTTTCTTTATCAAAGTAAATAACCTTGATTATTTTTAGATAATAAAAAGCAGCTATTACTGTTGATAAGAGACCAACAATGGCCAAGAAGTACATTGACTGCTCTATAACAGCCTTAAAAATATAAAATTTTGCAAAAAAACCTGCTAATGGAGGAATTCCTGCCAATGAAAAAAGGATAGCTAACAATGATAAAGATAAAATTGGATGATTTTTTGATAACCCTGATAAATCATCTACAGTCTCATAGTACACATCATTTCTCTTTAACATCAGTAAGCAACTAAAAAAAGCAAGATTCATAACCAAGTATATCGACATGTATACTATAGAGCTTTGAATGCCTTCATTTGAACCAGTAGACAAACCAGCTAAAGCATAACCCATATGGCCAATTGAACTATACGCAATCAACCTTTTGAGATTATTTTGACCAATTGCAGCAATAGCTCCAAAGATCATAGAGGCAATTGATAAAAAGATTAATATAGGTTGCCATTGATTAGTCATATTAACAAAAGGTATATATAAAAACCTTATGAATACCGTAAGTGCAGCAACTTTGGGTACAATTGCAAAAAATAATGTAACGGCAGTCGGAGAGCCTTCATATACATCTGGCGCCCACATGTGAAATGGAACAGCAGATATTTTAAATGCTAAACCGACAAGTATAAAAACAATTCCAAAGGTTAAACCGTAATCAGATGAGTTCATTGCATCACCAATAACATTAAAATTAGTTGATCCTGAAAACCCATAAATTAAAGAACATCCATATAATAATAATCCTGATGATAAAGCACTTAAAACAAAATATTTTAGTCCAGATTCAGATGACTTTAATTGATCTCTATTAAATGATGCTAAGACATATAAAGCTAAAGATTGTAACTCAAGACCTATATAAAAAACCATAAGATCATTTGAACTGATCATTACCATCATACCTAAAATTGAAGAAAGGATCAAAACAGGATATTCTATTAAAAAAATCTTAAATATTTTTAGATACCTTGTTGAAATTGATAAAACAAATGCACCACCTAAAATAGTAAGTATCTTCATAAATGAAGAAAGGTTATCCACAATGTAACCATCATTAAATAGTGAGATATTTTGATCTAACGGATTATTAAAAATTAAAATACCAGTAATCAGTAAAAAACCTACCGCAAGATTATGAACAATATTTGAGCTATTCTTTTTGTACACACCAAGAAGTAATAAAAACATTATAGATAAAGAAATAAAAATCTCAGGTAGTATAAAGTTTAAATTATCCATTAATTTTGTACCTCTGTTATATTCATGATTAAGTTAAAATTGTACATCTCTATTAAATCTTTTACAGAAATTTCAATCGTATTAATAAGAGGTTCTGGGTAAAATCCAAAAAATAAAACTGGTATTGCTAAACACCACAAAATAAATTTTTCTGATTTATCAAGATCAGGCATTTTTAAAAGTTCTTTATTTTTAACCTCTCCAAATACAACTCTTCTATAAAGCCATAACATGTAAGCTGCGCCAAAAATAACACCTAAACTAGCTATAACTGCTACTAAAAAATTATCTTTAAATGCACCCATTAATATTAAAAATTCACCTATAAAACCACTAGTACCAGGCAAGCCTAATGCAGCTAGCGTGAAAAGCATAAATAATATTGAATATTTAGGCATAATTGAAACTAAGCCACCATAAGTAGCTATCAACCTAGAGTGGATACGATCATAAACAACTCCGACACATAAAAACAATGCTGCTGAAACCAAGCCATGACTTATCATTTGAACTATACTTCCTTCAATACCTTGTTGGGTAATAGTAAAAATACCCAATGTAACAAAACCCATATGTGCAACTGAGGAATATGCTATTAACTTTTTCATATCTTCTTGCATCAATGCGACAAGAGATGTGTACACAATAGCAATCAAACTCAAAGTGTAAACTAGCGGAGTAAACAATTCAGAAGCTACTGGAAAAAGTCCTAAAGAAAACCTAATAAAACCATATCCAGCCATTTTAAGTAAAATGGCTGCAAGCAAAACAGAGCCAGCAGTTGGAGCTTCAACATGAGCATCTGGCAACCAAGTGTGTACAGGCCACATTGGTGTTTTGACAGCAAAAGAACTAAAAAATGCTAACCATAATAAATTTTGATATTTAGTGTCTATACCAAGTTCGTAGAGCTGAGTTATATCTGTGGTTCCTGATATCCAGTAGATCGAAATTATAGCAATTAACATTAAAACAGAACCAAGTAAAGTGTATAAGAAAAATTTAAATGCCGAATATACTCTTCTTGCTCCACCCCATATTCCAATTATTAAAAACATAGGTATCAATCCAGCTTCAAAAAATAAATAAAATATAACAAGATCAAGAGAGCAAAAAACTCCAATCATTAAACTTTCCATTATTAAGATAGCAATTAAAAAATCTCTTAGTCTATTTTTAATTGTATTGTTAACTGAGATTATGCAAAGTGGAGTTATTAGTGATGTTAAAACAATAAATAAAATTGATATTCCATCGATGCCTACTTTGTAATTAATAAATCCTTTTAACCACTCTCTATCTTCAACAAACTGAAAATCAGATGTGGTTGGGTTAAACTGATACCAAAGATATATAGAAATTAAAAAATTAACAAATGAAGTAAATAAGGCAACATATTTACCTGTATTAGAGTTTTTATCTTTCGAAAATAATAAAAATAAAGATCCTATTATAGGAAGTAATATTAAAGATGATAAGATTGGAAAATTCATTATTTTAAAATCAAAAAAGTTAATAATGCGGAAAAACCTAATAATATCATAAATGCATACTGATAGACAAATCCACTTTGAAACTTACTTGCTTTTATAGATAAATTCTTAATTAGTGAAGAAACTCCATCAGGTCCAAATTTATCAATAATTTTAACATCAACAGCCTTCCAAAAAAAGATTCCTAATTTTTTTGAAAATTTAATAAACAAAAAATTATAAAGTTCATCGAAGTACCATTTATTTATTAGAAAATTGTGTAACGGCTTATTTAATTGAGCAATTTGATGTGGAATATTTTTATTTTTAACAAATAAATAATAAGCAACCGGAATAGAACTTAACACAAGTGCAGGTGTTGTTAAAAGAAACCATAAGGGAGGATGTTCTGTACTTAATGGATTTAAAAATTTAATTGAATCTCCCCAAAAACTATTTTCACCACTATGACCAATAAATAAATCTTTAAATAAAAAACCAGCAAAAATAGCTCCAATAGCAAGTATAAATAAAGGTAAAAGCATCACCAATGGAGACTCGTGCATTTCATGAATATTGGTTTTTTTATTATTATAGTCGCCATGAAATGTTTTAAAAATTAATCTCCAAGAATAAATTGATGTTAAAACAGCAGTCAAAATTCCTATGCCAGCAGCATAATATCCAGTTGTATTTCCCTTGAGATACGCAAATTCTATAATTGCATCTTTTGAATAAAAACCAGATAAAAATGGAAACCCGGTAAGAGCCAATGTTCCAATAATCATAAATGCATAAGTGTATGGAAGTTTTTTATAAACACCTCCCATTTGATTAATATCTTGCTCATCTTTAAATGAGTGAATTACTGAGCCAGAACCTAAAAAAAGTAAAGCTTTAAAAAAGGCATGAGTAAATAGATGAAACATTGCAACATTATAAGCACCCACTCCTGCAGCGAAAAACATATAACCAAGTTGACTGCAAGTTGAATATGCGATTATTTTTTTAATATCAGTTTGTACTAAAGCTATTGTTGCTGCAAAAAAAGCTGTAGTCATTCCAACAATTGTAATTATATTTAGTGTAAGAGGTGAGTATTCAAAAATTGGAGAACATCTTACAACTAAAAAAACACCAGCTGTAACCATTGTAGCAGCATGAATTAAAGCTGAAACTGGTGTAGGCCCTTCCATTGCATCTGGTAACCAAGTGTGTAAGAAAATTTGTGCAGATTTACCCATGGCACCTATAAATAAAAGAATACAAATTAAATCGATTGCCCCAATATTCATTCCTAAAAATAAAAGTTTTTTTTCAACAATTTGTGGGATTTGATTAAAAACTTCTACATAGTTTACGGTACCGAATAAATAAAAAATTAAAAAAATTCCTAAGGCAAAACCAAAGTCACCCACTCTATTTACTACAAAGGCTTTTATAGCAGCTGCATTTGCTGTTTCTTTCTTAAACCAAAAACCAATCAAGAAATATGAACAAAGTCCTACTCCTTCCCATCCGAAAAATAACTGAAGGAAATTATCAGAGGTAACCAAAGTTAACATTGAAAAAGTAAAAAGTGATAAATAAGCCATGAATCTTGGCTTATGTGGATCGTGAGACATATAACCAATTGAGTAAATATGAACTAAAGCTGAAACTAAAGTTACAACAACGAGCATTACAGATGATAAAGCATCAACTTTAATAGACCAATTAACATCTAAGGTTCCAGAGTTAATCCAAGTTGCTACAACTACATTATTTTCATATCCATTAACAATAACTTGATAGAATAATATAATTGAGAGAAGTGCTGAAACTGACACAAAAAGACTAGTTACAATTTCTGAATTCCTATCACCTAAATATTTACCAAAAAAACCTGAAGTTATTGAGGCTAATAAGGGCAGAAATATTAAAGATAATTCCATATTATCCTTTTAAACTGTCGATTTTTTCAACATCAATTGTTGATGAGTTTCGGTAATAAACAACAATAATTGCCAAACCTATTGCTGCCTCTGCTGCTGCAACAGTTAATATAAAAAGAGTGAATATTTGCCCAGAAATGTCATTTAAAAATATTGAAAATGATACTAGGTTAATATTTACAGCTAGCAATATAAGCTCAATACTCATTAATATTACTATAATATTTTTTCTATTTAAAAATAATCCAACTATACCTATAGTGAAAATTATTGCAGCCAATGTAAGATAATGACCTAAACCTATATTAATCATCAGATTTAACTCCTTTATTACTCTCAACATCAATCAATTCAACACCATCAGATCTTTCACGGGATATCTGGCTAAAATAACTTTGTCTTTTAACTCCAGATCTTTGTCTAAATGTAAGAACAATAGCTCCAATCATTGCAACTAATAAAATCATTCCACTTAACTGAAAAACATGAATGTAATCTGTGTATAAAACGTAACCGATTGAATGAGTATTAGTCATATCTCTATCAATTGTTAAAGACATAGCTGAGACAAGATCAGGTTTATATTTCCATCCACCAATTACTATTAATAATTCAAAAAATATTATCACACTAACTATTAGCCCAATAGGTATATGTTTTGAACTTTTTTCTGCACTGAACCACTGATTTTTTTGTTGAGCTACATTTAACATCATAACTACAAATAAAAATAAAATAGCAACAGCCCCAACATAAATAATTAACATAATCATTCCCAAAAATTCAGCGCCAATCATTATAAATAGGCATGAAATACTTATGAAGTCTAAAATTAAAAAGAAAACAGAATGAACAGTGTTTTTAGATACTGTTACCATTATAGCAGAAACAATTGCTATAAAAGAAAATGTATAAAAAAATATCGCGTGCGCTAACATAATTATCTGTGAGAGCTATCAGCTTTAATATTGGCTGCTAAAA